>JALOKP010000043.1 GCA_025456425.1 Acidobacteriota bacterium | reverse complement strand
GCGGGCTCCGGGCGTGCGAGTATACCGTCGCGCTCTCATGGACTCCCCTCGTCACCCGGAGCCGTCCGACGCCGAGCTGGTCCGCGCCGCACAGGCAGGCGACCGCGACGCGCTCGACCAGCTCGTCACGCGCCACGGCCGGCGCGTCCTGTCCGTCGCCCGGGGGGTGACCCGCCACCGGGAAGATGCCGAGGACGTGGCGCAGGAGGTCTTCGTCCGGCTGATCCGGACGATCGGCCGGGTCGATCCGGACCGGCCGATCGAGGCCTGGCTGGTGCGGCTGACCCTCAACGCCGCCCGCTCGGCCCGCGCCCGGTCGCCCCGGCGCCGGGAGGACGGTCTCGAGGCGGCCGGGTCCGGGCTGTCGGCCCCGGCCGACCAGGGGAGGGCGGTGGAGGAGGCCCAGTTCCGGGCCGCCCTGGCCGAGGCGTCCCAGGTCCTCGGCGAGCGGGAGCGGGAGGTCCTTCTGCTGCGGGACGTGGAGGGGCTGGAGGTGGCCGTGATCGCCGAGGTCTTCCAGGTCGCGGAGGTCACGATCCGCCGGCAGTCCTCGGACGCCCGGCGGAAGGTCGTGGAGTGGTTCCGGACCCACCGGCCGGAACTGCTCTGACCCCGACCCGAAATAAATCCCCCCGGGCGATGAACGTCCCAGCCGCCCCCCGGGTATGACCGGTTGAAGGGGCGAGTCCAACGCCCCCGGAGCTTCCGATGACGTTCGAAACCGAATCCGGCTGGGAGGCGCTGGCGGGCAGGGTCCGCGGCACCGCCCCCGCCGTCAGCGAGTTCGAGGTCGCCCGGCTGCGCAGCCGCGTCCGGGCCGAGTCGGCCCCTGCCAGCGGCTGGCGGAACCACGGCATGTCCCTGGCCGCCGGGCTGGCCGCCACCGTGCTGCTGGCCGTAAGCAGCGTCGCCGGCCTGGTCGGCCTGCGGATCCCGATGATGGCCGAACGGGACGGAACACCCCTGCAGGTGGCGCGGTCCTCCGACGGCAGCGTGGTCATCCGCTACCAGGACGGCACCCCGATCCAGAAGGTGGTCTCTTCCACCAGCCCCGCCAACGGGCACGACGCGCGCATTCATTCGGGGGCCGGCCAGCAATTCGTGGACCGGCAGGACGATATTCGACCCGGCACCGTGGTCTTCTACCGGGTCGACTGAAAGGTGAGCGACTTACATGACCATAACCTCCCGCCGACAGGGGATATCCGGAAACCCGTTGCCGGCGGGGAGGACACACCGTACCTGTATCCGGACGTAGCCGCGGAGTCCCGCGCTCCGTCTGTCTGGCCGGGCAGCCCTTCCGTACTCCGGGCGGTGGGTGGTCAGCAGGGGGCGACGGGCTCCGGGGTGAAATCCAAGAGCGTGAGGAGGATTGGATGAATCGGTACCTGAAGGGGCTCCTCGTGGGGCTCGCCGGCGTGGCACTGCTCGTCGGCGGCTTCGCAACGGCATCGAACATGGGATTCAAGTTCGTGCCGAACGTCGCGGCGAATCAGGCCTTCAACCTGTCGATGCCGTGGAACAACAACTTCACGAAGGCGAACGGGCTGTTCAATGACCTGGCGTCGCAGGACGCGGACATCAACCGGCTGTCGAAGTTCCAGGCTAACTCGACGCTCCAGAATTGGTTTTCGGGAGCAGCGCCAACCAACAACTTCAATGTTGTGAAGGGCGAAGCCTACGTCGTGTTCGCCAAGGCCTCCGGCCCTGTCTCGGCTGCGGTTGTTGTCGGCTCGCATGATCCGAACTTCACTTTCAGCTTCACGGCGAACCAGGCGTTCAACGCTGCAGCGCCATACCACCAGACGTTCACCAAAGCGAATGCGCTGTTCAACGACATGAACACGAAGCTTGGCGCTGGTTCGATCAACCGCATCTCGAAATTCCAGGGGAACTCCACTCTTCAGAATTGGTTCTCCGGCGCAGCGCCGGCGAACAACTTCAACCTGGACCTCGGGATGGGAGTTGTGGTCTTCCCGGCGCAGACGAAGTCCGGCTACGTCTGGCCGCACTACTGAGTAGCAGCCACAAAACGAGGATTTATCTACGGAGGTAGAAAATGCGTAAGCTCGTGATTCTCAGCCTCGTACTTGCGGCTGTCGCGGTGATGACTCCGACTGTCGCGAATGCGCAGGCGTACCCGTTCGAGGCATCGGTGCTTCAGGTCCCGACCGGCAATGCGGTTTTCCAGCGCTACTACACCGAAGGCAAGGCGACGTTCAATCCGGGTTGCGAGGGCTCGTGCCCGACTAAGCCCTGCGATCAGCTGATCCCTGGACAGCCCTCCTGCCAGCTTATCTTCAATGCCAAGGGCCTGAGCGGTTACCGTGGGTACAGCGAGGACATCTTCAACTTCCAGGTTGGTGACGGCACCATCTTCAATTCTATTTTCGATCATGAGAAGAACCCGGGCGCTGGTAACCACCAGGGGTTCTACGCGTGGGTTCGCGGCACTGTCGTGATCAACTCGACGAGTCTGTGGAATGAAGCGACCTGCACCGGTGTCAACGGGACCGATTGCCTCGGCGTCGCGACTGCCAGCACCGCCCGGTCCGAGGCAGGTGGTGTACCTGCGAGTTCCGGAGGTCCCGCGATTCCGAACGTGGGTGGCCTGAGCCCGATTCCGGTGCCGAAGGCGGCTCCTGGAAGCACCCAGACGTCGTTCAATCTTTCCTGGGCGGCAATCTCGTCGGTCGGCGAGGCTTCTGGTGTTGCGCCGGTCGGCTATGAGGTTTGGGGTGCGCGCACAGCGAATTGTGCCACGCCGGCTACGGCAAATCAGTTCGCTTTCGTTCGCCTGGTGAATGGAACTACCGCCACGATCACCGAGGGAGAAGTCCCGGGATCCGGTGCGGCGTTCACATTCGCTCTCAAGATCCGTTTCCCAGCCGCCGGTGGCAACACCGTATCGACGCGGTACCTCTCCGCCAACGGTCAGTGCATCCTCGGTGGCGGACTCTCGGCCAGCGTCTACGAGCTCGCAGCGAAGTACGCGGGCAAGACGAACGTCGAGGTCTCTTGGAAGACGTCACTTGAGGATGGCGTCCGTGGCTTCTATGTGTCCCGCGCCACGACTCAGAACGGCCCCTACGCTCGCGTGTCGGACCTGATCCCTGCGAAGGGTGAGGCGTCCGCTTACAGCTTCATCGATGCTATCCAGGTGCCTGCCGGCAACGTGAAGGCGACGGGCCTTTGGTACAAGGTCGAGACGATCGACATCGATGACAACGCGGTCGAATACGGTCCGACGAAGGCGCAGCTTCCCGGCCCGAGCGGAAACGCCGTGATCAAGCAGCGTTCCGCGAAGCCTCAGCGTTAGCTAGACTCTCGCCTACTGCAGCGGGGAGCCGGGGCACTGGCTCCCCGCTTCTGTTTCCACCAACTGGAGCAACCCCGGTATCCTTTTCGCGTGCTATCTCGAGAAGACAAGGAACTCTCCGACCTTCTGGTGCAGCGCGGAGTGCTGTCGTCTCAAGAGCTCGCCGCAGCGGAGGAAGAGAGGCTCGAGCACGCTCCGGATCTCTCGCTGACCGACTTCCTGGCAGGCCGAGGAATCGGCCTGGGCGAACAGACGCAGACTTCTGAGACAAGTGCAATACCGTCGAGGATCGGAGAGTTTGACATCCTCCGCGAGATCGGCCGCGGAGGAATGGGAATTGTCTTCGAGGCCGTCCAGCTCTCGCTAGGCCGGCGCGTCGCTCTCAAGGTTCGTCCGCAGCGTGATGCCACAGACGGGCTGCAAGCGAGGAGATTCGGTCGAGAAGCACGAGCCGTAGCCAAACTGCAACATCCAAATGTCGTGACTGTGCATGGAAGCGGTTCGTACGATGGGTGGCAGTACATCGCGATGGATCTGGTCGATGGGTGTTCAGTCGACTCGATTGTGGAGCAAGGGCCCGCAGGACCCGAGCGCGCCGCGGAGATTGTTCGCGACATCGCCGAAGCTCTTGAGGCGGCACATCACATCGGCTTGGTGCATCGGGATGTAAAACCCTCCAATATCCTCATCGATCGGAGTGGCACGCCGAAGCTAACGGACTTTGGGTTGGTTCACGACACTTCGGACGCGCGCCTGACCCTCGGCGCGACGGTGCTCGGAACTCCCGCGTTCATGTGTCCTGAGCAGGCACGCGGAGAAGACCCGACACCCGAGCACGATGTTTACAGCCTCGGTGCTGTCCTCTATACCCTTGTTTCAGGTCGACCTCCGTACGAGGGGAAGCTGCCGGCTGCGGTGCTCTCGGATCTGTTGAGTCGGGCTCCCGCGTCGCTCCATGAGATCAGGCCGGAGGCCCCTTCGGCGCTCGTGGCGATATGTGAGCGTGCACTGAACCGTGATCCATCCCTGCGGTATGCGAGCGCAAGGGACCTCGCGGCAGACCTTTCTGCGTTTCTGCGGGGCAAGAAGACAGAAGCCGAGGTGCGGCGCTCGAGAGCCCGGCGGAAGAAAGTGTCTCTCTGTCTGGGCGGCCTCGCACTTGCGCTTTCACTTGCGGGGGCGGGCGTATGGTCGGCGGTCCGGGCAAATCGAGTGCGCTTGCAACCGGGCGGAGAGGCTGGAGGTGCGCCTCCCCCCCTAAGGCGCATTACGACGACTCAAGGGCTGGAGATCTCCCCGGCCCTTTCTCCGGAGGGCCTTAGAGTCGCGTACGCGGGTGACGCCGACGGGGACTGGGATATCTACTTGGGTGAAACGGGAACGCAGCGCGCCAGAAACGTCACGGCAGACTCTCTTGGGGCCGACCTAGACCCCGCCTTCTCTCCGAGCGGGAAAGAACTCGCATTCCGGTCGGAGCGAGAGGGTGGGGGAGTATTTGTTCTGGACCTCGATACTGGGCGAGCACGAAAGGTCGTTGACTTCGGTCATCATCCGAGCTGGTCGCCGAGTGGGAATCAGCTCGCGATCTCCACTGAGCGGGTGTTGGGGGTTGGACGATCACCGAGGAACCTGCGCAGCGAGATTTGGATTGTGGACATCGGTACGGGGATCCGAGAGTTGCTTGTCGATGCGGATGCCGTCGAGCCAGCGTGGTCTCCGAGCGGCAAGAGGATAGCATTCGTTGGCGAACGGAGCGGTGTCTCTGGCCTGTGGACCGTCGATGTAGGTACCAGGCAGGTCAAGAAGTGCGTTGCGAGCGACGGACTTGTGAAGGACCCGACGTGGCTTGCGGGCGGCTCAGCTTTGGCGTTTACGAGTCGAATGAGTGGTGCGAGTGACATCCGAGCGATCACCATTGAGGAGAGCTCGGGCTCATGCAGTCGCGAACAGACGCCGCTCGTTCGGTCTCTCGCGGAGTCGCAGCAATTCCCGTCTGCCTCAAGAGATGGCCGGTCTCTAGCGCTAGTAAGTTGGAAAAGGAGTGAGGCTGTTGTTCGAGTTCGGATATCCCCTAGCGGGATGGGAGTTCCCAGCCCTGTTACGCGCGACAACCGTGTGGAGTCAGCGCCTGATGTCTCTCCTGACGGAAAGTGGCTTGTAATCTCGGTACAGGACGGTCCATCGGATCTAGTTGTGCTGCGAACGGACGACAGTGATCGGTGGAGTCTGACACAGGACATACATGAGGAGCGTACACCACGTTGGTCACCGGATGGAGAGTGGATTGTCTTCGCCACGAATCGAACGAAGAACTTCGAGATCTGGCGTCTTCGGCCAAGCGGCTCGGATGCAGAGAGACTTACAGAGACAGCAGGGGGGAGCGCTCATTCTCCCGTCTGGTCGCCGGACGGCAAGCGAGTTGCCTATTGCGTCAGTGGGACGGGAATTCTCGAAATAGACGTTGAAGCGTCTCCTCGCCGTAAGCCTCGCATGATAGTCCCATCGAACCGTCTGTCAGACCCAGACTCGGTTCCCCGCGCTTGGTCACTGGACGGCCGATTCCTACTTCTGGTGGCGCGTGAGGGAGGAGCGTCGGTATTCGATTTGCAGGAAGAGCGGGAGATACTGATGCCGGTTGCAGCACAGGGGGGCGCTTGGACGGATTCCGGGGAACTCTTGATGACAGTCGGGGCGGAGATGGTGTCTGTGAATCCGCGAACGGGTGCCTCTCGCGTGATTGCTTCAGCGGCGCCGCGGCGGTTCTCAGCAGCGCTTGCAGTGGATCGCCAGACAGGTGATGTGTTCTCCACGGTCGTGGAAAACGAGGCTGACGTCTGGCTGATGGACCTGGACGCGGTAGCGGCAGGAGGGACAGCGGGCACGCGATCTCGAGCGCGGTAGGATTCCATCCGCTCTGGAGGTGTGAGTGAAGTTCATGCGCCAAAGAACGGATTTCTTCTTGGTAGCTCTGGCAGCGCTGATCGGTATAGTCGGAGTCGGCTGTACTCGTCCGAGGGAATCGGTGCTCCTAGTCACGATGTCGGCGATTCGGGGAGCGGACGCCGTCAGCGGGAGTCCGATGCCGCGGGCCGCTGACCGAGTACTCGTTGCCGTTCCTGACTCGGTCGGCGTCGTTTCTGGGGTGTTTAGTGGATCTCTGGCAGGGAGCGCTACCTGGCCAGGGGAGGGCGACATGGCGAGGGTTCCCGCCGCATCGGGAAACCTCGCAGACGCGCTCAAGAACCAAGGCTACGAAACCCGCGCCTACATCGGCGAAGGCTCGATCTCCACGCTGACCGGGCTCGCCCGAGGCTTCGACAGCTTCGAAACGCCATCCGGCCCCACGCTCACCGCGATCGCCGCCGACGAAAGCGGGCGGCTGCGCCCGTGGCGGGGCGGGTTCGCGCCCGCCAAGGAGGTGGCGTCGGCCTTCCTCTCCTACCTCCGCGCCCGCCCCAACCAGAAGCCGCTCTTCGTCTGGATCCACTTCGGCGACGCGGTGGGCCGGTTCGATCCCGCGCGGCCGGAGGAGGCCTACGACGCGGCGATCAAGGACGTCAACGAGGCGATCGGCGTGCTGCGCGACGCGCTGGACTCGTACGGCCTGGCCGGTCGGACGACGATGATCGTCGCCCCGCTCTACGGGATGGCGCTGGGTGAGCAGGGCGAACAGCGATTCGGGCTGACCCTCTCCGATCCGGTCGCGCTGCAAACCGTCAGCGTGGTCGGCAGCGGGGCGGAGCGCTTCAAGTTCCCGGCATCGCTGGCCGGCCTCCACGACGCCATCCTGGACCTGCTCGGAATCGACCCGGCCAAGGCGCCGCGGACCGGCGCGGCACCCGCCGTCGCCGTGGCGACGCTGCCGGAGCGGCTCTACGGCTGGCCGGCGCTGCGCCGTGCGGCGGGCGAGCCGGCCCCGCCGCTCCTCTCCAACCCCGGCGAGGGCCCGCCCGCCGAAGTGCTCGCCCGGATGGGCGAGGCCCATCTGGCCCTCGCCGCCGACCGCGTGCCCGACGCTGTGGTCGCCCTGCGCGAAGCCGCGCGCCTGGCGCCCCGCGCGATCGCCCCGCGCGCCCTGCTGGTCCAGCTCCTCCCGCCAGCGGAGCGCGGCCCGCTGCTGGAGGAACTGAAAGCAATCGCCGGCAGCTCGGTCCCTCGTCGCATCGACGTCGCCCGCACGCTCGCCGGGGCCGAGGACGCGGCCGGCGCCCGTGCGATCCTCGACCAGCTCGTGGCCGGCCCGCTCACGCCGGGCGAGCGCGTCGCCGTCGCCGAACAGCTCTCGACGATCGGCGCCACGGAAGCCGCGATCGAGCAGGTGCGGCTTCTGATCGACGAGGACAAGGACGCCCCTGAGCTTCTCGAGTGGCAGGGCGACCTCTTCATGCAGACGCAGAACGCCTACCGCGCGCGGGTCGCCTACGAGAAGGCGCTGGAATCGCCGCGGCAGCGTTCGGCGGGCTTGGTGGCGAAGCTGGGCAACGCGCTGGTCGACCTGAACGAGAAGGACGCCGCGCTGCTGCAGTTCGCGGAGGCGACGAAGCTGGACCCCTCCTATCGCTACCCCTACACCCGTGCCGCGGAGCTGCTGCTCGCGCAGGGGAAAGAGGGCGAGGCGGCGACCGCGCTGATGAAGTCGGTCGGCGCCACCGGCGATCCGGTGCAGGACGTGTTGAACCAGGCCCGGGCGCTCCAGCGGGCGGGCCTCCTCTCCTACGCCGCGACGATCGTCGACCAGGCGCTGGCGAAAGACCCCCAGAACCTCGCGCTGCAGCTTGGGATGGCGCAGCTCCTCGGGGCCGGCGGCCGCCACGAGGACGCCCGCTCCCGGTTGCAGACGATCCTGGCGGCCCAGCCCGGCGTGGCGCAGGCCTGGGTCGAACTGGCCCGGGTCGAGGCCGAGGCGGGCAACGAGCCGGCCGCGATCGCGGCCCTGGACCAGGCCGAGGCGGTCGCCGGCCCCGGTGTCACGGAGACCGTCCGAACCGACAAGACGCTGCTCAAGGGAGGCCCCGGCTCCGCCCTCGCGCGCCGCGCCCAGGCCTTCCAGGGGCGTGGTCAAGCGAAGGCGCGGCCGCCGACGCAACGGGCCGTCGGCGGTGCGCCGACGGGGACGCCGTGAGCCGCGCCGGCCGCCGCGCGATCGCCGCGCTGGCGTTGGGCCTGGCCGTGCTGGCCGCGACCGGCTGCCGGAAGCCGAAGCCCTCGATCCTGATCATCTCGATCGACTCGCTGCGCGCCGACGAGGTGACCCGCGTCGAGGACGGTCGCCCCGTCGCGCCGACCCTGGCGGAGTTCGCGAAGGAGTCGGTCCGCTACACGAACGCGCTCTCGGCCGCGCCCTGGACCACACCGTCGATGATGGCCGTGATGACCGGGATGCCGGCCCCCGCGCACGGCGTCGAGGAGCACGATCGTGCCCTCGCCGCCTCCGTCCCGCTGCTGGCCGAGCGGCTCCGGCAGGCGCGCTGGCGCACCGGGGCCGTCTCGCCCGCCCTGACGCTGCGCCCCGAGTACGGCTTCTCCCGGGGCTTCGACGACTACGATTTCGAGCCGCTCGGGCACGACGTCGTCACTTCGCCCAAGCTGTCGGGCAAGACGCTGCACCTGCTCGACCGCTACAGGGACGACCGCTTCCTGGTCTGGGTCCACTTCTGGGACCCGCACTACAACTACATTCCGCCGGCCCCCTACGACGCGCAGTACCGGATCGGCGTCAGGCCCGCCCGTGAAGACGTGCAGTGCCTGAAGTGGATCGAGAACCCGCTCCCGCCCGACGGTGCGCTCTACCTGCACGGGCAGTACCGCGGGGAGATCGCCTACACCGACAAGTTCGTGCGCGAGATCCTCGACCACCTGGAGAAGCTGGGCCGGGCCGACGACACGATCGTGGTGATCCTGGGCGACCACGGCGAGTCGTTCCAGGCCCACGGCTGGCTGGGCCACACGATCCGCGTCGACCAGGACATGACCCACGTGCCGATCATGATCCGCTGGCCCGGCCGGCTGGCGCCGGCGGAGATCGGCGCGGCGGCCGAGATCGCGCAGATCGGGCCGACGCTGTTGAAGCTGGCCGGGCTCCCGTACCAGGACTTCGGGCTGGTCCCGCCGCTCCCGCTGGCCCCCGCCGAGGCCGCGGCCGACTCCTCGGCCCTGACGCAGACGCTTCGGATGGGCTGCTACACCGGGCTGGTGCAGGGGAGGTGGAAGTACCAACTGGACCACCGCACCTGCGCCGAGACGCTCTTCGACCTCTCCACCGACCCCGGCGAGACCCGCGACCTCGCGGCGCGGGACGGGTCGGCGCTGGCGGCGATGCGGGGCGCGCTGCGCGCCCGGCTCGAGGCGATCGCGGCGGCCAAGGTCCCGCGCGCGATGCTGCCGCAGCAGTTGATCGACGAGACCGAGGCGGCGCTGCGCTCGATCGGCTACGTGCAGGCCGCGACGGGAACCGCGGGCCACGAAGGCGAGATCGTCTGTGAGGCGCTTCCCGACCCGACAAAGTACAAGCACGACGCCTTCGGCGACCTGCAGGTCTTCACGCCCTGCGCCGCGGACGGTGCGCCGCGCTGCCTCCAGCAACTGCCGTAGGGGCCGGCCCCAACGGATGCGCGTCGCGATCCCGGTCGGGGTTCGCGTCAGGACTGCTTGAGCGCCCGGAGCGCCTCCGAAGCCGCCGCCTGCTCCGCGCGCTTCTTGGCCGACCCGGCGCCGCGCCCGATCACCTGCCCGTCGACCAGAACCTCGACCTCGAACTGGCGCGAGTGATCGGGGCCGGTCTCCGAGACCAGCCGGTACTCGGGTAGCACGATCCCGCGGGCCTGGACCAGCTCCTGGAGGCGGGTCTTGGGGTCCCAGTTCCCCGCCGGCCGCGTCCCGGCATGGTCGATCTCGGGCCCGAACAGCCGCAGGATCAGCGAGCGAACCGGGCGGATGCCGCCGTCCAGGTAGATCGCCCCGATCAGCGCCTCGGTCGTATCGGCAAGGATCGAGAGCTTTTCCCGCCCGCCGGAGCGTTCCTCGCCCTTCCCGAGGCGTACGGCGCGGCCGAGGTCCATCCGGAGCGCCTCCTTGGCCAGCCGGTGGGTGTTGACCATGGACGCCCGGAGCCGGGTCATCGCCCCTTCGTCCAGATCGGAGCGCCTGCGCACGATCCGGTCGGCGACGAGGAAGTTGAGGACCGCGTCGCCGAGGAACTCGAGCGGCTCGTTGTGGCCCGTCACCCGCGCCTCGTGCGCCGCGGAGCGGTGCGTGAGCGCGCGCTCCAGCAGCTCGCGATCGCGGAACGAATACCCCAGCGCGCGTTCGATGGCGCCGAGGGTGTCCGGTTTCTCCCCCTTGGACTTCGGCACGTCGACTTGTCCTGACCCGTCGCCATCGGGGCGGCGACAGACGGGGAATGTACCACGGCGACGGGCAGCGGAAGCGGGCGCGGGGAGCGCCTTTTGGCCGCCCGCGCGGTCCAGACTATGCTCTCCCCATGCGGCTCCCGTTCGTCCTGGCCACGCTCCTCTTGCTCGCCGTCCCGGTCGCCGGCGCGGGGGACGGGGCATGGCGCCCGCTTCCGGAAGGAACGGCGACGGTGCTGCTGGCCACCGGGGGCGACACCGGGTTCATCAACCCGAAGGGCTGCCAGGGGCGGATGGGCGGGGCGCTCTACCGCCCCGCGTTCACCGAATGGCTGCGCGGGGCCGAGCCCGGCGTGCAGCCGCTGTGGGTCAGCACCGGGAACCTCGCCGACCCGTCCCTGGACGAGCTGGTGCCGCTCGGCGAGATGATCGCGTTCTACGGGACCGTCCCCTACGCGGCGGCGGCGGTCGGGCGGTTCGACCTGGAGGCGGTCGGGGCCGAAGGGGTCGCCGCGCTCGCGGCAACCGCTCCCTTCCCGCTGCTGGCCGCGAACCTCCGCGTGCTGGAGACCGGTCGCCCGCTGGTTGGCGAGACGGCGGCCTTCGACACGCCGTCCGGCCGGATCGTCGTGATCGGAGTGGTGGAGCACGACCGGACCGCGGTCTGGGGAGGTCCGCGGACCGGGACCGTCGTCACCGTCGACCCTCGGGAGGTCGTGCCGCCCCTTGTGGCGTACTGGAAGGGCCAGGGGGCGCGCGTCGTCCTGCTCTCGAACCTGGGCTACGTGGACCTGGCCGAGCTCCTGCGCGCGGCCCCCGGCGTGGACGCGGCCCTCGCGAGCAACGGCTCGGTGATCAGCACGGCGCCCCAGGACGGCTTCGCCGCCCCGACGCTGTGGGTCGGCCTGCTCGGCCAGCAGCTCGGCCGGCTGGCATTCGACCGCTCGGGCGCGCTGCTCGAGGCCAGCGCCCAGACGGTCGCAGGGGCCTTCCCGATCGACCCCCTGTCCGGGAACCCCGTGGCCTCGTCGGCGGCCCCCGGGTCCGCGCGTTGAGCCCACGCTCCGGACGATCGGGGCCGGCGGTCGCGGCGCTCGTGCTGCTCGGCCTCCTGATCCTCTTCGCGTGGCGGGCGACGCTCTCGATGCCGTTCACCGGCGTCGACATCTGGCCGATCCTGGCCCAGGCCAAGGCGGCGCTGGCCGACCCGTCGGTTCTGTTCACGCAGCGCTACCTCGAGGGGCTCTGGGAAGGCGCGCGGTTCTGGCGCCCGGGGCTGACCGCCTACACCGCGCTCCAGTGGGCGCTCTTCGGCGACCAGCCCCTTGGCTACCACGCGATGCGCCTCGGTCTGCTGGGCCTCGCGGCCGCGCTGGCCGGGGTCCTGGCCGCGCGGCACGGGGCCGCGCCGCGCCTGGCCTTCGCGGTCGCCGCCCTGGTCTACGCGCTGCACCCGCTGCAGGCCGAGACGATCCCGGTCACCTCGCGCGACGCCGACACGCTGGCGACCGCGCTCGTGCTGGGCGCCCTCGTGGCGCTCACCGGGCGCGAGCCGCTGCGGCCCGGTCGCCTGGCGGCCGGCGTGCTGCTTGCCCTGCTTGCCCCGACGGTGAAGGAGCCGGCGCTGCTGGCCCCGATCCTGGCGATCCTGGCGCTGGCGCCGTGGCGCCTCCGTCCCGGCCGCCGCGCCGCGCTGGTCGCGAGCGGCATCCTTGGCGCGGGGCTCGCGGCCCAGCTCCTCTACCGGATCGCGCTGCTCGGCACGATCGGTCGCTACGAGAGCGAAGAGCCGATGCCGCTCGGGGAGACGATCCGCGAGCTGGCGGCGGGACTGCTGGATCACCAGCGCTGGGGTCTCGCGCCCTGGGCCGGAGCACTGCTCGCTGCGGCCCTGGTCGCGTGGCTCTTCGTCCGGCGGTCCGGATCGGCTCCGGCTGCCGCGCCCGGCTGGCCCGCGGTGCGCCGGGCGTGCCTTTTCTGGATCGTGGCGGCGGCGGCGAGCTTCCTGAGCGCGCCGGTCTTCCGGCTGCGCTACGGCGAGGGGCTGCTGGCGCCGCTCGCCGTTTTCGCGGGGGCGGGAGCCGGGGCCACGTGGATCGCGGCCCGCACCGCAGCGGCCGGCCCCGGCCCGCGCCGCACCGCGCTGCGGTCCGCTCCGCTCGTCCTGCTGGGGCTCGGTCTGCTGCTGGCGCTGCTGCCCGGGACACCCCTCGTTTGGCACTACCCGCAATGGGAGTTGGCCGGACGGACCGCCGAAGTGGTGCTGAAGGCTGCTGAGGACACGGTCGCCCGCGCGCTCGCCTCGGGTGGCCGCGCGGACGGAGCGGCGGGCCGGTTCCAGGTCGCCGCGGAGGCCGTAGCGCCCCGCTCGGCGCGGGTGCTGATCGATCCCTTCCCGTTCCAGCCGGCCGAGCCGGAGCAGCCGCTCAGCGGACGCACCGCCAACGTCGCGATCCTGGCCCCCTACGCCGTCCAGTCGTGGTTCCAGCTCGAGCGCGGCTGGCCGGTCGGCACGATCGAGGTGTTCGGCGGCACGCCGCTCCTGGGGGTGAAGCCGCAGGATCTCGGGCCGGAGGCGACCGTCCGCGGCTACTGAGCGGGGCGGGGCCGGCTACAGGTCGTTGCGCGGGTCGTTCAGCCGCTCCAGGTAGTCGGTCTCGACCAGGATCTGCCGCGGCTTGCTGCCGTCCGGCGGGCCGACGACCCCGTCCTCCTGCATCTGGTCGATGATCCGCGCCGCACGCGAGTAGCCCAGCTTCATCCGGCGCTGCAGGTACGAGGTGGAGGCCTGCCCGGACTGCACCACCAGCCGGACGGCATCGCGATAGACCGGATCGTTCGGGTTGAACGCCTCGGTCGAGCCGCCCCCGCTGTCGGCGCCGGAATCGGGCTGGTCCTCGAGCACGCTCTTGTCGTACTCCGCCTTGGCCTGGGTCTGCAGCCAGCGCACGATCCGCAGGTCCTCTTCCTCCGAGACGTACGCGCCGTGGACGCGCTGCAGCCGTGAGCTGCCGGGCAGCCGGAACAGCATGTCCCCCTGGCCCAGCAGCCGCTCCGCGCCCGACGCGTCGAGAATCGTCCGCGAGTCGATCCGCGAGGCGACACGGAAGCCGATCCGCGCCGGGAAGTTGGCTTTGATCGTGCCGGTCAGGATGTCGACCGAGGGGCGCTGCGTCGCGAGCACGAGATGGATCCCGACCGCGCGCGCCTTCTGCGCCAGCCGCGCGATCGCCTCCTCGGCCTCGTGGCCGGTGGTCATCATCAGGTCGGCCAGCTCGTCGACGACGACCACGATGTAGGGGAGGGGTTTGGCCTCGAAGCGCTCCCCTTCGCCGCGGCGCGGGATGCTCTCGATCGCCTTGCGCACCGCGTCGGGGTCTTCCTCGACGTGCCGATTGAACCCCTCGAGGTCGCGCACGTTGCACGAGGCGAGCAGCCGGTAGCGCCGCTCCATCTCGCGCACCCCCCACTTGAGCGCGTTGGTGGCCAGCCGCATGTCCGTCACGACCGGGACGAGCAGGTGCGGCAGCCCTTGGTAGATCCCCAGCTCCAGCATCTTGGGGTCGACCATGATGAACTTCACCTGGTCGGGCCGGGCGCGGTAGAGGATCGAGGTGATGATCGTGTTGAGGCCGACGCTCTTGCCCGAGCCGGTCGACCCGGCGACGAGCATGTGCGGCATCTTGGCCAGCGAGGTGACGAAGACCTCGCCTTCCTGCGTCCGGCCGACCGCGATCGTCAGCGGGTCGCTGGGCCGGCGGAAGCTCTCGTGCTCGAGCAGCGGCCGCAGCGCGATCAGCTCGCGGCGCCGGTTCGGGACCTCGATCCCGACCGTGGGACGGCCCGGGATCCGGTCGATCCGGACGTTGTCCGCCTCGAGCGCCAGCGCCAGGTCGTCGCAGAGCGAGGTGATGCGGGCGAGCTTGATCCCGGCGCTGGGACGGAACTCGTAGGTCGTGACGACCGGGCCGGGATGGAACTCCGTCACCTGCCCCTCGACCTGGAACTCGGCGCAGCGCCGCTCGATGTGGCGCGCGATCGCCAGCAGCTCCTGGCGGTCGGGCGGGGCCTGGGGCGGGGGAGTGGCCAGCAGCTCGAGCGGCGGGAGCTTGGCGCGGGCGGCCGGGAGGTCGACCGGAAGCGCGGCCTGCTCGCCGCGCGGGCGGGCGGCCCGGCGGGGGGCGCGCCGGCTGGACGCCGCCGCGGCCTGGGCCGACGGGTCGTTCTCGGGCTCGAGCTCCTCGCCGTCGAGCCCCAGGTCGTCGGGCAGCAGCACCGGCTCGTCGAGCGCCTCGGGGGCGAGGGCCGGCACCGCGACGCGCGCGGCAGGGCCGAGATCCAGCGGCTCCGGCTCGCCAGCCGGCATCGCCTGGGGCCCCGGTGCGGGGCGCGGCCGCCGCCGGTGGCGTAGCTGCGCGAGGGCGTGGCCGAAGCCGGCGAGGCCCCTTCCCAGCGATCCGGTCACCCGGCCGGCGCCGCGCCGCAGGGCCGTGCCGGTCCCGGGGGGAACGGCGCGGCGGACCACCCGGCTCGCATCGCCGGCCGAATCGGCGAGCGACGAGCGGGCGGCGAGGGCCAGCCCGACCAGCAGCATCGTGCCGGCCACGATCGCGGCGCCGACGTCGCTGGCGAGCGCGGTCAGCCCCTGCGACATCAGGCTGCCGACCAGTCCCCCGGCCATCATCGACGCCCCGCGCAGCCGGATCCGGCCGGCGATCAGGCACATCAGGATGGCGGTCGCGAGCCCGACCAGGACCAGCCCAGCCACGGCCGAGCCGCGCAGCGTCTCGGCGCTGCGCCGAAGCTGGCGGAGCGCGCCGGCGATCAGGATCAGCGGCAGGAACCAGGCCGCGAGCCCGAAGGTCTCGTAGAGGACGGCCGAAACCTGGGCCCCGGCGGGGCCGACCCAGTTCCGGGTGACCCCGCTGGAACTGGAGGCGAAGAAGGAGGGATCGGTCGGGGTGAAGGTCGCCAGGGCCAGTGCACAGAGCACCGCGGCCCCCGTCAGTACGATCCCCACCGCCTCCCGGCCCCGCGGGGCGTCGAGCAGGTCGCGCAGCATCGAACGGGATGGTAACGCCGTAAACAGCAGATGGGTAGGGGGAACAGGCCTACCGGAGCAGGAAAAGGACCGCCAGTGCGAGCAGGATCCGGTAGACCGCGAAGGGGGCCAGGCCGTGGTGTCCGAGCCAGTGGACGAACCCCTTGACCGCGAGCGCCGCGCTGACCATCGCCACGACGATTCCGAGCAGGGCCGACGACGGGGCGACCGAGGCGGCGATCAGGGCGCCGTCTTTGACCAGCGAGTAGGCGGTCGCCGCCAGGAGGGTCGGCAGCGCCAGCAGGAACGAGAACTCGGCCGCGGCCGGCGGCCGGAGACCGACCCCCAGGCCGCCCAGGATCGTCGCCAGCGAGCGCGAGGTCCCCGGCCACATCGCGACGCACTGGACCAACCCCACGCCCAGGGCCTGGCGCCAGGTCAGATCGTCGAGACCGACGCCGTCCACGGCCCGCCGCCGGCGCAACGGCTCGCAGGCCAGCATCACGATCCCTCCCGCGGCCAGCGCCAGCGCGACCGGGCGCGGGAAGAACAGCCAGCGATCGATCGGCCCCTTGAGCAGCACGCCGAGCAGCAGCGCCGGGACGACCCCGACGAGCAGGTTGACGAGCAGCCGCCGGCCGGCCGGGTCGCGCCCGGCGAAGCCGCGGAGCATCTGGACGAACCGTTCCCGGTAGAGGCCGAGCACGGCCAGGATCGCTCCCGACTGGATCACGATCTCGTAGGCGGCGAGACCGGGATCGCCGGTGCGACCCAGCAGCCAGGAAGCGAGGATCAGGTGACCGGTCGAGGAGACGGGGATGAACTCGGTCAGCCCCTCGACCAGTCCCAGCAGTGCGGCTTCGAGGGGCCCGAGCGGTCCCGGGGCGCTCACGCCGTCCCCCACAGGTCATCCAGGACGACCACCACCTTCGGCTTGCGCCGGCTCCCCTCGTGCAGGGCGTGCCCGGCCAGGCTCGCGATCGCGTCCTTCACCCGCTCTCCACTCCCCGGCCGGCTTCCCAGCCGGAGCACCAGCGCCCGAATCTCGTCCTCGAGCGCGCGGACCCGCCGGCTCTTCGGATCGTCCCAGCCGGGGACGCCGAGTGCCGCCATCCGGACCTCGACCGCGAGCGCCGTCCCGGGCCCCCGCCGGATCGCGGCGAAGATCGTCGCCGCCCCCGTCTCGGACATTCGGAAGCGATCCTTGAGGGTTTCTCCCGGGATTTCGTGTCCCGCCTCGTCGAGGTAGCGCGGCAGCAGCTCGATCCGCTCGCCCCGCGTGAGCCCGCCCGGGCCGAGCCGGAGCCCCTCGCCCCGCTCGATCACCTCGACCTCGCGCGGCGGTCGGCCGAGCCGCTCGGCCAGGCGCGCGGCGGCCTCGAGATGGGTGCGGTCCCCGTGGATCGGCACCGCCGCGTCGGGCTGCAGCAACTCCAGCGCTTCGCGGATCTCGTCCCGCCCGCCGTGGCCGGAGACGTGCAGGTTCCGCACCTCCGCGGCGTGGACGACCGACACCCCGCGCCGCAGGAAGCGGTCGGTCATCCGGCTGACGTTCACCTCGCAGCCCGGAATCACGCTGGCGGAGATCACGACCAGGTCCCCGCGCCCCACCGACAGGCGGGGCTCGTTGTCCAGCGAGATCCGGCTCAACGACGAGTCGCGCTCCCCCTGGCAGCCCCCCGCGATCACCATCCGTTGCCGCTCCGGGATCCGCGGCAGCTCGTCGCGGCCCCGCAGCAGTCCGGACGGGGCATCGAACAGCCCGCGGTCGATCCCGTGGCGCAGGGTGCGGGTCATCCGCAGTCCCATCGGGACCGGCTGCCGGCCGGCGCGCGCGGCGATCGCGCAGAGCGACTGGATCCGGTGGAGGTGGCTGGCGAAGGTCGAAACGATGACCTGCCCGGGGGCCTCGCGCAGGATCTCCTCGAGTGGCGCGACGACGGCACGCTCGCTCCCGGTGCGCCCCTCGCGCAGCGCCCCGGTGCTGTCGAAGAGCACCAGCTTCACGCCGCGCCGCCCCAGCTCCGCGAGCGCCGCGAGGTCGGTCGGCGGGCCCTGGACCGGGGTCGCGTCGAGCTTGAAGTCGCTGAGGTGGACGATCAGCCCGGCCGGCGTCTCGAGGGCCACGACCCGGGTCTCGGGGACCGAGTGGGTGACGTGGACCAGCGTCGCCGCGAAACGGCCCAGCTCGAGCCGCGCGCCGGGCGCGACCGCGTGCAGCGGCGGGGCCGGGCGCGCGTGGTCCGCGAAGCGGTCCTTCGCCGCGTCGATCGCGAGCCCCGGGCCGTAGACGGGGGCCGTGCGCCAGGCCGGAGGGAGGAACGGCATCGCCCCGACGTGGTCGTCGTGGGCGTGCGTCAGCAGGACCGCGGTGAGGCGCGGACAGCGCGCGAGCAGCGGCGTCGGGTCGGGGATGATCTGATTGACCCCCAGCGACGGGCTCTTCGGGAGCCCCAGCCCGAAGTCGACCAGCAGCCCTTCGTCGCCCGAGACGTACAGGGTGGCGTTCATGCCGAAACCGCCGCACCCCCCGAGGGAGTAGATCTCCACTTCGCCGCCGTCTCGCATCGGGGCGGGATTATAGGTGGCGCGCGAGGGCCAGCCAGAGCGCCGCGGGGACCGCTTCCGCGCGCGCGTCGGGCGGCAGGCCATGGGCCGCGAGGAAGGCGCGGACCCGCTCGCCGTCGGCCCCGAAGTTGTTCCCGAGCTGCTTGCGGCGGTGGCCGAACCCCCGGAACAGGCAGCGCTCCAGGTCCGGGATCTCCGCCACCGGCAGCGGCGGCTCGAGGCGCCGCGCCAGCGCGATCGCGCTGCTCGTCACCTTCGGGCGCGGATGGAAGGCGCCGGGGCCCAGCGAGATCAGGCGGCGCCCCTCGGCGCGCAGCGCGGCCACGATCGAGACCGGGCCGTAGTCCTTCGTCCCCGGCCCGGCCAGGAAGCGGTCCGCGACCTCGCGCTGCAGCACGACCTGCAGGTCGGCGACGCGGTCGCTGGCCAGCAGCCGGCGCACGATGGGGGTCGCCACGTTGAACGGAAGGTTGCCGATCACGCGCAGCCGTTCGGTCCCCAGGTCCGCGGCCAGGACGTCCCAGTCGACCGCCAGCGCGTCGGCCCGCCGGACCTCGGCCCCGGGCCGCCCCGCCAGCAGCGCCTCGATGCCGGGCAGCAGCCGCTCGTCCAGCTCGAGCGCGACGAAGCGCCCGCAACGCGGGGCGAGCAGCCCGGTCAAGGCTCCGGTCCCCGGCCCGATCTCGACGACGACCTGCCCCGGCTGCGGGTCGAACAGCTCGACCAGCCGCGCCGCCAGTGCGCGGTCGGCCAGGAAATTCTGGCCGAAGCGCCGGAGCGGCCGGGCGGATCCGGAAGGGGCGCGCATCGCCGCGATTGTCGCGCACAATGGCGGGCCGATGCGCGACGACCGCTCGCTGGGCGTCTACCTCCACGTGCCGTTCTGCGGCCAGCGCTGCGCCTACTGCGATTTCGCGATCGTCACCGGGCAGGACCGCCGGGCGCCGGCCTTCGCCGACGCGCTGGTCGCGGAACTCGGGGCCTTCGCTGCGCGCTTCGGGGTGCGCCCCGCGGACACCGTCTATTTCGGCGGCGGGACGCCCTCGCGCGTGCCGCCGGAAGTGATCGAGCGGGCGGTCGCGGCGGTGCGCGAGGCGTTCGCGCTGTGGCCGGGGGGCGAGATCAGCCTCGAGTCCAACCCGGAGGACGTGAACGCCGAGTCGGTCGCCGCCTGGCGCGCGGCCGGCGTGAACCGCCTGACGATCGGGATCCAGTCGCTGACGGGGGAGGGTCTTGCCGCGCTCGGCCGCCCGGGGAGCGTCGAGGACTCGCTCCGCGCCGTCGCGGCGGCGCGGACGGGCGGGATCCCCTCGCTGGGGATCGACCTGATCTTCGGCTGGCCGGGACAGGACCTGCCGGGCTGGGCCGGCGAACTGGACCGGGCGATCGGCCTGGGCCCGGACCACGTCTCGATCTACGCGCTGGAGACGACCAGCCGGACGCCGCTCGTCCGGGCGATCGAGCGCGGCGAGCTGCCGCGGCCCGACCCCGACCGCGCGGCGGAGATGTACGAGGCCGCGGTCGAGGCGCTCGCCGCCGCCGGCCTGCCGCGCTACGAGATCTCGAACTTCGCCCGACCGGGGCACGAGAGCCGCCACAACCTGCGGTACTGGCGCGATCTCCCGTACGCGGGGTTCGGGCCCTCGGCGGCCTCCTACGTCGACGGGACGCGCTGGACCAACCCGCGGCGCTTCTCGGACTACGAGGCGGCCGCGTGGGCCGGGTTCCCGGCGGTCGAGGCCGAGCCGTGGGACCCGGACCGCCGCGCCGGCGAGGCGCTCGTGTTCGGCCTTCGGACGGAAGCGGGGGTCGACCTCGCCCCGCTGGCCGCCCGCTACGGAGAGGCCGCGCTGGCCGGGCGCGAGGCGGCGCTCGAACGGGCCGTCCGCTCCGGCCTGGCGCAACGGGACGGCAGCCGGGTCCGCCTGACCGGGACGGGGTTCCTGATCGCCGACGAGCTGTTCGTCGACCTGCTCTGAGCGCGGCGCCGGTCCGCGCGGGGCGGTATCATCTGCCGTTCCGCCCCCGACACGACCCGAGCCGCCAGGCCCGCCGTCGCCTTTCGACGCCCGCCGGAGGACGCCGTGGACTTTCGCCTGACCGAGGAACAGGAGCAGATCCGCAAGGCCGCCGCCGACTTCGCGGCAGGCGAGATCGCCCCCCACATCCGAGAGTGGGACCGCGAGGGGACCTTCCCGGTCGACGCCTTCCGGAAGGCCGGGGAGCTGGGGTTCCTCGGGGTCCTGGTCCCGGAGGAGTACGGCGGCGCCGGTCTCGGCTACGTCGAGTACGTCGCGATCGTCGAGGCGATCAGCGCGGTCGACCCCTCGGTTGGCCTCGGGGTCGCAGCCCACAACAGCCTCGGCACCGGGCACATCCTGCAGTTCGGCAGCGAGGAGCAGAAGCGGAAGTACCTGCCGCGGCTGGCGAAAGGGGAATGGATCGGGGCCTGGGGCCTGACCGAGCCGACCGCCGGCTCCGATGCCGGCGGGACCCGCACGACGGCGGTCCTCGACGGCGACCAGTGGGTGCTCAACGGTTCCAAGACCTTCACGACACACGCCGGCGTCGGCCAAGTTGCGGTCCTCTTCGCCTCGACCGACCCCTCCAAGGCCCACCACGGGATCTCGGCCTTCATCGTCGAGAAGGGGACCCCCGGGTTCTCGGTCGGCAAGCACGAGGACAAGCTGGGGATGCGCGCCTCGGACACCTCGGAGGTCGTGCTGCAGGACTGCCGGATCCCCAGGGGGCAACTGATCGGCGAGGCGGGGACCGGCTTCAAGCAGGCGATGCAGGTCCTCGACGGCGGGCGGATCTCGATCGCCGCGCTGGCGCTGGGGATTGCGGCCGGCGCGCTGGGACACGCCGTTCGCTACGCCGGAGAGCGCAAGCAGTTCGGCCAGCCGATCGGCAGCTTCCAGGCGGTCCAGGCGATGCTGGCGAACATGGCCACCGAGACCGACGCGGCGCGCCTTCTGACCTACCGCGCGGCCTGGCTGAAGGACCAGAAGAAGCCGACGACCCTCGAGTCGTCGATGGCCAAGCTCTACGCCAGCGAGGTCGCGGTGAGGGTCTCCAACGACGCGATCCAGGTCTTCGGCGGCTACGGCTACGTCAAGGACTACCCGGTCGAGAAGTACTACCGCGACGCCAAGCTCTGCACGATCGGC
>JALOKP010000155.1 GCA_025456425.1 Acidobacteriota bacterium | reverse complement strand
TCTGGCGCAGCCAGACGGCCCTCGAGGCGGCCACCTGGTACGCGAGGCCGGAGGGCGGGCACCTGAACCTGACTCCCGCCGGCTACTGGTACGTCCTGGTCAGCCTCCCGATCTTCCAGTTCATTCTGCTGCGATGGTACATGCGGATCGTCCTGTGGTTCATTTTCCTGTGGCGGGTTTCGCGGCTCGACCTGCGCCTCGTCCCCACCCACCCGGACCGGGCCGGGGGCCTCGGTTTCCTGGGCCAGGGCACCTATGCCTACGGCCCGATCCTCTTCGCCCAGGGCGCCCTGCTCTCCGGTCAGATCGCCGGCCGGATCTTCCAGCAGGGCGCGAACCTGGTGGACTTCAAGGTTCAGATCGTGGGGTTCATCGGCTTCTTCCTGGCGTTCATCCTCGGCCCGCTGGTCGTCTTCACGCCGCCCCTCGCGCGAGCGAGGCGGCGCGGGCTGAGCGAGTACGGCACGCTCGCCAGCCGGTACGTCCAGGAGTTCGACGGGAAGTGGATTCGCGGCGGTGCGTCGAAGGAGGACGAGTTCCTGGGGACCGGCGACATCCAGTCGCTGGCCGACCTGGGGAACAGCTTCGCGGTCGTCCAGGAGATGCGCGTCGTACCCTTCGGTGCCCGCGATGCGGCGAGGCTCGCCGCGATGACCGCCGCCCCGCTGGCGCCGCTGGTCCTCACGATCTTCTCGCTGGACGACCTGGTGACCCAGCTGCTCAAGGCCCTCTTCTGAGAGCCGCCGCCTTCCGCCGCCGGCCAGGACCCCGGAGGCGCCCGTCGCGGTACATTCTCTGCCGCTGAAGGGGAGACTCCGCGATGCCCACCCGCTCCGCCCGCAACCTGAGCCGAACCCGCCCCGGCGCCGGCCTGCTCGCCGGGCTCTTCGTGGCGGTCCTGCTGGCGGGCGCCTCCGTCCGGCCGGCCCGCGCCTATACCCCCGGCTCCGGCACGCTCTACACCGCGAACTTCGAGTCCGAGCTGGACGCGGACTGGGAGCAGGGGAACGGCCTCGGCCAGCCCTCCCCCTGGACCCGGATCCCGGACGGCGGCGACAGCAGCTTCTACGCCGACGGCAAGGGACCCTACGCGAGTTCCCCGTCCAAGCACTGGGCGCGCCACCACGTCGTGCCGGCGACCGCCACGACCTTCTCGATCGCCTTGGAGTACCGGACCGAGCTGGGCGCAGCCTACTACTTCGATCTCGACCTCGAACAGCGTGCGCCGACGCCGCGCAAGTACCGGCTGCGGGTCGACAGCGCCGGCCGGCTCTCGCTCTGGCGGACCGAGAGCGGCACCTTCGTCCAGAAGGCGGCGACGGGCACGGCCGTGATCCCGGTCAACCAGAAGCGCTGGATCCGGTTCGCGATCCAGCCGGGCAGCGGCCACCCGGTCGTCCGCGCGCGCGTCTGGTCCGGCTCCGCGGGCTCGGAGCCGGCGAGCTGGACGCTCGAGTTCACCGACGAGAACGACACGCTCGCCCGCGTCCACCGCTTCGAGCTGACGACCGACGGGCCGGTCGGGAACGAGACCTGGATCGACGACCTCGACGCCTTCGGCGACGCGTCGGAAGGGGTTGCGTCGACGGTGAAGACGATCTACATCGCGGAGTGGAGCCACCTCGACATCGGCTTCACCGAGCCGCCGGACGAGATCGAGGCCTTCGCCAAGACGCACCTCGACCAGGTGCTGGCGAACCTCGCGGCGGACCCGGCGTACCGCTTCTTCATCGAGGAGTCGTGGTTCCTGGCGCGCTGGTGGGAGCGCTCCACCGAGAGCGAACGCGACAGCATGGTGGCGTGGCTGCGCAGCGGGCGGCTGTCCCTGGGCGCCGGCTACGCCTCGCTCCACACCACGACCGCGGGCCACGAGGAGCTGACGCGCAACCTCTACTGGGCCTCGCGCTTCGCGCGCGAGCACCAGGTCCCGCTTCGGACCTGGATCACCGACGACGTTCCCGGCTCGACCTTCGCGCTGCCGGAACTGCTGGCGCGCAGCGGGATCGAGTACTACCTGTCCGGGATGAACACGCCGTTCGGCGGCCGGGTCCAGCACCCGCACCACGGCGAGCGGCCGTGGTGGTGGGTCGGTCCCGACGGCAGCCGGGTCCTGACCTGGCACACCTTCGACGCCTACGCCGAGGCCTTCGACTGGGGCTTCTCGTTCTTCGACGGGATCGCGGACATCCGCAACAAGACGGGGAAGAAGCTGCCCGAGCTGGAGGAGCTGGGCTACCCGTACCCCGAGCTGATGCTGATGCGGGCCTTCGACAATCACTACCAGGGGTTCAAGGTCCGCGACCTGGTCAACCAGTGGAATGCGACCTACCAGACCCCGAAGTTCGTGATGGCGACGCCCGAGGAGTTCCTCGACCTGATGCTCGCGAAGTACGGGGCGGACGCGTTCCCGTCGTTCTCGGGCGACTTCGGCGCGGCCTGGTCCGGGAGCCACGCCGACGCGCCGCACACCGAGCGGATGGTGCGCCAGGCGCACCGCGAGGCCCGCGCGGCCGAGGCGCTGCTGGCCGCGGGGTCGCTGGTCGACGGGCTGCCGGTGCCGCAGGCCGACGTCGACCACGCCTATCGCCGGATGCTCGAGGTCGACGAGCACTCGGGAGCGGGCGGCTGGCCGGGGTACTTCACGCCGGAGGAGATGGACCGCAACAACCGGGCCCACCTCTCCTACGCCGTCGAGGCCAGTTCGACCACGGCCTCGCTGCTCGCCGAGGGGCTGCAGCGGGCCACGGCCCAGGTGCCGGCCGCGGGCGACGCGGTGATCGTCAGCAACCCGCTGGGCCGCGCGCGCGACGGCTGGGCGCGCGTGGCGCTGCCGGCGGCGCTCTACGGCACCGCCTTCCGCGTGGTGGATCGCGCCACGGGGCAGGAGCTGCCGTACCAGCGCTTCGACGCCACCTCCGAGATCGCCTTCCGCGCGCTGGGCCTGCCGGCGATCGGCTACCGCGTGTACGATCTGCAGCCGGGCGCGCCGGCCGCCGTGCCGGAGGGGATGCTGCAGGTCACGCCGACGACGCTGGAGAACGACCACTACCGGCTGGTCGTCGATCCCGCCGACGGGTCGCTGACGACGCTGACCGAGAAGGCCACCGGCCGCGCGCTGATCGACCCCGGCAGCAGCTACCGCTTCAACCGCCTGGCCTCCAGCACCAAGTCCGACGTCCAGGCCGGCCGCGCGCCGACCGCCGCCGCGGTGGGCGGCGCCAGCGTCACGGTCCGGGCCGCCGGGCCGCTGATCGCCGAGCTGCAGGTCACGCGCACCGGGACGCCGCACACCTCGACCGTCTACCGGCTGCGGCGCGGCGAGAACCGGGTCGAGTTCGACAACACGATCAATCGCAACGCCACCCCCTACGTCAACAACGCCACCAGCTACCGCTGGTACACCGTGACGCTCCCGTTCAACCTGCAGAACCTCTCGATCTACAGCGAGACCACGACCCGCTTCCTGCGCTACCCGCAGGACGGCTTCCCGCGGGACAACTACTTCGACTGGCACAACGTCGAGCACACGCTGGGGCTGTTCGACGAGGACGGCGGCGTGCTCTACGCCGTCGACAACACCGACGCCCACCACCTGGAGAAGTTCAAGCAGCTCACGCCGCCGTCGCCGTCGCTGGCGACGGGGCTGCTGCTCTCGCGGATGTACGACCGCTCCGACGAGTACGAGTTCGAAGGCGGGACGATCGGGCCCTACACGATGGAGCCCGACACCGCGCCGATCCTGCGCTTCACGCACTCCGTGCGCGGGGTGCCGCCGCTGTTCGACCCGGTCGCGGCCAGCCGCTTCGGCTTCGAGGCGCTCAACGCGCCGCTGGCCCGCTACACCGCGGCCCGCCCGGGCTCGCTGCCGGGCGGGGAGGCCTCGTTCTTCTCGGTCGACGCGCCGAACGTCCTGCTCTACACGGTCAAGCGCGCCGACGACGGCGACGGGGTGATCCTGCGGATGACGGAGCTGGCCGGCGTGCCGACCACCGCGCGCATCTCCTCCGGCGTCTTCGCGCTCTCGGCGCCGCTGCTCGCCGAGCAGGACGAGGAGGGCGGCACGCCGCTGGCCATGGACGGCGGCTCGGTCGTGGTCGAGCTGACGCCGTACATGACGGCGACGATCCGCGTGCGCGCGGCGCTCCCGGTGGCAGCGGTTGCGCTGGCCGTGACCCGCAACGACGCCGCGGGGGCGGTGCACCTGGAGTGGACCGGCGGCGCGGCGCCGTTCCGGCTGGTCCGGGCCGAGGACCCGCAGTTCACGCTGGGGGTGACGACACTGCTCGATGGCGCGACCCAGCGCAGCTACGACGATCCCGTGCTGGGGGACGGGAAGAACTACTTCTACAGGGTGGAGTGAGGGGATGACCCGGCAGCGGGCGGTCGCCGTGCTGGCGCTGGCCGTAGCGCTGACCGCTGCGGCGGCCGGTGCGGCCCGCGCCCACAGCGCGTCGCGCGGCCTGCACCTGCACCTCTCGCCCGACAAGGCGGCGCGCGGCGCCGACGTCGCGGTCGCGGTCAACGCCGCCGAGCCGATCGTCGCGCTGGCGATCGGATTCGTCGGCCAGGAGCCGGTGCGGATCGCGGTCAAGCCGGCGGCGCGCGACGCGGCGGTCACGCTGAAGGTCCCGGTCGGCGCGGCCGGCGAGTCGATCAACGTCCAGGCCGAGGCCACGGCGGAGTCGGGGAAGACGCTGCGCGCCGCGGCGATCCTGCAGCTGCTGCCGCGCGGGGATCCGCCGCGTGAGGGGGGGCGCTGATCCGCATCGCCGTCGAGCGTCCCGGCGCGGGCGGCTGGTTCACGGGCTGCAGCGGCGATGGCGCGCGCTGGAACCTCTACGGCGTCGCCCCGGGCGACGTCGTCGAGGCCCGGCCGATCGCCGGGCGCGACGGTTGGGCCGAACTCGCCGCGACGCGCGAGCGCGGGCCGGGGCGCCGCGATCCCCCGTGCCCTCTCGCCGTGCGCTGCGGCGGCTGCCACTGGCTGCAGATCGACGAGGCGGAGCAGGCCGCCTGGCGCGAGCGGATGCTGCGCGAGCAGGCCGCCGCGCGCGGTGTCGACCTGGCGGCTCGCCAGGTCCCGGTGCGACGCGTCGCCTCGCCGCTGGCGCTGGGCTACCGCTGGCGCGCGCGCTTCCAGTCCGGCTTCGGCGACGGTGCGCCGACGATCGGGTTCCACGGGAAGGGGCACTGGCGGGTGGTCGACGTGCCGGAGTGCCCGCTGCTCGCGCCGCCGCTGGCCGCGGCCTACGCGGCGCTGCGCGCCGCGCTCTTCCGCCTCGCGCCGCCCGACCTGACCGGCTTCGAGCTGACGGTGCTGCCCGGCGCGTCCGGTGCGCTGCTGTCGCTCAATCCGCGCGACCGTCCGCCGGCGTCGTGGCCCGCGCTGGGCGAGAGGCTGCTGAAGGAGGCCGACTGCGGCCTGGCCGGGGTCGCGGTCAGCCCGCCGCGCGGCGACCCGCGCCCGGCGCGGCTGGGCGCGGCGTCGATCCAGGGCCGGACGCCCGCGGGCCGGCCGGTCGCGGTCGCGGCGCGCGGCTTTCTGCAGTCCAATCTGGCGGCGGGCGACCGGCTCGCGGACGAGGTCGTGCGGATGGCGGACGCGTCGCGCGGCCCGAAGCTGCTGGAGCTCTACGCCGGCTCCGGGTTCCTGTCGTGGCCGCTGGCGGCGGCGGGGGCGCAGATCGCGGCGCACGAGGAGAGCGCGGCGGCGATCGACGCGGCCCGGGCGCTGCCGCCGCCTCCGTCCGGCCCGGGTGGCGCGCTGCATCTGGCGCCGGGCGAGTCGCGCGCCATCTGGTCGGCGCGCGCCTCGGAAGGCTGGGAGGTCCTCGTCGCCGATCCGCCGCGTCCCGGGCTCGGGACGCTGGCCCACGAGCTGGCGCGAGCCGGTACGACGGCCGTGCCGAGCCGCATCGTGCAGGTCGCGTGCTCGCTCGCCGCCGTGGCGCGCGACCTCGCCGCGCTGGCCGCCGGCGGCTGGGAAGCGGCCGAGATCGCACAGGTCGACATGTTCCCGCAGACCCGTCACGCCGAGACGGTGGTGCGGCTGGAGCGGCGCCGGTCCTCGCCGCCAGCGGCGAACCACTCCAAGTAACAAAGGCAGAGCATCCTGTAAACACGCGGTTCCTCCCGTGGCACCCCGCTTCTGCCCTCTCGGCTTACCTTTTCGCTTGCGGCGTGAGGCCCCCCTCCCGCAAACTGCCGGCTCCGCTGCCTCGCACCGAGCCCGGCGCCATTGCCGGGACGCAGGTTCCGCGCCGCGCGGCGAGGCGAGGCCGCATCCACAGGGGCAGGACATGAGAGACGACCTGGTCATCGGCATGGCCGGCTCGGGAGGCGACGGGATCGTCTCCGCCGGCGAGTTCCTGATCGCAGGGGCGGCCCGCGAGGGCTACCACGGGATCATGACCAAGAGCTTCGGCTCGCAGATCCGCGGCGGCGAGTCGTCGTGCCGCGTGCGGCTCTCGACGCGGCCGGTGCTCAACCCTGGCGGCGCGCTCGACGTCGCCGTCGCGCTGAACTGGGAAGACTTCATGAAGTTTGGCGGAGAGCTGCCGGTGCTGGGCAGCACGATCGTCCTCTACGAGGAAAAGACCGGCACGCCGCCGGACCAGCTCCCGCTGGTCGGCGTGACGCCCGCGCAGGCGATCGCGGTCCCGTTCGCCGACCTGGCCAAGAAGGCGGCCGGCACCGAGCGCGCCAAGAACACGGTCGTGCTGGGGCTGATCTCCGGCTGGTTCGGCCTGGGGCGCGACGCGCTGATGGGCGGGATCCGCAAGAAGCTGGCGAAGAAGGGGGCCGAGCTGGTCGAGGCCAACGAGCGCGCTTTCGACGCCGGCGTCGAGTTCGCCAAGTCCCACCCGCTGGTCCGGGACATGACGCTCGCGCTGCAGGAGCAGGAGCGCAAGCACCTGCTCCTGACCGACGGCAACGACATGAGCGGTGCGGCCGCGATCTTCGCCGGTTGCACCTTCTTCGGCGGCTACCCGATCACGCCGTCGTCCGAGGTGATGCAGTTCTTCTCGGACCACGTCTGGAAGTACGGCGGCTCGATCGTCCAGGCC
>JALOKP010000042.1 GCA_025456425.1 Acidobacteriota bacterium | reverse complement strand
GCGGCGGAGCCGTCGGGCCGGTCAGGCCGCCGGCCGGAGCCGCGGTGCGGGGCCGGGTCGGGCCCGAAGACGAAGCGCGAGCGGGCACCGACCGCGGTGCCGAGCGCCAGCGCCTGCTGCTGGCAGCCGACGAAGCTCTCGAAGTGGTCGTGGACGACGGCTTCGGACAGCGGCGGGAGCTCGGCCTCGAGCCGGGCCTGGAGCAGCACGGCGTGGGCGGCGAGGCGTCGGGCGAGCCGGGTGACGGAGGTCTTGGCGCAGCGCAGGGAGCGCCCCAGTTGGCGGTGGGGTGACGGAGGTCTTGGCGCAGCGCAGGGAGCGCGCCAGTTGGCGGTGGGCGGAGCCGGCCTGCAGCCCGGCGGCGACGACCGGGAGCAGCCCGGGGCGCTTGAGGAAGTAGGTGCAGCAGAAGGTCTGCTGGGAACAGGTCCGGCCGCAGTCCCGGCAGCGGAAGCGCGGGACCCGGCGGCGGTCGACGGCTCGGGAGTAGCTGCCGTAGCGGATCAGGCCGCGGCCGCGGTGGTGATGGGCGGGGCAGTCCGGCCAGGGGCAGAAGGGGGGCCGGAAGCGCGAGGGGCGCACGGTTTCGACGGGCTTCGTTCGCCATTTCATGGGGACCGGGGAGAGCAAGGCGCGGGCCGACGGAAAACCCCGTCGGTCCGCGCCCCCGATCCTTCGGCCGTCCGCCCGCGGTCACCCCGGTCCGGACACCTGTCCGCCGGCGGTCACGCGCCGGCTCCACGCACCAACAACCTTGCGGCCACCGTGGTCAGCCCGCGTGGCAGAAGCCGCAGTCCTGCGCCGCGTCGTGGCAGCGCCCGCATTGCCGGTCGTCGTGCATCACCCCGGCGGCGGGCGCCGGCCCGCCGCGCTCCCGTCCCAGCAGGGAGAAGCCCGCGGCGTGGCACGAGGCGCACTCGGGCGCCCGGGCGTCGACGTGGGAGAGGTGCCGGAAGGTGACCGCCCCGGGGCTGCCGTCGCCGCGCTCGAACGTCACGTCCCGCGGGAACTCGAAGGCCGCGAGCCCGCGCGCGAGGTCGACCGGCGGTGCGGGCGGCGGGGGCGACTGCCCGGTCTCCGCCGTCTCCTCGAGCACGCTCGTCGCGTAGAGGCTGGCCACCAGGAGCGCGGTCGGGATCAGGGCCAGCAGCGCGAAGTGCCGCCGCCGCGGCAGCGGCAGGCCGGCCGGGAGCGCCGCCTGCTCCGCGGACCCCTGCCCCGGATCGTCCGCCCCCTCCGGGATCACGCCGAAGTACCGCGCGGCCAGCGCGAACAGGGTGCAGCCGAGGGCTGCGATCCCCAGCGAGATCGCGATCTCCTGCCAGGACGGGAAGTAGGTCGTGTGCGGCCAGGACTCGAGGCCGGTCACGACCGTGTTCATCCGGTTGGCGGCGAAGCCCATCAGCACCAGCGTGCTCGCGGCGTAGAGCCCGGCGCGCTGGCGGCGGGCCCGCGGGAGCGCGAGCACGGCGAGCGGCGCCACCACGCCGATCAGGAACTCCCCGGCGAACATCAGCCCCTCGTACGAGCCCAGCGTGCCGGCCCGCAGCACGCCGCGGTCGGCGAGGTCCTGCAGCCGGACCAGGCCGTAGAGCGCCAGCACGACCGCCACCACCTTGGCCAGGTCGGGCAGCACGGCGACCGGCAGGCGCCGCCGGCCGTAGCGCGTGACGTGGAGGCAAAGGAAGACGACGGTCGAGAGCCCGGCGGCCAGGCAGGACATGAAGAACAGCACCGGCAGCAGCGGCGAGTACCAGAGCGGATGAAGCCGGCCGGGAACGATCAGGTACAGCGAGCCGAACGACGACTGGTGCAGCGTCGAGAGCACCACCCCCGCCAGGATGAAAGGCAACGCGATCTTCCGCAGCAGCGGCAGCGGCGCGGTGATCCCGAAGCGCTGCAGCGCGACCGGCGCGAACTCGAAGGCGAGCACCGTGGAGTAGAGAATCAGGCACCAGGTGATCTCGAACATCACCGAGTGCGGGTTCCACATGAAGAGCGCGTGCCAGAAGCGGTCGGGCCGCCCGAGGTCGACGACCAGCACCACCATCACCAGCACGTAGCCGATGAAGGCGGTCAGCAGGGCGGGGCGCACGATCGGCTCGAACCGGTGCACGTGGAAGATGTGGACGCTGGCCACGATCGTGAAGCCGGCCGCGGCGAGCCCGATCCCCAGGAAGTCGAGCCCGATCCAGAGCCCCCACGGGAAGTGGTCGGTCAGGTTCGTCGTGCGGCCCAGCCCGAGCGCGAAGCGCTGCACCGTGGCGACCGCGCCGATCGCCACGAAGGCCGCGGCGAGCGTGCCCCAGAAGCCCCAGCGCCGCGCCACGGCAACCTGCGAGCGGACCGCGGCCGGCAGCTCGCGCCACGTCGTCGCGGTCATGGCGCCTCCCTTCCGGCGTCCGGCCCGTCGCCGGGGGCGGGCCGGCCCTGCTCCGCGGCGACCTCCTCGCGGCGGTTGGTGATCCAGTAGACGCCGGCCAGGAACACGCCGGCGGTCACGGCGAAACGCGGCACCTGCGACATGACGCGCCAGGTCAGGGCCGGCAGCGCCTCGTGCGGCAGGTCGTCGGGGTAACCGAGCGCGGCGAACGAAACGTCCGAGATCAGCAGGACCGAGGTCCCGCCGGCCTCCACAGCGCCGTAGACCTGCGGGAGGTAGCGCCCGGGCTCGGCCGCGATCCGCGCGCGCGCCTCGGCCAGCAGCGCGTCGCGGGGGCCGAAGCGCGTCGCTCCGGTCGGGCAGGCCGCGGCGCAGGCGGTGGGCCGGCCTTCGGCCAGCCGCGGCGCGCACAGGTCGCACTTGCGCACGCGCGGCAGCACCTTGTCCCACTCGTAGCGCGGGACCGTGAACGGGCAGGCCTGCATGCAGTAGCGGCAGCCGATGCAGCGCGACTCGTCGTAGACCACGGGGCCACCGGCCGTCTTGCGGAACGCGCCGACCAGGCAAACCGAGGCGCAGGTCGGCTCGTCGCAGTGCATGCAGAGCCGGCGCACGAAGCGCCCGCCCTGCGCGCGCACCACCGTGAAGGCGCGATCGGAGAGGTCGGCGTCGCGGCGCGCCGTGTCCGGAACGGGCAGCCCGTTGCGCTCGGCGCAGGCCAGCGAGCAGGCGCCGCAGCCGATGCAGCGCGTGGTGTCGATCAGCAGTCCCTGGGGGGTGTGGGGTTCACTCGCGGGGTTCGACATGTCCTCGGGGGGATCGTCGCGGGCGGCCGCGCAGCGGCTCGGAGGCGACATCGACCGGGTGGGTCGATGTCACCGTACTCCCGTCGGCCGCGTGCAGCCGCGCGGCGGGCGCGGCAAGGCGAAATAAAAACAGCGTTTCATGTCGGCGTTTCCGACATGCGGGTCGGGATTCCCGACGCCGGTGCGCCGGCCGCAGCGCCCGCGCGGCGCGCAAGCGGCCTGCGCGCAACGGGCCCGAGGCGCCGCGGCGAGGGACGCGAATGGCATCGCGATTGCACTCGCTGACTCTCCGCACCGCACGTGGAGCGCACCGCCCACCGGCCTCGCGTGCGTCGGATGGGTGATCCTCATGCCGCAACTGACCCTGCTCAACGCCACGAACGTCCTGCTCGGCCTGGCCACCGCCGCCCTCTGGATCTGCCTCGGCGTCGGGCTGGTGCAGGAACTGATCGACCGCCGCCGCGAGCGCGCGGCGAAGGCCTCCCGGCCCGCGCTGCGGCTCGTCGCGCCCACCCCGCGCCGCGCGGCCTGAGACCGCCCGCTCAGCGCGACAGGCCGTACCGCTTCATCTTGTCGTAGAGGGTGGAGCGGTCGATTCCGAGCTGCCGCGCCGCCTGCCGCACGTTCCCCGCCGTGCGGCGCAGCGCCGCGTCGATCGCCTTGCGCTCGATCTCGCCCAGCGAGGCCTCGGCCGGCGGCTCCCACTCGCGGTCGCGCCGCGCGAAACCGCGCACGAAGGCGACGTCCTCCTCCGAGAGGATCGCGCCCCGGCAGCCAACCATCGCCCGCTCCAGCGTGTTCTCCAGCTCGCGCACGTTGCCGGGCCAGTCGTACTCCATCAGGGCCTGCAGCGCGCCGTCGGCCAGCCGCTCGACCGGCTTCTTCATCTCCTCCGCCAGGCGCGCGACGATGTCGGCGGCCAGCAGCGGGATGTCCTCGCGGCGCTGGCGCAGCGGCGGGACCCGGATCGAGACGACGTTGAGCCGGTAGAACAGGTCCTCCCGGAACTCGCCGGCCCGCACCGCCTCCTCCAGGTCACGGTTGGTGGCGGCGATGAAGCGCACGTCGACCGAGATCTCCTCGGTCCCGCCGACGCGGAAGAACGCCCGCTCCTGCAGCACTCGCAGCAGTCCCTGCTGGACCCGCGGAGGGATGTCTCCGATCTCGTCCAGGAACAGCGTCCCCCCGGCGGCCAGCTCGACCTTCCCCAGCTTGCGGCTGCCGGCCCCGGTGAAGGCGCCCCGCTCGTGGCCGAACAGCTCCGACTCGAGCAGCGTCTCGGGCAGGGCCGCGCAGGAGACGGCGACGAAGCGCCGGTGCCGGCGCTCGCCCTCGGCGTGGATCGCGCGCGCGACCAGCTCCTTGCCGCAGCCGCTCTCGCCCAGGACCAGGACGGTGCTGCGCAGACTGGCCACGTCGCGGATCAGCGCGAACACCGCCTGCATCTCGGCGCTGCGCGCGGTCAGCTCGTGGAAGGTGCGCTGGCGGGTCAGGCGGCGCCGCAGGTAGCGGTTTTCGCGGCGCAGCCGCGTCAGCGAGAGCAGGCGCTCGACCAGCAGCGAGATCTCGCGCGGGTTGACCGGCTTGACAAGGTAGTCCTCGGCCCCCTCCTTCATCGCGTCGATCGCGGTGTCGATCGAGGCGAAGGCGGTGACGATCACGACCGGGACCTCGGGGCGCAGCGCCCTGAGCGCGCGCATCGTCTCGATCCCGTCCGGGCCGGGGGGCATCCGCAGGTCGATCAGGGCGAGCGCGAACTCGCGTCCGCGCGCCAGCTCGAGCGCCTCGCTCCCGGAGGCGGCGAGATCGACGGCGTAGCCGTCCTCGCGCAGCCAGGCGCCTAGCGACTCGCGCGCGACCTGCTCGTCGTCCACCACCAGCACGCGCTTCGAAGCGCTCACGGGGCACCTCCCGCCGCCGGCGGGCCCTCCGGCGCGGCGGGCGGCGGTTCCAGCGGCAGGACCACGGTGGCGCGCGCCCCTCCGCCGGGCCGGTTCGCCAGCTCGACGCTGCCGCCGTGGGCCGAGACGATCCCGAACGCCACGGGCAGCCCCAGCCCCGTCCCGCCCCCCTCGGCCTTGGTCGTGAAGAAGGGGTCGAAGAGCCGGCCCAGGATCTCGGGCGGGATCCCCGGCCCGTCGTCGTCGACCTCCAGCGTGAGCGTCCCGGGCCGCGGTCCGCCGCGGCCGCGGACCGAGATCGTCCCGCCCGAGCGGAGCGCCTCGGCGGCGTTGAGAACGAGGTTCAGGATCACCTGCCGCAACTGCGAACCGTCGCAGGAGAGGACCGGCAGCCGCTCGCGGAAGTCCTGCACCAGGGCCGTCCCCTGCAGCTCCAGCCGGTGCGCGACCAGCGGCACGGTCGAGCGGACCAGCTCCTCCAGGTCGTGCGGCGCGCGCTGCGGCGTCGACTGGCGCGCGAACGAGAGCAGGCTGGTGACGATCCGCCCGACGCGGGCAGTCTCCTGGGCGGCGGACTGCAGGTAGCGGCGGAACTCGTCGGCGCGGCCGGGCGGGATCCCGTCCGGCGTCAGGATCCGCTCCATCAGCACCGCGTAGTTGAGGACCCCTGCCAGCGGGTTGTTGATCTCGTGGGCCACGCTGGCGGAGAGCTGGCCCAGCGAGGCCAGGCGGTCGCTGCGCGCCATCCCCTCGTAGGCGACGCGCAGTTCGCGCGTCCGCTCGTCGACCCGCCCCTCGAGCGTGCGGTTCAGCTCGTTGAGGTCCTCCAGCGCGGCGCGCAGCCGCTCGCGCATCCCGTTGAAGGCGGCGGCCAGCTCGCCCAGCTCGTCCCGGCCGCGGACTTCGACCGCGCGGCCCAGGTCGTCGGCGGTCATCGCGCGGGAGGCCTCGATCAGCTCGCGCACCGGCCGCCCGACCGTGCGGCGGACCAGCAGGAAGCCCGCCCCACCCGCCAGCACCATCAGCGCCAGCGAGATCAGCACCGAGCGGGCCCGCGCCGACGCGATCTCGCGGTCGACGCGGTCGAGCGAGACGACGACGTCGAGCACCCCCAGCACCGGCGCCGAGGCGGGGTGACGGTGGCAGGCCGCGCCGCTGCAGGAGGTGTCGTTGTAGATCGGCGTGACGACGCCGATCCGACGGTGGCCGGACGCGTCGCGGGAGACCCGCGACCGGGCCTCGAGCCCGACGCGGACCAGCGGCGCGGCGGCCTCGTGGCAGAAGCGGCAGGCGTCCTCCCCCTTGGCCAGCACGGTGCCCGTGTCCCCGCCCGTCGAGAAGGTCACGAGGCCTCCCTTGTTGATCAGCCGGATCGCCTCGATCCCGGGCTCGCGGCCGACGACCCGCATCGCCTCGTAGACCTCCTGCCGCTGGTCGGCGAGCATCGTGCGCCAGGTCGCGTTGACGATCGCGCGCGAGAGCTGATCGGCGCCGGCCAGGACCTCCCGGCGCCGGTCGCGCTCGAGGGCCCAGAGGCTGGCCGGGAGGATCGTGCCGAAGACGGCAACGACGATCAGGCAGAGCGCCAGCACGAGCTTGGCCGCGACGCCGAGGCGGCCGCGGTCGCCCGCGGAACGGGCGGGTGCCGCGCGCCGGGGCGCGGGGAGAACGGGGTCACCCATCGGGTCACCGGACGGGCCAGGGATGGGGAGGGGGGCCCGCGGCAGCGCGGAAGGCGCTGCACCGGGATTATCACCCCGCGCCCCGCGCCGCGCACCCCCGTCTCCGGCGCCGCGACCCGCGGTCGGGCCGTCGCGGTCCGCGCGCCGCCGCTATCATCCCGAGGTGCCCACCGTCTACATCCTGCGCTGCCGCGACGGCTCGCTCTACACCGGGGCGACGACCGACCTGCCGCGCCGCCTGCGGCAGCACTCGGCCGGCACCGCCTCGCGCTACACGCGCAGCCGCCTGCCGGTGGCGCTGGCCTGGTCACGACGGGTCGCTTCGTGGTCCGCGGCGCTGCGGGAGGAGCGGCGGATCAAGGCGCTGCCGCGCGCGGAGAAACAGGAGCTCGTCGCCGCGGCCGCTACAGCGGCCGGACCAGCCCGCCGAGCTGCTGGTCGACCGCGAAGCCGAAGCGGCGGAAAAACTCGGGCCGGAAGTAGCCGGTCGTGAGGCGCGTCACGCCGGCCCCCTTGAGGCGGTCCATGAACTCCTTCATCAGCCCCTCGCCAACCCCCTGCCCGCGGCAGGCCTCGGAGACGACGATCTTGTCCAGGTGCGCCGTGCGCGCGTCCGGGTCGTGATCGAAGAACAGCCCGCCGACCGGCTCGCCGCGCTCGCCGACCGCGACCAGGAAGTCGTGCTCCGGCCCGAACGAGACCGGCAGCCGCGCGTCGAGGAACAGGCGATGCAGGCGCGAGACCTCGCGCGGGCTGACCGGCGGCCGAACCTGAAAGCGGCGCCCCGACTGGTCGCTGAGCGTGACCACCACGTCGGCGCGCCGGGCCCCCCCCACGCCGGTCGAGACGAAGACCGCCGCCGCTTCCGGCTGCAGGTGGGGATAGGTCAGGCGGGCCAGGAAGTACTCGTCCTCGGACCCGGACTCGACCACCGCGCGCAGCGCGCGCACCCGCTCGACCAACGCGTCGCCCTCGACCGCGCGGCGCAGGACCTCCGCCCCCAGCTCTTCCAGTGCACGCCGCAGCGGCTCGGCCGAGCCGGCGAAGACCGTCTCGCGAAAAAAGCGCAGGCGCGCGTCCGGGTGCTCGGCCAGCAGGCGCGGCAGCCGGTAGGTCTGCCACAGCTCGGCCAGCGTCGCGGCGCGGGCCTCGCGCGTCGGCGCCCCGGCTCGGGTGGCCCAGCGCCGGTAGCGGTCGACCGCCAGCTGCAGGCGACGCGGCACGAACCCGTGTTCGCGCACTTCCGCCGCATAGCGCCCGATCGCCGGGGCCAGCTCCGCGTCCGTGCTCGCCGCCTGCTCCAGCTGCGCCAGGCCGGCCTCGATCCCCAGGGCCTCCAGCAGCGCGCCGAACGACAGCTCGCGCGGCGCCAGCCCGGCCAGTTCCGGGTGCGCGCGCTCGATCGTGCCGACGATCCCGTCCCAGATCGAGGCGAGCAGCGGGCCCAGCCCGGCGAATGGCTGCCGCGTCCCCAGCGAGACGATCCGCGGGCCGGACTGGTAGTCGTGCGAGGGGGCGATCACGCCGCCGGGGAAGGGCCGCCCGGCGACGAAGCGGTGACCGGTCCGGTGCCAGAAGTCCAGGTAGGCCCGGCAGGCGCTCCAGGCGAGGAAGGGCCAGAGCTGGCGCAGCCGCTCGCGCGCCTCCTCCGTCTCCCCGCGCGCGAGCCGCTCGACCAGCCGCTCGAGCGTCTCGCCGGCGACGAACTCCTCGGTGAACATGCCGTGCCGCTCGAAACTCCCGCCGACCCCCTCGACGAGCCGCTCGCCGTCGTGCTCCTCTCCCGCGACGGTCAGCCAGAGGACCTCCTCGCGGACCTCCTCCGGCGTCATCGCGTAGGCCAGGTTGAGGGCGACGTCGACCGGGCCGTGCAGGCGCGTCTCGACCCGCACCCGGTAGACCCGCTTGCCGTGCCGGTCCCCCAGCAGCGACAGCATCACGCCGCCCGGCGGGATCTCGGACAAACGGATCACGTGCCCGCCGCCCAGCAGGAAGATCGCCTCACGCAGCAGGCAGGTCGTCGACAGGGCCGCGGCCAGCCGCGGCCGGTCCTCCTCCGGGACCGAGCCGTCGAAGCGCAGCACCTCGGGCCAGCCGTACTCCTCGTCGGTCTCGGGGTCGACCGCGACCTTCATCGGGCCGCCGAGCCAGTCGCGGAAGCCTTCGACCAGCCGCTCCAGCGCCGCGGCGCCGCGCTCGCGCGCGGCGGGGCTGGCGCCGAACGCCGCGACCCGCGCCAGTGCGGCGCGCAGCGTGCGGAAGCGGCCCGGGCGGGTCGCGCCGTGGGCCGCGAGCAGGTCCAGCCACGGCCCCGCCGCCTCCCCGTCCCGCTCCGCGGCCTTCGCCACCGCCAGCTGGATCACCGCGCGCAGCTTGGCGTCCGAGAGCGCGGTCCCGGCCAGCCGCTCGACGTCGCCCGGCTCCAGCACCGCGCCGGCCGCGAAGCGCGAGAGCGTCTCCGCGACCTCGTCGTCCTGCTCGGCGGGGAGCAGCGCGCACATCGCCTCGTGGCGCACCGCCGGGGCGGCTCCGAAGGCGGCGCGGCGCAGCGCGAGCAGCGCGGCCTCGACCGGCGCGCGCTCGCGGCGCTCGAGCACCAGCGAGAGGAAGGCGATCGCGGCGCGCGCCCGCTCCGCGTCCGGCCCGAGCAGTGCCGAGGACGCGTGGCTGACCTGCAGCACCAGCGCCGCCGGCTCGTCGGCCGGCTCGGCGGGGAAGGGCAGCGCCGGCGGCACCGGCTCGTCCGGCGCCCGCTCGATGTCGCCGCCGGGGCGGCGGAAGCGCACGCGCTGCGCCGGGTCGATCGCCAGGAAGCGCAGCAGCGCGCCGTTGCCGAGCCAGAGGGCGAGGGTGCCGGCCAACCGCCCCAGGTCGAGCACCCGGCCCCGCACCAGGTACTCGCCGTCGCCCACCCGCACCCGCTCGGCGTCGCCGCTGCGGCCCAGCCCGGCGATCGCCAGCTCCACCCCGTGGGCCGGGACGCGCAGCAGGTTCCCGTCCAGCTCGAAGTCCTCGGCGATCAGCCCGCTCGCCTGCAGCAGCCAGTTCGGCACGCGGACCCGCGCCTCGAGGCCCGGGACGCGCAGCAGGGCCCGCCGGTAGAGGGCGTCGATCGTCGCGGCGTGGCGCTGGGCCACGACCGAGCGGCGGAAGGTCTGCTTGGGGGTCAGCTCGCCCGCCTCCTCCGAGAAGTCGCGGTCGAGCAGGGCGAAGTCCAGGATCCGCTCGTGGGCCGCGAGGAAGCGGTTGACCGAGAAAACGAGCGCCCGGAAGTGGGACCGCCGCTCGGCCGGCGTCATCGCGCGCAGGTCGGTCTCGGCGGCGCCGGCTTCGGGGACGATCAGCGCGGTGTTGTACTCGCGGTGGTCGCCGACCAGGAACACGCGCCGCACCGTCTCGAACTCGCGGAACATGTTCTCGATCCGCTGCGGCGTGACCGTCTCGCCGCGCAGGTTCTTGTAGATCTCCTTCTTGCGGTCGACGAAGCGGAAGTGGCCCTCGTCGTCGCGGGCCAGCAGGTCGCCCGTGGCCAGCCAGCCGTCCCCGTCCAGCCCGGACCCGCCGTCCCCCGCGTAGCCGATCGTCACGTACGGCCCGCGGATCCGCAGCTCGCCCTCGGGAGACAGCTCGGCCTCGATCCCCGGCAGCGGCCGCCCGAGCGAGTCGTCCCGGTACTCGCCGGGCGGCGTCATCGTGATCCCGCCGGTCGCCTCGGTCATGCCGAAGCCGCTCATCAGCTCGACGCCCTGGGCCTGGAAGAAGCGGAAGACCGACGGCGCGAGGTAGCCCGCCGCCGACAGGCCGAAGGCGAGCCGGCCGCCCACCACCGACCGGCACGCGGCCCGCACCGCGTCGGCCGGAGCGGTCTCGAGGTCCACCTTGCGCGCGATCTCGTCGTACAGCTCGGTCCACTTCTTCGGGATGCTGATGAAAACGGTCGGCTCGAAGCGCTGGAAGTTCCGGACCAGCGCGTCGAGCGCGGGGCTCTCCTGGAAGACGTAGGTGGCGCCCCAGTAGATCGCGCCGCACATCTCGAAGAAGCGGCCGAAGGTGTGGCAGAGCGGCAGGTAGGCCAGGAAGAGGTCCGACTCCCCGAGCGCCGGGAGCGCCAGCGCCCGGGCGAAGCGCTTGGTCACAATGTTGCGGCCGGAGAAGCGGATCCCCTTGGGCTGCCCCGTGGTGCCCGAGGTGTACATCACCGTCGCCAGGTCGGCGAGGCGGACCGCGTCGCGCACGCGCGCCAGCCGTCCCATCGTGACCAGCCGCCCGCGCGCGACGAGTTCCGGGAACGAGGTCACTCCGGGCAGCTCGGGCGGAGGGGGGTCGAGCATCACCACCGCGGCGAGCCGCCCCACGGGCGCCCGCGCCCGGGCGAGCTTCGCGAGCTGCGTCTCGCTCGAGACGACGGCGACGGTCGCGCCGCTCTCCGCCAGCGCGTGGAGCACGTCCTCCTCGGTCGATCCGGGAGGGATCATCACGGTGACCAGCCCGGTGGTGAGGCAGGCGAGGTCGACCAGCGCCATCTCGGGACGGTTCTCGGAGACGATCGCGACCGGCCCGGGCGGGGCCTCGTCGAGCAGCGCCAGCAGGCCGCGCGCCACGCGGTCGACGGTCGCCGCGACCTCGTGCCACGTCAGCCGGTCGGCGCTCCCCCGGGCGGGGACCCGGAACAGGGTGCGCGGCCCCAACGACTCGACCCGCTGCGCGAACAGCCGCCCGAAGGTGAACTCGGAGGCGTCGATCACCTCCAGCACGACCGGCCACCAGCTCTCGACCCGCCGCGCCCCGGCGACCAGGCGCGGCACGGGCGGGCGGCGCGCGACGTCGAGCCAGGCCCACGCGGCGCGGCGCAGCGGGTGCTCCGGGCCGGCCGGGGCGCCCCGCAGCGCCGCGGCCAGCCCGCTCCCGACCCGGGCGAGCGGGTCGAGCTCCAGGCCGTCGCCCGCGAGCAGCTCCATGTCCTCGGCGGCGAGCAGCTCGAGCGTGGCGAGCGCCGCCTCCTGGGCGGCCGGCTCGAGCCCCGCGCCGTCCCGCTCCAGCGCCTCGGCCAGGGCCGCGAGCAGACGGGCGGTATCGCCGGGGACCGCGGTCCGGGCTTGGGCCGCGCGGCGGAGCCCCAGCCGCAGCGGGGCGAGCAGGGCTGCGAGAGGGGGGGATTCCATCGGTCGATTATGGCGGAAGCCCCGTTCGGAGGAGCCCGCCCCCGACCGGCCGGGGCCGCCGGGAAGGTGGGCGCGGCCGGCGCCGCTCCCTATGTTCTAGGTGGAACGTCCCCGGCCCGCGGACCGGGCCGGATGGTCAGGAGAGGTCGGAATGGGCAGCTCAGTCGTGGTCGAGGCCCCCCCCCAGGTAGATCGCGCTTCTGTGCTGCGGCCGATCACGGCCCGGCTGATGGGCGCGATCACGCAGAACGCCGGACCCGACGGCCACCTCAAGCTCGGGGTCAAGGAATTCACGCTCACGATTTCGCCCTGGGAGCGCGGCGTCCTGCTCGAGACCCGTGAGCGCGGCCTGGCCGAGACGGTCTACTGGGGCTCGCGCCTGCTCGAGGCGCTGGCCGTGCAGGCCAAGGGGTTCGCCGACCTGAGCCGGCTCCGCAACGAGCCGCTGTCCGACGAGCAGCGCCTGCGCTGCCGCCAGGACCTGGTGGCCGACCTCGCGTTGGGCCGGGCGATCGAGGCCGAGCTGGTGGCGGTGATCGCGGCCCTCGAGGCCGCCGACCGGCGCGGCGCGGCCCGCAACATGACGCCGTCGCGCCAGCGCCTGGCCGAGACGATGAGCCTGCTCGCCGGGGATCTGGACGAGTCCGAGCGCCAGGTGGCGGAGTCCCTGGCGGAGAGCCTCTTCCTCGAGGTGAACGACGAGACCGGCTGCACCGGGATGATCCCGACGCCGAGCGGGCCGCAGCCGTCGGAGGCGGAGCCGGTCACGCCGGCGTCCACGCCCCACGCTGAGCGCGGGCTCACCCGCCGCCATCTCATCCTGGCCGGCGCGATCACCTTCGCGGCGGTCGCGGCGCTGACGTTCTTCCTGCCGGTCCTCGTCGCCGGCAAGTACGACGCGACGCAGGCCTTCAGCTACCTGCCCGGCGTTCGCGGGTACACCGGAACCCCTCCCCTGGCGCTGGTCACGGTCTCGGGCGACACCTGGGAGTCGCTCGACGGCCCGGGCCGCACGCGCCTGGTGGTCGCGATCGGGGCCGCGATGCAGAAGGAGGGGTTCACCACCGTGAAGGTCTTGACGCCGGACCAGAAGCCGGTGGCGGAGTGGGTCAAGGACCGGGGGAGCCGACTCCACTAAACGGGGACAGCTACCGTAAGTCGGTAAGCCGCCTTCTGCGGGCCACGGTGCGGGCCGGGAGGGTGGCTTACCGACTTACGGTAGCTGTCCCCGGATAGCCCGGCTTACCGACTTACGGTAGCTGTCCCCGGTTTTCCGGCTTTCCTACCGGCTCCGCTCCTCCTCGCGCAGCACGCGCTTGAGCACCTTGCCGACGATGCTCTTCGGCAGCGCGTCCCGCAGCTCGACCTCCCGCGGCAGCTTGTAGCGGGCCAGCTTGTCGCGGCAGAACTCGAGGACCTCGGCGCGCGTCACCGTTTCGCCGGGCCGCGCCACGAGGAAGGCCTTGACGACCTCCTCGCGCAGCCGGCTCGGGATCCCGATCACGGCCGCTTCCATCACCTTGGGGTGCTGCAGCAGGACCTCTTCGATCTCGCGCGGGTAGATGTTCATCCCCGCGCTGATGATCACGTCCTTCCGGCGGTCGACGATCCGGAAGTACCCCTCCTCGTCCATCACCGCGATGTCGCCGGTCAGGAGCCAGCCGTCGTGCAGCGCGGCCGCGGTCTCCTCGGGCCGGTTCCAGTAGCGGCGCATGACCTGGGGCCCGCGCACGGCCAGCTCCCCCTCGTGCCCCGGCCCGAGCGGCGAACGCGTCAGGGGGTCGACGATCCTGGCCTCGGTCCCGGGGATCGGCAGCCCGATCGAGCCGAGCTTGCGCCGGCCGGCCATCGGGTTGACGTGCGTCACCGGCGAGGCCTCGGACAGGCCGTAGCCCTCCACCAGCGACGCTCCCGTCAGGCTCTCGAACCGCTTCTGGACCTCCTCCGGCAGGCCCGACCCGCCGCTGACGCAGAGCCGGATCGAACCGACAGTCTCCCGGTTGGCCTTCGGGTGGTGGTTGATCGCGTTGTACATCGAGGGGACGCCGCAGAAGATCGTCGGCCGGTGCTTGCCGATCCTAGCCACGACCTCGTTCAGGTCGAAGCGCGGCAGCAGCAGCATGGTCGAGGCGAGCAGCGGCGCGAGGTGCAGCGCCGTGGTCATGCCGTAGCTGTGGAAGAACGGGAGGGCGCAGAGGATCGTCTCCTGCCGGTCCTGCATCTGCCAGAGCCAGGCCCGGACTTGCGCCACGTTGACCAGCGCGTTGCGGTGGGTCAGTTCCGCGCCCTTCGAGACCCCCGTCGTCCCGCCGCTGTAGAGCAGGATCGCGGTGTCGTCCGGGGAGACCGGCGCGGGGTCCGAGTCGCCGGCTGGCCCGCGCAGCAGGTCCGCCAGGCGCAACACCCCCTGCGCGGGGTTGGGGCGGAACCCGCCGCGCTCCTTGATCCAGAGCACCAGCCGCAGCAGGGGCGGCAGAAAGGTCCGGGCCTCGGCCACGATCACGCGCTTCACCGGCGTGCGCTCCCGCACCGCGGCCAGCCGGGGATAGAGCTTGTCGAAGATGACCGCCGTCTCCGCCCCGGCGTCGCGGAGCTGGTGCTCCAGCTCCCGTTCGACGTAGAGCGGGTTGGTCGGCACGAGCACGGCGCCGATCCGCAGCGTCCCGAAGTGCGCGATCGGGTAGGCCGGGATGTTGGGGAGGATCAGCGCGACGCGGTCCCCGCGCTGGACGCCGAGCGCGGCGAGCGAGCCGGCGAAGGCGTCGGCCGCGCGCTTCAGCCCGCGGTAGTCCAGGCGCGCGCCGTAGAAGAGGGTGGCGGTCCCGCGCGGATGGCTCCGCGCCGCCCGCTCGAGCAGGCCGTAGAGGTGGTCCGCCGGGAGCGCCACCTCGCGCGGCACCTCGGCGTCGTAGTGGCGAAGCCAGGGCTGTTCGTTCACTTCATCCGTCCCGTCTTCCCCCCTCAGGGCGTCAACCCCTCCGGCACCCCGCCCGGGAAGACCGCGCGGATCGCCTCTTCGATCGTCTTGACCCGGTTCCCGGTGCTGGGGTGGGTGCTGAAGAACTCGGGCGGGGCCTCGCCACCGGAGGAGTCGGCCAGGATCAGTTGCACGCCGATCATCGCCCGCGGGTCGTAACCGGCCTGCGACATGAAACGCACGCCGAGCGCGTCGGACTGCAACTCGTCCTCGCGGCCGTAGGACATGTTGACCATCTGGCCGACCATCTGCGCCATCCGCGCGCTGTCGGCGCTGCCCGAAGCGACGAGCACGGCGCCGGTCAGCCCCTCGGTCAGCTGTTGCTTGGCGATCCGCTGCGCGCCATGCCGGGCGACGACGTGACCGACTTCGTGTCCCAGCACGCCGGCCAGCTGCCCCTCGGTCTCGAGCTTCGACAGCAGCGCGTAGGTGATGAAGACCTGGCCGCCCGGCAGCGCGAAGGCGTTGACCGTCCGCGGGTCGGCCAGCAGGTGGAAGTCGAACTGCCAGTCGGTCTTCCCGGCGTCGCTGGCCGCGACGACCTTCCGGCCGACCGCGTCGACCAGCGCCTGGAGCCTGGGGTCTCGGAGTTCGCCGCCGTGCTGCGCCATCATCTCCGGCAGCGCCTGCAGGCCGAGCGCGATCTCCTGGTGCGGCGTCAGCGCGATGTGCTGCTCTTCGCCGGTGACCGGGTTGTACTCGGTCGAGCACTGGTAGGAGAAGAAGGCGAAGGCGACCATCGCGAGCGCGAAGAGGATCCGCGGCCAGGGGTTGCTGCGCGGGGCGGGGGAGGTCCGCATCGGGCGGTAGTAGGCGCGGCCGTCGTCGGCGTAGAGCGTGCGCATCGCGTCACCCCCTCCGCGGCGCGGCGCCGGCCGCCGGCTCGTAGCGCTCGACCTCGAGCGCCTCGTAGACCCCGCCGACGACCGCTCCGAACACGACGTGCGAGAGCAGGTAGCCGCGGCCATTCATCGCGAAGAACTGCGGGAAGAAGCGGGTCAAGGAGTAGAACACGATCAGGTAGAGCGCCAGCCCCAGCGCCGCCCCCCCGAGGATCCCGACGATCAGCCCCCAGCGGTGCAGGACCCAGGCGACGAAGAGCGCGAACAGGATCGCGACCGCGAAGTTGACCAGCAGCGCAACGGCGAGGGCCGCCGCGTCGAAGCTGGCGGGCGGGGCCAGCACCTTCGGCCCCAGCACGATCGAAGCCAGCAGGCGAACCTGGACCCAGGCGTTGCCGCCGACGATCGCCGGGGTGACGAAGAGGTTCATCAGGAAGTAGACCGCTCCGCCGGCGAGGCCCGCCCAGAGCGCGGCGCTCCAGTCGACGAGTTGAACCTGCCGGTCGCGGGACTCGAGCCGGGCCATGGGCGTGCTCTCCTTGCCTGCGCCGGGGGAGTATCGCCAGTCCGCCCGCCGCGATCAACGGCGGCGGCACCGCGCGGCGCGGCGCGGTGCGGGCCCTCAGTCGCGGTCGAAGTGGGGCAGCTCGTCCGGGATCGGGATCGAGAGCTCCACGAACCCCGCGAACTCGCCGTCGACGAACCACGGCAGCTGGTGGATCACCTTCTTCTGCCCGGCCTTGCGGATCGTGTAGCTGTTGGGCTGCCGGTCGCGGTAGAGGCCCAGGGTGATCGTGCGGGCCGGCTCCGGGTGGCAGTCGAAGACGCTGCGGCCGATCAGCGCCGCCCCGCCGTCGGCGGCGTAGGTCTCGACCGAGCGCGGGTTCATCTCCGTGATCGTCCCGTCGGCGGCGGTCACCGTGATGGCGACCGTCACCCCATCGACCCACGCTCCGCTCATTGCTCCGTCCCTCCTCCACCCGGGCGTCGCCCGCCCCTCGTGGCTGCTTCCACGGCGCTCTACGGCCCTTCCTGCCCGCAGGGGTTGACGCCGCGCACCAGGTAAAAGCGCGTCGCGGGGTCCTGCTGCTGGTCGAGGTCCTCGTGGACCAGGCCGGTGGTCGTCGCCAGCAGCGCGAAGCCGCCCGCCTGCGGGGTCAGCGAGCGGTAGACGCGATAGCCGGTCGCGCCCGCCGCGGCGGGCCAGGCCAGCCGGACGTGCGCGTGGTTCGCGAGCGCAGCCGAGAGCGGGGTCACCGCCGAGGGGAGCGGACGGCTCGTGGTCTGATCGACCTGTGTGTAGACCGCGTTGCCGTCCGTGACGCCGCCGTTGGCCGGGCCGCCGCTGCAGGACTCATCGTTCTCGGCCCGCACCAGGTAGTAGAGCGCGCCGGCCGGCGCAGCGGCGTCGGCGTACGAGAGCGTCTTGAGGCCGGAGGCGATCCGGTGCGCGGCGTCGGCGGGGAAGCCGGGGGCCGGGCCGCGGTAGACCGCGTACGAGCCCGACGCGCCGCTCCCCCAGGCGACGGCCGGCTCCCACGAGACGGTCACGCTGCCGGCCGCGCAGGCGTCGTCGTCGCGCGCCGCGACCGCGCCCGCGAACGCCGGGGCCTGGGCGCAGCCGCCGCACGCGGCGTAGTCCGGCGTCGCGGCGTCCTTGAAGATCACGTCGTCGAGGTTCCACCCGGAGCCGGTTCCCAGGATCGAGTTCTGCCGGAACTCCAGCCGGAGGCTGCTCCTCCCGTCGGCGTCGGCCGAGACGTCGTAGCGCTGCACCGTGTAGTCCGCGTCCGAGACCGCCTGCAGCGCGGAGCGGTAGACGGCCCCGCACGAGCCGGCGCAGAGGTAGATCGACGCATCGTCGCCCGGCCCGGCGTTGAGCTGGCGGTGCACGATCAGTTCGGTCCGCCGCCAGGCCGCGGCGTTGAGCGTCGGCGAGGTGGCCTTCTCGCTCGCCCCGGCCTCGTAGTCGCCGGGGGCCGCCCCGCGGCCCGAGAGGTCGTGGCCCAGGATCTTCGCGTTGTTGTAGGGCGCCGCCGGGTCGGGGACGCCGAAGCTCGCGCCGCCCCGGCCCTGCGGCGCGCCGATCTCCCACTCCCCCTGCAGCGTCCAGCCGGACGCCGCTCCCTCGAAGGTCTCGCGCCAGTAGAGGCCCGGGATCGTCCAGGTCCGGAAGGCGTGGGGCGCCCCTCCCGCGTCGGCGGTCGCCACGTTACCCGCCCCGTCGGTGCTCTCGACCCGCAGGTAGACCGGCTGGCAACTGTCGAACTGGTTGAGCGTGACGGCGTGGGCCGTGACCGCGCCGGGGACGCTCGCGACCTGTCCCAGCGCCGGGGTCGTGCCCCAGCGCACCACGGTGTCGCCCGGCTCGTCGGTCGTGAAGCGCACGCTGGCCCGCGCGTTGGTCAGCGTATCGACCACCAGGCCGGTGATCGCCGGGCCGCGGCAGTCGGCACGGGCCGTTGCGGTGCGCCAGCCACCGCTGCCATGCCCGTCGTCGGCGTCGGCGTAGCTGACCGTGAGCGCGTCGCCGTGCCCGCTCTGCAGCCGACCGTCCGGCACCGGCGTCCCCGGCGCCAGCGCGATCGCGCCGGCGAAGCGCGGCGAGTCGGCGCCGTCCTCGGTGACGATCACCGTCTCCGGCAGCGGCTCGGTCGTGCTGGCGAGCGACACCACGGCCGTCTCGACCGCGCCCGGGTCGCGGTTCAGATCGACGTCGACGACCGCGAACGAGAGGGCCGTCCCGCAGCGCGGCGCGGCCTGGTCGATCGTGACGGTCCCGGTGCGGCAGGTCTCGAGCCCGCCGCCGAAGTTTCCCAGGGTCAGGAAGCGGTGGTACGCCCCCCCGGCGTCGTCGACGGCGGCGTTGCCCGCCGGGTCGGTGGAGCGCACGGAGAAGCGGTAGACGGTGCAGGGCGCGAGGCCCGAGAGCGTGACCGCATGCGCCGTCGTCAGCGTCGCGGCGGCGGCGGTGGACTGCGGCGGCACGCGCGGGCCCCAGGTCACGAGACCGTCCGAGGCCTCGTCGGTCTGCCAGGTGATCGTCGCCTCGCGGTCGGTGATCGCGCTCGCCCCGACGGCGGAGATCGCCGGCGCCGCGCAGTCGCCGGCCGCGTCCGCGCGGCGCGCGATCCCGGTCCCGCCCTCGCCGTCGTCGGCGTCGGTGTACTCGGCGGTGATCGCGTCGCCGGTGGCGATCGAGAGCAGCCCGTCGCCGGCCACGGCGGGCCCGGCCGTGGTGACGAGCGAGCCGCCGTACTGGCCGGATCCCGGCCCGGTCTGGGCCAGCGTCAGGATCTCGGGCTGCGGCTCGCTGGCCGACCAGACGCGCGCGGTGACCGTGGCCGGAGCGTTGCCGTCGAGCACGCTGACGCGCAGCAGGGCGCCGCAGGCGTAGCGACCCCGGTCCAGCTCCACCCGCCCCGCCGGCTCGGCCGTGGTGACCGCGACGCAGTCCGAGACCGCGCTCTCGCAGGCGGAATTGGAGGCCTGCGCCAGCAGGCGGTAGTAGAGCGTGCGGCCGGCCGCGACCGCGCTGTCGGTGTAGCTGGTCGTTGGCGAGGGGACGTCGGCGACGATCGTCTGGCCGCGCCCGCACCCGAGGTCGTTGCGCAGCGCGCGGTAGCGCGAGGTCCCGGCGACGACGTTCCAGGACAGGCGGACGTCGGCGCCGTTGGGGCTGCCGGACAGGGCCGGCCGCGCCATCGGCGGGCAGGTCGAAGTGCTCTGGTTCGACGCGTCGGTCGGCGCGCCGCAGGCGATCCCGTGGCGTGCGAAGGCGGCGTAGATCGCCGCGGCGTGCGGCGTCCCGTTGGTCAGGTTGCCGTCGTTGTCGTCCTGCAGCCGGAACTTGTGGAACCAGCTGCCGGCGCCGCAGCCGTCGGAGGCGGGGAGCGCGCAGTTGTAGGCGTTCCCCCCCGAGCCAGCGCGCGAGAGGTAGAACAGCTTCTCGGTCAGTTGCCAGGCGCTGGCCGGGTCCATCCCCGCGGCGGGGAGGTCGCGCGCGGCGAGGTCCCAGACCGCCTGGGCCGAGACGTAGGCCTCGCAGTGCCCCTCGCGGCCGCAGGGGCCGTCGCCGCCGCCGCAGTTCGTCTGCAGGAAGTTGGTCGGCGTCGCCGGGAGCTGGCGCTGGTGTTTGCCCCAGTCCTGGTCGCGGATCCCCGAGCAGTCGAGGCACGGGTCGCCGTAGCCGCTGCAGTTGCCGCCGACGAAGAAGCCGCGCCCGACGCACGATTCCCGCGCCTCCAGGAAGGCGACGATGTCGGCATAGGCCTCCGACGGGTTGTCGTAGCCGCCGCCGTCGTTGGCGTCGAGGCCGTGACCCCATTCGTGCACGAACACGCCCTGCAGCTCGCCCGTGTTGCGGCAGCCGCCGCCCGAGCGGTAGAAGTTGACGCTGCCGTTCCAGAAGGCGTTGCAGGTGTTGTTGATGTTGACGTTGTCGACGACCTGCGAGGCCAGCCAGCCGTTGGCCGGCAGCCAGGCGCGCCCCTTCTCCATCACGCGGTTCAGGTGGTAGAACGACGAGCGGGCCGCGTGCGTGTTGCCGGGCGAGCCGCCGGGCGGGACGACGCAGTCGGTTCCCGGCCCCGCGCCGAAGTCGAGGTCGCGCGGGCAGCTTGCCGACGACGAGACCGCGCCGCACTTGTCGGAGACCCGGATGTAGGGGCCGGCGAGCGTCGAGACGATCGTCCCCGAGCTGCAGCTGAAGACCCCCTGGTCGTTGGCCGTCTGCGTCGTGCCGGCGTCGGCGAAGGGCATCGGGAAGCCGGGCTGCTCGGTCCCCTCGGGCCCGATCCCGTCGTTCGAGAGCGGGAAGATCCCGCCCTTGACCCGCGCGTAGCGCGTGTCGTCGTACAACGCGACGATCTCGCCCGTCGCGGCGTCGATCTCGGCGACCCAGGTCGGCGGCTCGTCCGGCACGGTCAGGGCGAAGCGCCAGGTCAGCCGGTGCGTCCAGCCGGCGCCGCGCGCGCCGGCCCAGGCCCGCGCGCGGTCGCCGCCCGCCGCGATCGGCAGCAGGTGGAGCAGCCCCGGCTCCAGCTCGACGACCTCGTCCGGCGAGCCGATCCCGAGGTAGGCGTCGAGTGCCGCCCGCGCAGCCTCGCGCGCGAGCCGCGGCGCCGTCTCCGCGCGGACCTCCGCCCAGCGCGTCGCGCCCAGCGCGACGAACCGGCCCCCGACCAGCTGGAAGTCGTAGCGCGCGCCGTCGACCGGCACGCCGTCCACGACCTGGCGGAAGGAGACGAGGAAGACCCGGTCGCCCGCCGGACCCGAGGCGGCGCGGTCGAGTTCCAACTGCCCGCCGACGCGGCCGAGCACGATCGGATTCCGCTCGACGAAGGCGCGCGCCAGCGCCTCGAGCTGCTCGAGCCCCGGCGGTTCGCCGGCCGGCCGGCCCGAGGCGTCGGCCGGGAACCACTCGATCCCGCGCCCGATCGCGAGCGTGGGCAGGCCCGACCGCTCGTCGATCCAGGCGCTCCAGCCCCCTTCGGCGTCGAGCGCGAGCCGGTCCCATCCGGCCCGCAGCGGGTCGCCCGCGGCGAGGGTGGCGGCCGGGACGGCCGCGACGCCGGCCACCCTGTCGGGTGGCGCGATCGCCCGCGCGTCGAACCGGGCGGGGGTCTGCCGCGGCGTGAAGGCGGCGGCGCAGGGGGCCAGCAGGACGAGGCAGGCGAGGGCGGCCGCCGAGCGGCACGCCCGGACGGCGCGGAGGAACGAGGGCATCGACCGATCTCCCGGGGGAACGCCAGAAGGGTACGCGGACCGGGGCCCGCACCGGAAGAAAAAGCGCAGCCCCCTTCCGCGAGACGCCCTACGGTTCGAGCCGCGGTAGCCCGCGGGCCGCCGCGAACTCCTCGCGCACCACCACCACGGCCAGCCCGTCGGCGTAGACGGGCCGCCAGCCCGGCGCGCGCAGCACGCCGGCGATCGCCCGGGAGCCCTGCGCGCGGTCGAGCAGGATCGACGGCCAGGGCTCGGCCTCCCCCGGCCGGTGCAGCAGCGCCTCCCAGCGCGCGGTGTCGCCAGCCGCGGGTCCATGAAGACCTGCACCCGGCCGCCGCCGTGGAAGAGCGTCAGGTTGGCCTCGCCGACGCTCCAGACGAAGGCGCGGCGCGGCATCCCGTCGCGTACCAGGAAGCGCTGCGCGTCGTGGGCGTACCAGTCGCTCCGCTCGCCCAGCCCGAAGCGGCGCCCCTCGCCGGCCCAGCCGTAGAACGCGCCGCTGACGATCGAGACCGCCAGCAGCGCCAGCGCGCCCAGCACCAGCGCACCGGCCCATCCGGCGGCCGGCGGGCGCGGCGCGTCGCGCACCCGCCGCCGCTCCTGGCGCGAGACCGCATCCCGCTCCGCCGCGCGCGCGGCCGCCGCGTCGTGCAGGTTCCAGGCCGTCAGTGTGGCGTAGACCAGCGCGAAGATCCCGGCGTTGCGGGTCGCCGACCAGCCGAACAGCCCGGCCAGCAGCAGCAGCGCGGCGCGGAAGAAGGTCAGGCGGCGCCGCGCGAGGGCCGCCAGCGCGGCCGCCGCGCCGAGGCCGAAGGTGAGCAGGAAGGCGAGCACGTACGGGTTGAACGGGTCGCGCGCGACGAAGCCCCAGACCGGGCGCAGCTCCGGGATGTACTGGCGGTAGAAGAGGGGATCCCCGCCCTGGCCGAAGATCACGCCCAGCGGGAAGAGCGCGCCGCGCACCCCGTACGGGTTGACCACGCAGGCTGCGGCGACGGCCCCCGCGACCGCCCAGCGGGTCCGCGCCGGGGCGCCCGGCTCGGCCGCGAAGAGCGGGACCGCGCGCGCGGCCGGCGCGTCGAGCGCGGAGAGCAGCGCGAGCAGCGGGCCGGCCACGAAGAAGGGATGGCTGTTGACCCACAGCAGCTGCAGCGCGGGCAGGACCCAGAGCAGCCGCGGCCGCTGCGCGGCGTGGGCCAGGATCGCCAGGAATGCGGCGGTCAGGGCGACCGAGACCATCTCGGGCCGCTCGTAGGAGCGCCCGCCCAGCACCACCAGCGGCGCGAGCCACGCACCCGCCGCGAGCGCCGCGCCGGTGCCGGGTTGCCGCGCGGCGAGCGAGAGCGCGACCGCCCCCGCCGCGAGCGCCGCCTTGGTCAGAACCAGCAGCGAGGCACCGCCCAGCGCGAAGATCGCGCCGGCGCCCAGCTGGAAGAGCCAGTAGAGGTCGGTCCAGGGCCGGCCGGGCGCGCCCCACAGGAACGGATCGACGGCGGGGACGCTGCCGGTCTCGCGGATCAGCCGCGCGGCCGCGAGGTGGCCCCACAGGTCGAAGTCGAACAGCGGGAACAGGCCGAAGAGGAAGGCCACCGCCACGGTGCCGGCGAACAGGACCCGGGACGGCGTGGCCCGCGGCGCGCTCATCGGGGAGGATGATACGCGCGCCGCGGCGCCGCGGGCGAAGTCGGGGGAGGAGCCGCTGCGGCCGGGGCTACTTCCGGCCCTTCGGAACCTTGTGGCCCGCGATCCGGTCGAGCGTCTCGACGAACCCCTGGGCGGCCGCCGGCATCGGCCACGCCTTGCCCGGCTCGGGGATCAGCACTGCGTCGGCCGGGACGGTCCCCTTGTCGTAAAGCAGCTGGTTGTCGCGGTCGGCGGGCTTGACGGAGGTGCCGTTCAGCGCGGCCGAGGCCATCAGCCCCTCGTTCGTCGCGTAGACGAAGACCGGCGAGGCGTCGGGGTTCATCGGCGCGCCCGCCTTGGCCCCGTAGGGGCCGGCCGCGGCCGAGGCGTTGCCGCCGAACTTCAACCCGCCCGAGACCAGGTTGGACGCGGTCTTCTGGCTGAACATGACGAGTACGACGTTCGACTGCTCGACGCCGATCTGGAAACCGACCGAGGCCGAAGCGAGCGAGATCATCAGGGGCGTCCCCCACTTGCCGTCCTTGTCGCGGCAGGAGATCACCCCCTTGCCCCCCTCGCCGCCGAAGATGAAGGCCCCCTTGGTGATGTTCGGTAGCGCCGCGACGCACTCTGCGCCGCGCAGCACGGCGGGCGGGATCTGCTTGTCGCCCGGTGCCGCGAAGGTGGTCAGCACCGAGGTCGCGTCGTTGATCGTCTGCCGGACCTTCTCCGGGACCTCGGCCGCGAACGCAGGGCCGGCGGCGAGCGCAAGAACGAGGCCGGCGAGCGCGAGTGCCGGCAGGGTAAGGCGGCGAGCAGTCATGGGCGGTTCCTCCCGTCCCTCTCTCGGGGACTGTGACCTAGGGTACTGCAAAGGGCCGCGGGCCGGGGGGCGGCGCCCGGACCGCTCCCGGCGCGCACCCCGTTCGGCTAAACTCCGCACGCCTTCGCGCAATGCAGGGGACGGGCGACGGAGCACCGCATGGACCAGGCCATCAAGGTCGACAAGGTCGGGAACGTCCTGCTCGCCACCTACCGTCCCGACGCGGTCGAGCGGACCGGCCGCCGGCTCAAGATGGAATACGTCGGGATGGGCTGCGTTTTCGCCTTCATCTGGATCGTCAGCTTCAGCGGGACCGCCCACTGGACGGAATCGGCGCTCGCCACCGCCGGGACCTTCTTCCTCTTCCTGGCCCTCAAGAAGAAGACGCGCGACCACCTCGTGACGTCGTTCCTGATGTTCGCCGCCGCGGCGCTGGCGCAGCCGGCCGTCACGGTCCTGCTCTGGGTGCTGCCCTACATGCTCTTCGGGATGTGCGCCTGGGCGATGGAGGGTTACCTCGAGAAGCGGCGCAACCGGATCTTCACGCTCCCCGCGGTCTTCGCCGCGCTGGCCTGGGCGACTCCGCTCTGGCCGCTGGCCTTCGCCTTCGTCGCGGCCTACCTGCTCGAGGCGCGCGACGACGCGCCGGGGCTGCGCCGCAAGCTCGCGCTGGTCGTCGCCGCCTCGGGGCTGGCCGGGGCCGCCCTGACGGTCCTCGCGTCGTGGCGCGGCGATCCGGCGTCCTGGACGCCGGTGCCGCTCGACGCCTGGCACTACCTGCTGCTCGGCGCGGTGGCGCTCCCGGTCCTGCTCTGCCTCGTCTTCTACTGGCGCCAACTGGCCTGGCCGCACCGCGTCAACGGCCTGCTCTTCGCGGCGGCGGCGCCGTTCGGGATCCGGCTGCTGGCGATCTTCGGGATCGCGGGATCGATCGTGCTGGCCGCGACCGTCTTCCGCCAGAGCGTCGACTCGCTGCGCTGGCGCTCGGCCTTCAAGCACGCCGAGTGGTACTACTTCTGGGTGATCCTGGCAGTCGTCGCCGGGCTCCTGGTCCTCCGGTGACCGCCCCGGTCCTCGTCCTCTTCGCCCACCCGGCGCTCGAGCGCTCGCGCATCCAGCGACGCCTGCTCGAGGCGATCGAGGACTGCCCGGGTGTGACCGTGCACGACCTGTACGAGGCCTATCCCGACTTCGACGTCGACGCCCGGCGCGAGCAGGAACTGCTCGCCGCCCACGGCACGATCGTGATGCAGCACCCGCTCTTCTGGTACAGCGCGCCGGCGCTGGTCAAGCAGTGGCTCGACCTGGTGCTGGAGCACGGCTGGGCCTACGGGACCGGCGGCACCGCGCTGGCCGGAAGGACGCTGCTCGCGGCGGTGTCGGCCGGCGGGCGCGAGCCGGCCTACCGGGCCGAGGGACTCAACGGCCGCTCGGTGCGCGACTTCCTGGCGCCGCTCGAGCAGACCGCGCGGCTCTGCGGGATGGACTGGCTGGCGCCGTTCGTCGTGCACGGGACGCACGCCCTGGAGCCGTCCGCGATCGAGCGCGCGGCGGCCGAGTACCGGCGCGTGGTCGAGGCGCTGCGCGACGGCCGGATCGATCGCGCGGCGGCGCGGGCCGCGCCCTACTTGAACGCCGACCTCGGCGCCGTGCTGGGAGGCTGAACCCGATGGCCGCCGAGGAGTTCTTCCGCCAGGCGCTGGTCTACCTGACCGCGGCGGTCGTGTCGGTGCCGGTCGCCAAGCGGCTCGGGCTGGGCTCGGTGCTCGGCTACCTGGTCGCGGGCGCGATCGTCGGGCCGTTCGGGCTGGGGCTGGTCGGGGAAGAGCGCCAGGACGTGATGCACTTCGCCGAGTTCGGCGTGGTGATGATGTTGTTCCTGGTCGGGTTGGAGCTCGACCCGCGGATGCTCTGGCGGCTGCGCGGGCCGATCCTCGGGCTGGGCGGGCTGCAGGTCCTGCTGACGGCGCTGGCGGGCGCGGGCGCGGGGCTGGCGCTGGGGCTGCCGGGGCCGGTCGCGCTGGCGGCCGGCCTGATCCTGGCGATGTCGTCGACCGCGATCGCGCTGCAGGGGCTGGCCGAGAAGGGGCTGCTCAGGACCCCCGGCGGGCAGAACGCCTTCGCCGTGCTGCTGTTCCAGGACGTCGCGGTGATCCCGATCCTGGCGCTGCTGCCGCTGCTCGCGCCCGCCGCGGCGCACGGGACGGCGGGAGCGGGTCCGGGTGCGGCCCACGGCGGGGCGGGGTTGTCCGGCGGGGCGCAGACGCTCGCCGTGCTGGGCGCGGTGGCGCTGATCGTCCTCCTGGGGCGCACCCTGGTCCGTCCCGCGCTGCGCGTGATCGCGCGCACGCGACTCTCCGAGCTGTTCACAGCCGCGGCGCTCCTGATCGTGATCGCGATCGCGATGCTGATGACGAAGGTCGGCGTCAGCCCGGCGCTCGGCACCTTCCTGGCGGGGGTCGTGCTGGCCGGCAGCGAGTACCGCCACGAGCTGGTCTCGGACATCGAGCCGTTCAAGGGACTGCTGCTCGGCCTGTTCTTCATCGCCGTCGGGGCGTCGATCGACTTCGGCCTGCTGGCCGCGCGGCCGGGGACGATCGGGCTGCTGGTGCTGGGCGCGATCGTCCTGAAGCTGGCCGTGCTGGCCGGGCTGGGGCGGGGCTTCGGGATGGCTGCGGCCGACAACGCGGTCTTCGCGCTCTCGCTGGCCCAGGTCGGCGAGTTCGCCTTCGTGCTGATCGCCTTCGCGGCAACGATCGGGCTGTTCCCGGCCGTGGTGAGCGGGCCGTTCGTGGCGGTCGTGGCGCTGAGCATGGCGGCCTCGCCGCTGCTCGTCGCGCTGGGCGAGAAGGGGATCGTCCCGCGGCTGCGGCGGACCCCCGCGTCCGACCGTCCGGCCGACCCGGTCCACGAGCAGAACCCGGTGATCGTCGCCGGCTTCGGGCGTTTCGGGCAGATCGTGGCGCGGCTGCTGCGGGCGCACGGCGTCGGGACGACGGTGCTCGAGACCGACGCCGATCGGATCGACCTGCTGCGGCGCTTTGCGCAGAGGGCCCACTACGGCGACGCCTCGCGCGTCGAGCTGCTGCGCGCGGCGGGGGCGGAGCAGGCCCGGCTGCTGGTGGTGGCGATCGACGACCCCGGGAAGCGGCTCGAGCTGGTGCGCGCCGTGCGCCGTCACTTCCCGGGGCTGCGGATCCTGGCGCGGGCCGAGGACATGCTCGACGCCTACGACCTGCTCGACGCCGGCGTGACCGACATCTACCGCGAGACGCTCGACAGCTCGCTGCGGGCTGGCGCCGATGCGCTGCGGCTGCTCGGGGTGCGGGCCTATGCGGCGCAGCGCGCGGCGCGCGCCTTCCTGCGGCACGACGAGCAGTCGGTCCGGGAGCTGGCGGCGCGGCGCAGCGACGAGGCGGCCTACGTCTCGGCCGCCCGGGAGCGGATCGCGGACCTCGAGCGCCTGATGCGCGAGGACCTCGAGCCGCGCGAGCGCGAGCGCGACGCCGGTTGGGACAGCGAGTCGCTGCGCGAGGACGCCCGCGGCGGGGGCTTCGCGAAGCGCGACTGATTGCCGCCGCACCGCGGCGTGCTAAGGTGCGCGGATGCCGATAGTCACGCCGGGCTCCGAGGGGCGCGACATGCGGGCGGAACTGCTCCCGCCCGAGCTGCTCCCGCTGTTCGACGATCGCTTCGTCCGCTCCTGCGACCTGGTCGAGGAGTACGTCCGCGCCCTGGCCATGGCCGTGGTGCGCGAGGCGGGGCTGGACGGCGCCACGCGCGGCCCGCTCGCGGCCGGGATGGATGGCGCCGCGGAGCGGCTGGTGTGCGCGGCCCGCGGCGAGGCGGGCGCGCCGGCGCCGCGCGAGCCGGAGGCGATCGCCGCCGAGCAGCAGGCTCACGACCCCGCGGCGCTCCCGACCTACCGGATCGCGGAGGCCGCGGCGGCGGCCTGGCCCGCCGTGCTGCGCGGCGAGGTGCGGGGCGAGGAGGCGCTCTTCTCGCCCGCGAATGCGGCCCTGTGGCCCGACTACTTCTCCAACGACAATCCGCTCTACGCGATCAACAATCGCGTCGGCGCGCAAGGGGCGGCGCACGCCCTGCCGGCGGGGCCGCTGCGCGTGCTCGAGCTGGGGGGCGGGCTGGGGAGCGCGAGCCTCGCGCTGCTCGATGCGCTCGAGGCCGCGGGGCGGCTGGGCGACCTGGTCGAGTACCGCTTCACGGAGCTGGCGCCGCCCTTCCTGCGCCGCGCGCAGCGCACGCTCGGGGCGCGGCGGCCGGGGCTGCCGATCGCGTACGCGCGGACCGACATCGACCAGCCGCTGGCGGGGCAGGGGATCGCGCCCGGCAGCGTGGACCTGGCCTGGGCGGTGAACACCGTGCACGTCGCACGCGACCTGGGCGCGACGCTGGCCGAACTGCGCGCGGCGTTGCGGCCGGGCGGGGTGCTGGTGCTGGGGGAGTGCCTGCGCCCGTACCCCGGGGCCCCGGTCTACCCCGAGTTCGTGTTCCACCTGCTCGAGCCGTTCCGCGCGCCGCGCCTCGACGCGGCGCTGCGCCCGGAGCCCGGGTTCCTGACGCCGGAGGCGTGGCAGGCCTCGTTCCTCGCGGCCGGCTTCGAGCCGCTGCCCATCTACCCGGACGTGGTGCGGATCCGCGCGGTCTACCCGGCCTTCTTCGTCGGCGCGCTCGGCGCGCGGCGGCCGTGATCCTCCCCGTGCTGCCGGGGCCCGTGTCGGTCCCGCTGCGGATCGAGGACGACGCCCCCTGGTTCGCGGGCCACTTCCCCGGGGCGCCGATCCTGCCGGGGATCGCGCACCTCGCGCTCGTGGAGCGGGAGGTCGGCCGAGTGCTCGGCGAGCCGGTCCGGATCGCGGCCGTCCTGTCGCTGCGGCTGCGAGTTCCGCTCGGCCCGGGGGACGCGCTCGCGCTGCGGCTGGTGCCGGCCGAGGGGGGCGCGGTGCGCTTCGAGATCGCGCGGGGCGTGGAGCGCGCGAGCCAGGGGACGGTCGCCGTCACGGCCGATCCGGGGACACCGCTTGCTGAGGCGCGCGTGCCGTCCCCGCTCCCGGCCGCCACCGCGGCGATCGCCGGCGACGACTCCAGCTCCACCGATCCGGCCGCCCTGCTGCCCCACGCTCCGCCCGCGCGGCTGGTCGAGTCGGTGCGGGAGCACCGGCCCGACGCGCTCACGGTCCGGGCCCGCATCCCTCCCGGCAGCCCGTTCGCGGAGGGGTCGGTGGTGCCGGGGCTGGTCGCGCTCGAGCTGGCGGCGCAGGCGGCCGCGACGCTCGAAGCGCTCGAGCGCGCGGCGCGCGGCGAGCCGGGCGGAGCGCGGCGCGGCTACCTCGTCGGCGCGCGCGACGCGCGCTGGGCGCCCGTCCATCTGCCGGTCGACGCGCCGCTCGAGGTCCGCGTCGCGCTCGAGGCCCGCGCGCTGCCGCTGAGCCACTACCGATTCGAGGTCGCCGGCTACGCCTCCGGCACCGTCGCCACCTTCCTCCAGCTCGGAGACGGCGACCGCTAGGTGGCGGCCGACCCCGCTTTCCAGAGCTGGCGGAAGCAGAACCACTGGTGGGGTGCGCCGGCGATCGCGCGCTCGATCTCGGCGGCGACGCGGCGCATCGCCGCCGCCACGTCCGCCTCGCGATCCCGCGTGCGCGCCACCGCGATCGGCTCGGCGATCGCGATCCGGTAGGCCCGGCGCCCCTCGCGGAGTACGAAGATCGGGACCAGCGGGACCTCGGCCGAGCGCGCCAGCGCCGCCGGGCCGGCCGGCAGCGCGAACGGCCGCGCGAACAGCCGCGTCTCGACGGTCTTTCCACCGGCGTGCGGGCGGTCCCCCTGCACCCCGACGATCCCGCCCTGCCGCAGCGTCTCGAGCAGGAAGAGCCCTCCCAGCGGGTCGTCACCCTGGAAGAAGTTGATCCAGCGCCCGCCGCTCGCCCGCTCGAGCGTCTCCTTGATGTAGCGCTGCGCCTCGGCGTCGACCTCCGGCTCGCGCACGACGACGACGCGGCGGGCCTCCTCGAACGACGGCAGCATCGACCCGACCTCGAAGTTGCCGAGGTGGGCCGTGACCATGATGAAGCCGCGGCCGGGATGCGCGACGCGGTGCCAGTGATCCAGGTCGATCCCGATCGAGAACGGCTTCCCGGTAAGCAGCCGCTCGTAACGCTCGGACAGGCACCACGCGAAGGTGAGCATCGTCCGGTAAACCCGCCGCCGGCGCTCGAGGAATCCGCACGGCCCGAGGACCGGTTCCAGGTTCACGGCGATCGCTCGGCCGATCCGCACCAGGAAGACAAAGAAGAAAGCGGTGAAGAGGTGGACCACAACGAAGACGCCCCAGTCCGGCAGAACGCTCATCCCCCAGCCGTGGAACCGGTACCAGAACGAGCCCGTGACGTGGAACCGGCCCAGCAGCCGCAGGGCCCAGCCCCCCTCGGGGGCGTGGGGCGGGGGGATCGGCGCCGGCGCGGCGCGGCCGGCGCGCTCGTCTCCGGCGGCGGACATCGGCGGGACTATAGCAGCGGGCCGGGCGCGACCCGCCGGACGCGTCAAACCGGCAACCCCAGCGAAGTAAAGGACTGCCGGCCGGCCCGGCGCCCGATTCGGGCTTCCCCCGCCGCTTCCTTAAAGGTAAATAGGTCCCGGAATCCCCGCCCCGTGCGGCCCCCTCCGCGCGGACCGGTCATCGCCGAGGAGAGCGTGATGCGTCCATCCCGGGTCGCTGCTGCTGTCGTCCTGTCGATCGCCCTGCTGCTCGTGTCGCTCGCTCCCGTCCTCGCCGCCGACGCGGTGCGGGTCGGCGTGGTCTCCGACGACGGGCGGCGGATCGTGCTCGAGTTCGAATTGCTCGACTACCGGCTGGAGCCGGTCGTGATCGACGGGCGCGAGTACTTCGTGCCGGTCATCCCGGGCGAGGCGGTCGCGCTCGCGGAAGGGGCGCCGGCGCTGCCGCACGTGGCGCGCAGCGTGATCATCCCGGGCGGAGCCGAGTGGCGTGCGACGGTCCTGTCGTCGTCGTTCCGCGAGCTGCAGGCCGCGATCGCGCCCTCCAAGGGGAACCTGTCGCGCCGCGTCGATCCCGCGACGGTGCCCTACCGCTTCGGCGACGCCTACTCCCGCGCCGGCTTCTACCCCGGCGCCGAGGTCGTCCCGCAGCCGCCGCACGTGCTGCGCGACTACGCGGGACTGACCGTGCACTTCTTCCCGTTCCAGTACGACCCCGCGTCGGGGACGCTGCGCGTGATCGACCGGATGACGGTGGAACTGGCCCCGGCCGGCCCGGTTCCGGTCGCCGCCGGACCGGACGCTCCGCGCCCGCGCGCCGCGCTGCGCGCCTTCGACCCGCTCTACCGCGCGCACTTCCTCAACTACGGGGCCCACGCCGCCGCGCGCTACCCGGCGCTCGACGACGAGGGCGAAATCCTGGTGATCGCCCACGACCCGTGGATCCCCAACCTCGACCCGCTGGTTGGCCACAAGGCGGGCCTGGGCTTCACGATCTCGGTGGTCGGGGTCTCGACGATCGGAAACAACGCGACCGCTATCAAGGACTACATCAAGAGCGTCTACGACACGCGCAACCTCGCCTTCGTGCTGCTGGTCGGCGACGCCACCCAGGTGGCGACGACGATCCGCGTCGTCGGCGGCGAGAACGGCGCCTGCGACGCCTGCTACGGCAAGGTCGCGGGGACCGACGGCTACCCCGACGTGATGGTCGGTCGCTTCTCCGCGGCCACCGCCGCCGAGGTCGACACGCAGGTCCGGCGCACGATCGACTACGAGACGCTGCCCGCCGCGACGCAGACCTGGTTCAAGCGCGCGGTCGGGATCGCTTCGGCCGAGGGGGACGGGATCGGGGACGAGGGGCAGTCGGACAAGCAGCACATGGACCAGATCCGCGGCTGGCTGCTGGGCGACGGCTACACCCTGGTCGACCGGTTCTACGACCCGGGCGCCACCGACGCGCAGGTCGCCGGCGCGCTCAACGCCGGGCGCGGGCTGGTCAACTACGTCGGGCACGGCTGGTCGGACGGCTGGGGGACGACCGGCTTCGACAGCGCCGACATCAACGCGCTGACCAACGACGGGATGCTGCCGTTCGTCTTCTCCGTGGCCTGCAACAACGGCGAGTTCCACCACTACGCCTCCTGCTTCGGAGAGTCCTGGCTGCGCGCGCAGCAGGGGGGCGAGCCGACCGGCGCGATCGCGGCCTACATGTCGTCGGTCTCCCAGTCCTGGGCTCCGCCGATGGAGGCGCAGGACGAGTTCAACCTGCTGCTCACCGACCCCGCGCGGCCCTACGCCGCGTTCGGCACGCTGGCCTGGGCCAGCTCGGCCTCGATGATCGACGCCTACGGCGGTGGCGGCGTCGAGATGTCCGACACCTGGATCGTCTTCGGCGACCCCTCGGTTCAGGTGGTCGGCGTCCCGGCCCCGGTCCACGGCCTGAAGGTCACGCCGGCCGATGGTTTCACCGCGACCGGCAGCGTCGGCGGCCCGTTCAGCCCGTCCTCGCGCAGCTACACGCTGGAGAACCTCGATCCGACCCCGATCGACTACGAGGTGACCGCCGGCGCGCCGTGGATCGCGATCTCCGGCGCGCGCGGTTCGCTGGCGCCCGGCGGGAGCGCGATGGTGGTCGTCTCGCTGGCCGCCGAGGCCTCGAACCTGGACATCGGCAACCACTCCGCGACGGTCGACTTCACGAACCTCTCGGACCACCAGGGCGACACGACGCGCTGGGTGACCGTCAAGATCTCGGGCGAGGTCAGCGCCCGGGCCTGGACGCTCGACGCGAACCCGGGCTGGGCGGTGCAGGGGGAGTGGCAGTTCGGCGCGCCACTCGGCAAGGGGGGCGGCGTCGCGGGGAATCCCGATCCCAGCTCCGGCGCGACCGGCGCCAACGTCTACGGCGTCGCCCTCAACGGCAACTTCTCCGCGCAGCAGGGCGGGCCGTACTACCTCACACTCGGTCCGCTCGACCTCTCCGGCGTGACCGGCGGCATCCTGCGGTTCCAGCGCTGGCTGAACGTGCTGGGCCAGCCCTACGTCAGCGCGACCGTCGAGATCTCGAACAATGGGACGCAGTGGACGACCCTCTGGTCGGCCGCGCAGCAGATTACCGACAACGCCTGGCGTCCGGTGTCGCTCGACATCTCGGCCGTCGCCGACGGCCGGCCGCAGGTCTGGATCCGCTGGGGCTACGCCGTGCTGCGCACGATCGCGGTCTCGACCTCGGGCTGGAACGTCGACGACGTCGAGATCCGGGGCCAGCCCGCCAGCGCGCGGATCGCGCTGACGGTGGCGAAGGACTGGCTGGAGTGGTCGGCGCTGCCCGGCGTCGCGGCCTACGACGTCGTGCGCGGCAGCGCCTCGGGCCTGGCGTCCACGGGCGGCGACTTCGCCGTCGCGACCGAGGGCTGCCTGGCCAACGACGCCCCGGCCGCGCCGCTGCACTTCACGGCCCTGCCGCCGGCCGGCGACGCGCTCTGGCTGCTGGTGCGGGGCGGCGGTGGTGGCTCGGCGCTGACCTACGGGGACGTCGCGCCGGGGCAGGTGGCGCCGCGCGATCCGGGGATCGCCGCCTCCGCCGCGCCCTGCCCGTAGGGCGCGGCGCGGAGGCGCGATGGGGGACCGCGGCCGGCTGCGCTTCAAAGTCGTCCCGGGGAACTGGTACGGCACGCCGAAGGAGCTGTGGGGCTTCCGTGCCCCGCCCGCAGCCGGCTCGCCGGAGCAGGTCGCGGTCCGCTTTCTGCTCGCGCACACCGAGCTGCTCGGACTGAAGGGGCTGGGACGCGACCTCGCACACCGCAAGACGCTCGAGAGCGCTGGCGCGCACCACGTGATCTTTTCGCAGCGGCTGCGCGGCGTCCGGATCCACCGCGCCTACGTCACCGTGCACCTGGACCGCGCGCGACGGGTCTACCTGGTCAAGAACCGCGCCGTCCCCGCCGACCGCCTGCCGCCGCGGCCTGCCGCGCCGATCGCCCCCGCGGCCGCGGTCCAGGTGGCGCTGTGGCGCGCGACGCGCGGCGCCGGGCCCGGGCGGGTGACCGAACTCGAGCCGGTCTGGTTCCCCGCGAAGTCGCGCCTTTACCCGGCGTACAAGGTGCGCGTCCGCTGCGAGCGCCCGCGCGCCGAGTGGATCGTCTACGTCGACGCGGTGACCGGCCGGGTGCGCAGCGCCTGGGACAACCTCGCGTCGGCGGCGGGACGGGCCCGGGTGTTCGACCCCAACCCGGTCGTGGCCGTGCCGGGCTGGGACCCGCTCGGTCCCGGCGGGCGGCCACGCCGGCCCCCCGCCGCGGCCTACCGCGAGGTCGCGCTGGCCGGCCTCGCCCCCGGCGGGTGGCTCGGCGGTGTGCGCGTCACGACGGCGCCGACCCGCGGCCGCGTCCGCCGACCCGACGGACGCTTCCTGTTCGAGAGCACGGAGCGCGGCTTCGACGAGGCGATGGCCTACTTCCACGTCGACCGCGCGATCCGCTACCTGGAGTCGCTGGGCTACCGCGGGGCGCGCGCGATCTTCCGCGAGCCGGTCCCCGTGAACGCGCACGGGACCCGCGAGGACAACTCGTGGTACAGCCCGGCCGAGCGCAGCCTGACCTTCGGCACCGGCGGCGTCGACGACGCCGAGGACGCCGAAACGATCCTCCACGAGCTGGGCCACGCGATCCAGGACGCGATCTGCCCCGACTTCGGCCAGTCGGCGCAGGCCGCGGCGATGGGGGAGGGGTTCGGCGACTACTTCGCCGCCAGCTTCTTCGCCGGGCGCAAGCCGGAGCGCTTCCGCACCTCGGTCGCCTCGTGGGACTGCGTCACCGACACCCGTTACGATCCCCCCTGCCTGCGGCGCGTCGACGGGGCGGAGACCTTCGAGAGCTTCGACCCGGACGGCGACGAGCACGACAACGGCCCGATCTGGTCGGCGACGCTCTGGGACCTCTTCGAGGCCGTCGGCCGCGAGGCCGCCGACCGGACGATCGTCGAGAGCCACTTCCAGCTCGACGGATTCACGAGCTTCGCGCGCGGTGCGCGCGCGATCCTGGACGCCGACCGGAACCTCTTCGGCGGGCGGCACCTCGCCGCGATGCGGCGCGTCTTCCGGCGGCGGGGGATCGGGCCGGTCGAGTAGCGCGCCGCGTCCGGGGCGGGCCCCGGGGGAGGCGACGATGCAGGGAACGCAGTTTCTCGAGGAGGTCGCGGGTCGCCCGCCGTTCAGCAAGCTGCACCCCGCCGTCGCGGCCTTCTTCCGCGACTGGCTGGAGCACGAGAAGGTGCGGACCTGGCGGGGCCGACAGGTCGTCAACGTCCACTTCCCTCCGTATCCCGGCCGGGCCTTCGACGCGCTGGTGGCGCAGTTCGCCCGGCTGGGCGACGCAGCCGACGACTGGCTCTACTCGGTCACGCTGGCGGTCACCAACCGCTGCCGGTTCCGGTGCTGGCACTGCTACAACGCCGGGCGCAGCGAGGACGACCTGTCGCTCGATCAGATGCGGCGGCTGGCGCGGGAGCTGCAGCGGCTCGGCGCGGTCCGGGTGACGCTGACGGGCGGCGAGCCGCTGCTGCGCGACGATCTCGAGGAGATCGTCGCGGCCTTCGACGACCGCACTTCCCTGATCGTCGGGACGACGGGGGACGGCCTGACCCCGGCCCGCGCCCGGCGTCTCGCCGACGCCGGGTTGTTCGCGGTCGGGATCAGCCTCGACTCCGACGACGAGGCCGAGCACGACCGCGTGCGCGGGGTCGACGGCGCCTTCCGGATCGCGCGGGACGGGCTGGCGACGGCGCGGGCCGCCGGGCTCTACCCGTACGTCGTCACGGTCGCCTGGCGCGAGCTGCTGGAGCCGGAGCGTTTCATGCGCTTCATGCGCTTCGCGGGGGAGTGCGGCGCCGAGGAGGTCCACCTGCTCGAGCCGAGCGCGACCGGCCGGCTGGCGGGGCGCCACGACGTCCTGCTGGACGCGACGGAGCGCCGCCGGATCCTGGAGTACCAGCGCGCCGTCGCAGTCGACGAATCGCTGCCGATCCTGTCGTCGTTCACCTACCTGGAGTCGGACACCTGCTTCGGCTGCGGGGCGGGGCTGACCCACGTCTACATCGACGGCAGCGGGGAAGTCTGCCCGTGCAACCTGGTTCCGCTCTCGTTCGGCCGGGCCACGGAGCGGCCGCTGCAGCAGATCCTGGCCGCGATGAGGCGGCACTTCGCGACCCCCCGCGGCTCGTGTGCCGGAAAGCTGCTCGCCCCCTTCGTGCCGGCCGCGGGGCCGCTCCCGACGCCGCCCGGGCTGTCGGCGCGGCTGTGCGAGGCGCACCTGCCGCCGCAGCACGCCGTGCCGCGGTTCTTCCGCGTCCGCGAGCAGGCGCAGGGCGCCGTCGGCGCGCCCGAGCTGCGCGCGGCCTACGACCGCGTCCACGGCGACTACGACGCCTTCTGGCTGTCCGAGGCGGCGGCGCCGGTCGACGACCTCGTCCGCCGCCTCCGGCTCGCCGGCTGCGAGCGCGTGCTCGAAGCGGGCTGCGGGACGGGGTACGCCACGGCGCAGCTCGCGGCGCGGGCCGCCGAGGTGATCGCGGTCGACCTCTCCGAGGGGATGCTCCGCGAGGCGCGACTCCGCCTGGCGGGCACCGCGGGGGCCGGGCGCGTCCAGTTCGTCGCGGGCGACGCGCTGACCGTGCTCGGGGAGGCCGAGGGGCTCGACCTGATCTTCTCCAGCTGGGTCCTCGGCTACATCCCGCTTCGCGCCTTCTTCGCCGCCGCGGCGCGCGCCCTGGCTCCGGCGGGGCGCGTCGCGATCGTGGTTCACCGCGACGGGTCGCCGGCCGAGCCGCTCGAGATCTTCGGCCGGCTCGTAGCCCGCGAGCCGGCCGTCCTGACGAGGCAGGTGGCGTTCGACTTTCCGCGCGACACCGCGCACCTCCGCGAAGCGGTCGTGAGGGCAGGGCTGGTCGTGGAGCAGTTGTGGGAGGGGGCGATCGTCTTCCGCCTGCCCAGCCCCGAGGCGGCCCTCGAGCACCTGCTGAAGTCCGGGGCGGGGACCGCCTTCCACGACGCGCTCGATCCCGCGCACCGCGGGCGGCTGACCCGGGCCTTCGTGGCGGAGCTGGCCGCACGGCACCCCGGAGGCCGGGTCGAGGTGCGCCACGACTTCCTCGGCTGCGTGGCCCGGCGCGCCCCTCCGGCCGGGAGGTGTTGACGGGGGGACAGGGCCGCGAGTAGCCTCCGATCGCCGCAGGAGGCCGCCCCGCACGACGGGGGGGAGATCCCTCCAGCCTCAAACTTCGGAAAGGAGTCGTGTATGAAGAAGCGCTTCCTGGTGTTCGTCGCGCTGCTGCTCGTGATGGCAGTCGCGCTCCCCGCGCTCGCCCAAACGGGCCGTGGTACCAAGCAGTCCGAGGTGACCTTCAAGGTCCCGACGATGGTCCCGGGCAAGCTGCTCGACCCGGGGACCTACTGGTTCCGCGTCGCGCAGACCGAGGGGACCAACAACCAGCTGGTCCAGGTGATCGACAAGAGCACCAACAAGGTCGTCAAGACCTTCATGACGATCCCGCGCTACAACTTCCCCGAACTGAAGACCGGGAAGGCCGACTTCGTCATGTACGGCGAGTCCAACTGCACCCCGCAGGCGGTCAAGTTCTGGGCGCACCTGGCCGACCAGACCGCGCTCGAGTTCATCTACACCAAAAAGGAAGCGGCCCAGATCGCAACCAACTGCCAGGAGGCCCCGAAGCCCGAGGCGGTCGTGGAGCAGGAGATCCCGGTCCCGGACGTCGTGATCCCGCCGCCGCCGCCGCCGCCGGCCCCCGTGGCCCCGCCGCCGCCGCCGCCGCCGCCCCCGCCGCCGCCGGCCCTCCCGAAGACGGCGACCGGCTTCGGCGACATCGCCCTGGGCGCGCTGCTGGCCCTGGCCGCCGGTCTCGCGCTGCGTCGCTTCTCGGCGTAGTCCGCGCGCTGGTGACATCATCGACGGGGCCCGGCCGAGATGCGGCCGGGCCCCGTTTCTTTTTCTGGAGCCCGAACCGGTCGTGACCCCGTCCCTTCGCCGCGGCACGCGCTGGCTGTCCTGGCTGCTGATCGGCGCCGGGTTGCTGGGGTTGGGCTACGTCGCGGGGAGCCTGGTCCAGATGATGATCGTCCAGGCGCGCGAGCGGCAGGCGTTCGAGGCGCGCCGCGCGGCCGCCGCCACGGCGCCGCTCCCGCGCGCACTCCCCGGCGACCCCGAACCCCGGCCCGTCGCGGCGGCGGGACCGGGGACCGAGGCGGCGCCCCGGCCTGCAACGGGCGCCACGATCGGCCTGGTCCGGATCGAGCGGCTGGGCCTCGACGTCGTCGTCAAGGAGGGCGTCGACGACGCGACGCTGAAGGTCGCCGCCGGCCACATCCCCGGGACCGACCTGCCCGGCAGCGGGGCGCCCGGCGAGAACGTCGCGCTGGCCGCGCACCGCGACACCCTCTTCCGGCCGCTTCGCGGCGTCCGGCTGGGCGACCGGATCCAGCTCGATACCGACGCCGGCCGCTTCGACTACGACGTCGATGCGACCGCCGTGGTCGAGCCGACCGAGGTCTCCGTCCTCGCCGGGCGGGATGTGCCGACGCTCACGCTGGTGACCTGCTGGCCGTTCGACTTCCGGGGTGCGGCGCCAAAGCGGTTCGTCGTCCACGCGCGGCAGGTCGCGGCGGCGCCCGGCTCCCGGTCCTATACTCCGTCGATCCCAAAAACGGAGGAGGCCCCATGACACCGACCCGCGGTCAGGCGCAGCCCGCCCTTGCGCTGCTTCTCGTTCTGCTGCTCGGAGCGCTCGCGCTCTCGTTCGCCGGCGACAAGGATGTTCCCAAGGAGACCTTCCGCGCCCGCGTCGTCAACATCGGGGGCAACCTGCCCTCCGGCACCGGGCTGCTGTGGATGACGGTGGAGAGCTGGTCCACCGACCAGGAGCGCGAAGCCCTGCTGCGCGGCCTGCAGGCCCGTGGGAACGAGGGGCTGACCGATGCGATGCACAAGATGGACAAGGGGTACGTCCGCTTCCAGGACAACCTGCGCTGGAAGGTCAACCACGCGGTGAGCATCGACACCCCCGACGGGCGGAAGATCCGGCTCGTCACCGAGCGCCCGATCACCTTCGTCGAGACCGGCGCCAGCCTGCGCAGCCAGGACTACACGGTCGGAGTGATCGAGTTCACGCTCCCGACGAGCGGCAAGCCCGGCGAGGGTGTCCTGATCCCGGCCGCGAAGGTCTCGATCAACGAGGCCGCCAAGTCGATCGAAATCGAGACGCCGCCCGGCAACACCGCCCCGATGCAGCTGACCAGCGTCGAGCTGTACAAGAAGAAGTAGCGGTTCGGCCGGGGGGCGGTTCGCCGCCCCCGACCCCCGCCGCGCCGGGCGGCGGTTCCCGGGGCTTGCTGGCGCGCCGCCGGGGACTTGGTCTAGCATCCGCCCGCTTCGAACTCGTTCCTGGCGTGCACACCCGAAAAAGGAGACCTGCGATGAAGACCGTAATCCGCTACGCGCTGGCGTTCGCCGCGCTCGCCGCCCTCTGCCTGCCCGGCTCCGCCATCGCCCAGGCCGACGAGAGCCTGGACAACTTCATGAAGATGATGCGCAAGGACATCAAGGCCGTGAAGAAGGAACTGATCAACGAGGCCGGCGCGGTTCCCGCCGACAAGGCCGACGCCTTCTGGAAGTCGTACGACGAGTACCAGGCCAAGGGGAAGGAGATCTTCGAGCGGCAGCTCAAGAACCTGAAGAGCTACGACGTCAACTTCGGCGGGATGACCGACGACAAGGCCGAGGAACTGGTCAAGAACTCGCTGCAGCTGCGCAAGGACCGGATCGCGCTGCTCGAGTCCTACTACGGGAAGTGGAAGAAGATCGTCGGGCCGATCAACGCCGCGAAGGTCGTCCAGTGCGAGTACGCGGTCAACGCGATCGTCGACGCCGAGCTGGCCTCGGAGATTCCGCTGATCCAGGAGCCGGCCAAGAAGTAGCGAAACGAGCCGGACCTGCTGCGAGCCGCCGGTGTCACACCGGCGGCTCGTTCGTTTCCGGGGCGGCCCCGCGGTCGAGCCGCTCGATCAGCGCGGACAGGTCGGGCGCGAGCGGGGCCTCGACCGACGCCGGGGTTCGCGTCACCGGGTCGGGGAACGCGACCGACGCGGCGTGCAGCGCCAGCCGCTCGAGGCCCAGCACCGGGCAGGGGCTGCCGTACAGGCGGTCGACCAGGATCGGCGTGCCGATCGCGCGGAGGTGAACCCGGATCTGGTGCTGGCGGCCGGTTCGCGGGAACAGCTCGACCAGGGCCACCGGCCCCTCCGGCGTTTCCCAGTGCCGGAACACGGCGTACTCGGTCGAGGCGATCAGCGCGCCGTCCTCGCCCGGCGTGGCCGGCCGCATCTTCCCCTTGCGGGCCGGGTGGAGCGCGACGTCGATCGTGCCGGAGAGCGGTTCCGGGACGCCGCGGGTCAGCGCCAGGTAGCCCTTGCGGAGCTCGCGGCGCTCGAAGGCCGAGGAGAAGGCGCGGTGCGTCGCGGCGTCGCGGGCGAACAGCACCACCCCGGAGGTCCCGCGATCGATCCGGTGAACGACCCACAGCCGCTCGCCGCGTGCCTTCTCGAGCGCGCGCCAGAGCGAGCGGTCCGGGTCCTCGGCGCGGGCCGGGATCACGGGGAGCCCCGGCGGCTTGTCGACCGCGAGCCAGCCCGGGGCCTCGGCGAGGAGCATACCGGTCACGCCGTCGAGGATACCGTCCGGCGGGGACCCGTGGCGATCCGGTCTTGACACGGTCGGGTCCCCTCGGGGAGGCTTCCGGCATGATCAGACACGTCGCGTTCACCGTGTATCCGGTGTCCGACATGGCCCGCGCCCGCGCCTTCTACGAGGGGACGCTGGGGCTCCAGGTGTCGGACGAGTACGAGGGCCACTGGGTCGAGTACAAGCCCGGGGACAAGGGAGTCTTTGCGATCTCCGACATGCCGGAGGTCGGGCGCTCCGACGCGCAGGCCGGCGGCACGATCGCCTTCGAGGTCAATGACGTCGACGCGACGACGGCGGCAGTTCGGGCGGCGGGGGCACCGGTGATCATGGAGCCGTTCGACACCCCGGTCTGCCGGATGAGCGTGGTGCTGGACCCCTCCGGGAACGCGGTCCTGCTCCACCGCTGCTTCGACTGACGCGCCGGCGCGGCCGGCCCCACGGTGGCCGCAAGGTTGTTGGTGCGTGGAGCCGGCGCGTGACCGCCGGCGGACAGGTGTCCGGCCCGGGGTGACCGCGGGCGGACGGCCGAGGGATCGGGGGCGCGGACCGACGGGGTTTTCCGTCGGCCCGCGCCTTGCTCTTCCCGGTCCCCATGAAATGG
>JALOKP010000246.1 GCA_025456425.1 Acidobacteriota bacterium | reverse complement strand
CGCGGCACGCATCCCCGGTCCGTCGGGCGGCGCGGTCGCGAACGAGATCCCCTCGCGCAGCGCCAGCAGCACGCGCCCGGCGACGAACCAGTCGTCGGGGCGGACCGTCGCCGCCGCGACGCGCTGCCCTTCGACCCACAGGCCGTTCATGCTGCCGAGGTCCTCGACGTGCAGGCTGCGCCCGCGGACCTCCAGCTTCAGGTGGCGGCCGGAGACGGCCGGGTCGTCGATCACGATCTCGCACGACGGGTCGCGCCCGGCGTGGACGACGCCGGCCGCGAGCGGCCAGCGCAGCGATTGCCCGTTGATTCGTGCCTCGAGATAGAGCACGCATCCCCCCCGGGAGGTGCCCAGATTGTACGGCGGGCGGGGGGGAACCGGAAGGGCGGGAGGTTACAGATCGTCCCGCACCAGGGGGTGCGTCAGGCAGTGCGGCCCGCCCCGTGCCCGGGACAGCTCGTGACTGGCGATTAATACGCAAACCCGACCCGGTTCGGCGGGATCGACCTCCTCGCGCCCGAGCAGCAGGTCCTCGCCGGTCACGACCCGGAAGCCGCGGCGCGCCAGCTCCTCGGCCGTGGCGACGTTGCGGTCGTAGAGCGCAATCACGCCGGGCGCCAATGCGAAGGCGTTCGCGCCGTCGGTCCACTGCTCGCGCTGCTGCGAGACGGGATCGCTGCCGCCGCACGGGACCGGCTCCAGCTCGACCCCGTGGCGCCCGAGCGTCGCCAGCGGGTGGTCCGCGGCCTGCGCCTGCGGAGCCGCCGCGTGGAGGTCCACCTCGTAGACCCGCGCCTCTTCGAGCCCTCCCGCGAGCATCACCGGCGGATGCACGAGAGCCATCCCCCGATCGATCGGGGTGAACAGCGTGTCGAGGTGCATGTAGGCCCGGCGGTGCGGCAGCTCGACGATCACCAGCCAGCGCGGCGCTCCCTCGCGGCGCGCGAGGCCCCGCGCGAGCCGCTGCACGCCGACGCGGTTCGTGCGCTCCGACAGCCCGACCGCGATCACCTCCGGCGAGAGGACCAGCACGTCCCCCCCCTCGAGGCAGGGGCGGTGCAGGCCTGCGACGAGGTGCCGCTCGGAGGCCGGGTCGAGCGGGTCGAAGCGGACCGGCGTCGCGGCCAGCCGGGGGTGGAAGCGGAAGATCGCGCGCGACAGCAGCGCCTCGCGGTAGCGGGCGGTCGTCGCCATCGCCGCGAAGACGACGCCGTCGCCGATCACCACCTGCGGGTCGCGCTGGAAGCACCAGTTGGGCAGGGGCGGCAGCTCGTAGAGCTCGTCCGCGCCGAGACCGTCGTGCGACGGGTCCAGGCGCACGCCGCGAACCAGCATGTCGACCAGGTCGGCCGGCGCGGCCGCGACGAGCCGCTCGCGCGCGGCGGCCGGCAGGTCCTCGGAGACGGCGTCCAGGATGTAGGCGCGCGCTTCCTCGCGCACCAGCGTCTCGGCCAGCAGGTCCTCGGCAAACAGCAGCTCGACGCCGAAGAGCTGCAGCACGCGCTGGAAGCGGCGGTGCTCCTCGCGCGCGCGGTCGCCGAAGAGGATGTCGTCGAAGAGCAGCTCCTCCATCATCGCCGGGACCATGCGGTCGACTTCCGGTCCCGGCTCGTGGACCAGCACCTGCCTCAGGCGGCCGACCTCCGAGGTGACGCGAACCATCGCGCGATCAGCCGCGCGCCGTGGCCAGCGCGTGGTCGAGGTCGGCGACCAGGTCGTCGGCGTCCTCCAGCCCGCACGACAGGCGGACGAGCTGCTCGGTGATCCCGATCCGGTTCTTCTCTTCGGCCGGAATCGAGCCGTGAGTCATCGAGAACGGGTAGCAGACCAGCGACTCGACGCCCCCCAGGCTCTCGGCCAGCGTGAAGACGTGCAGTGCGGCGAGGAAGCGCTCCAGCTCGGCGCGCCCCCCCTTCAGCTCGAACGAGACCATCCCGGCGTGGCCGCGCATCTGCTTCCTGGCGACGGCGTGGTGCGGGTGTGAGGCCAGGCCCGGGAAGTAGAGCGTCCCGACCTGCGGCTGGCGGCCCAGCCATTCGGCGACGGCGAAGGCGTTCTTCTGGTGCCGCTCCATCCGGACTTCCAGCGTCTTCATGCCGCGCATCACCAGGTAGCACTCGAGCAGCCCCGGCACGCCGCCCGCGGCGTTCTGGTAGAACCGGAGGGCGACGAGGTCGCTGTGGCCGCCGAGGTACTTGGTCATGCTGTGCGCGACCAGGTCGGCGCCCAGGTCGAGCGGGGTCTGCCAGCAGGGGGTGGCGAAAGTGTTGTCGACGGCGAGGACCGCGCCCTGCGGCTTCCCCGCCGCGACGCGCGCGATGTCGATCACGTTGAGCAGCGGGTTGGTCGGGGTCTCGAGCCAGATCAGCTTCGTCTTCGCGTGGGTCGCCGCCACGATCTCGTCCGCCGACGAGGTCGCCAGGCAGTCGAAGGCGATCCCGTACTTGGCGAAGACGCGGTGGAACAGGCGGTACGTCCCGCCGTAGACGTCGATCGTCGAAACGACGTGGTCGCCCGGCTGCAGCAGGTTGAGCACCGCGGTCGTCGCCGCGCAGCCGGAGGAGAAGGCCAGCGCGTGGGTGCCGTTCTCCAGCGCGGCCAGCGTCGCCTCGAGCGCGCGGCGCGTCGGGTTGTCGGTGCGCGCGTACTCGAAGCCGTCGCGCGTCCCGCCCAGGCCGTCCTGCTTGAAAGTGGACGAGAGGTAGACCGGAACGTTGACCGCGCCGGTCCGGGGATCAGGCTCCTGGCCGGCGTGGATCGCCTTCGTCGCGAACTTCATGGCTTCTCCTGGCATAAAAGTGGATCAGGTCGATGCGGGTCAGCACCGCGTGCGGCCGGCCGGACTGCATCACGACCGCGGCGCCGGGCTCGGCCAGCAGCATCCGGTACAGCTCGGTGACCTCCGCGTCGGCGTCGACCTGCGGCAGCGGCGGGCCCATGACGGGGCTGGCCGGCTGGTTGGCCGGGTCCACGCCGTCGTGGATCAGCTTCATCATCGCCATCTCCTCGAGCGTGCCGACGACGCGGCTCCCTTCGATGACCGGGACCTGGGAGATGTTGTAGCGGTTCATCGCGTCCAGCGCCCCGGCGATCGGCGCGTCGGGCCGCACGGCGACGATCGGCGGGATGCCGGCCTTCTCCGGCAGGACGTGGGCGACCGTGACGCGCCCGCCCGCCGGCTGCTCCCAGAGGCCGTTCTCCTGCATCCAGCGGTCGGAGAAGACCTTGGAGATGTAGTTGCGCCCGGTGTCGCAGAGGAAGACGACGATCAGCTTGGGCTCGGTCAGGCGCTGGGCGTAGCGCAGCGCGGCGGCGACTGCGGTGCCGGCCGAGCCGCCGACCAGGATCCCCTCCTCGCGCGCCAGGCGCCGCGCGACGTTGAACGACTCCTTGTCCCCGATCCGGATGATCTCGTCGATCAGGTCGCGGCGGAAGATCTTCGGGATGTAGTCGACGCCGATCCCCTCGACCTTGTAGGGACGCGGCGTGTCGCCCGAGAGGATCGAACCCTCGGGATCGGCGCCGACGATCACGACGCCGGGGTTCTGCTCCTTCAGGTAGCGCGCAGTGCCGGAGATCGAGCCGGTCGTACCCATCCCGGCCACGAAGGCGTCGATCTTGCCGTCGGTGTCGCGCCAGATCTCGGGGCCGGTCGTGCGGTAGTGCGCTTCGGGGTTGTCGGGGTTGGCGAACTGGTCGCTGAACCAGG
>JALOKP010000154.1 GCA_025456425.1 Acidobacteriota bacterium | reverse complement strand
GCGAGGACGAGACGATCGGCGTGCTGATGGGGATCAAGGAGCGCTACGAGCGCTTCCACGGCGTCAAGTTCACCGACGAGGCGGTCCGCGCCTCGGTCTACCAGTCCAACCGCTACATCACCGACCGCTTCCTGCCGGACAAGGCGATCGACGTGATCGACGAGGCGGGGGCCTGGGCCAAGCTGCGCAAGCGCACTTCGTATCGCGCCCTGCGCGACGTCGAGCGCGAGATCCAGCACGCGGTCGAGGGGATGAAGGCCGCACTGGCCCGCAAGGACTTCGACGAAGCGGTGACCTGGCACGACAAGGAGGTCACGCTGCGCGAGAAGGCCGACGCCCTGCGCAGCCAGGCCGAACGCGAGGCGGCGACGCCGATCGAGGTCGACCGGGCCGACGTCGAGGAGGTGATCGCGAAGTGGACCGGGATCCCGGTGACGCGCGTGCAGGCCGAGGAGATGGACCGCCTGCTGCACATGGAGGAGTACCTCCACCAGCGGATCGTCGGGCAGCACGACGCGATCCAGGCGCTCTCCAAGGCGATCCGCCGCTCCCGCGCCGGGCTCAAGAGCCCGCGCCGGCCGGTCGGCTCGTTCATCTTCCTCGGCCCGACCGGCGTCGGGAAGACCGAACTGGCCAAGACCCTGGCCGATTTCCTGTTCGGCGACGAGAAGTCGATGGTCCGCTTCGACATGTCGGAGTACATGGAGAAGCACGCCGTCGCCAAGATGATCGGCTCGCCCCCGGGCTACGTCGGCCACGAGGAGGGCGGCCAGCTCACGAAGCGGATCAAGCGCCAGCCGTACTCGGTGCTGCTGCTCGACGAGATCGAGAAGGCCCACGACGACGTCCTGAACATCCTGCTGCAGGTGCTCGACGACGGGCAGATCACCGACGCCTACGGCGACACGATCGACTTCAAGAACACGATCATCATCATGACCAGCAACCTCGGCTCGTCCGAGCTGGCGAACAAGGCGCGGTTGGGGTTCGGTTCGACCAGGTGGGCCGAGACCGTCAAGGACACCAAGGACCAGGTGCTTTCCGTGGTGCGCCAGCGGCTGCTTCCCGAGTTCATCAACCGCATCGACGAGATCATCGTCTTCGATCCGCTGACGGACGAGGACCTGATGACGATCTCCTCGCTGATGATCGAGCAGCTCAACGGCGTGCTCGCAGACAAGGGGATCCGCCTGACGGCCCGGCCCGAGGTCTTCCGCTGGCTGGTCGACAACACCTGCTCGGACCGCCGGCTGGGGGCCCGCCCACTGCGGCGCGCGATCCAGCGCCACATCGAGGACCGGATCTCCGAGAAGATCTTCGAGGGCGAGATCCAGGGGCAGGGCGGGATCGAGATTCTCGTCGGCGAAGACGGCCAGCTGGCGTTCCGCAACGCGCTGATGGCCGTGTAGCCCTCCTCGCCTCCGCGGTTTCCGGGCGCTCCGCGGCCGTCCCGCCGGGTCCGCCCGGAGCCCCCCAGCCGGGCGCGCGCCCCGCGGTTTCGGGCTAGAATCCGACCGTTTGGCCGCTGCCGCCGGCCCGGCGCCGGCGTCCGCCTCTTTCCGGATACCGCAAAGGAGCGATTCATGACCGCCAGGAAGCTCGTTGCCCTCGCCCTGGGCCTCGCCGTCGCGGCCATCGTCACGCTGGCCCCGCCGCCCGCCCACGCCCAGACCGCGCCCAAGATCGGGGTCTTCGACCCCCAGCGCATCACCACCGAGACCGCCGAGGGGGCACGGATCCAGGCCCGTCTGAACGCGCTCCAGGAGAAGAAGCGCGGCGAGCTCCAGAAGACCCAGGAGGACCTGAAGAAGCTGCAGGATCAGTTCGCGGCCGGCGCCGTCAGCATGACGGAGGACAAGCGCAAGGACCTGCTGATGCAGATCGAGCGCAAGCAGCTCGAGCTGGAGGGGGCGCAGAAGTCGGCGTCGCGCGAGCTGCAGCTCGAAGCTGAACAGGCCCAGCAGCAGTGGCAGCGCGCGGTGCTCGCCGCAGTCGGCGCGTACGGCAAGGACAAGGGCTACACGATCCTGCTTCCGGCCGAGGTCGCTCCGTACTTCTCGCCCTCGATCGACGTGACCGACGACCTGATCAAGGCGATCGACGCGTCGAAGCCGGCGGCGGCGCCGGCGGCCGGCGCGAAGTGATTCCTCACTCCTCCCGGTCCTGGCGCGCGACCGAACTCGCCGCGGCCCTCGGTGCGGACTACCGGGGCCCGGAGGGGGTGGTGGTCGCGTGCGCGGCCGACCTGGAGGGGGCGGGCCCGGACGCGCTGGCCGCGCTCTACGACCCCCGGTTCGCGGCCCGCGCCCGGGCCTCGCGCGCCGGCGCGCTGCTGGTGCCCGAGGCCGCGGCGGGCGAGCTGGCGGGGCGTGCGCTGCTGGTCGCGAAGGCGCCCAAGGCGGCCTTCGCGCGCGCGATCGGCCTGCTGCACCCGCAGCCGCGGCCGGCGCCGGGTGTGCACCCGAGCGCGGTCGTCGGGCGCGAGGTCGCGCTCGGCGCGGGGGTCACGATCGGGCCGCACGCCGTGATCGGCGACCGGTGCCGGCTCGGCGACCGCGTGCTGGTCGGGGCCGGCAGTGTGCTGCTCGACGAGGTCGAGCTGGGGGACGACGTCACGCTCCACCCCCGGGTCGTGATCTACCCGCGGACCGTGATCGGCGCGCGTACGACGCTCCTGGCCGGAGCGGTCGTCGGCTCGCCCGGGTTCGGCCACGCCTTCGACGAGGCCGGCCGGGCGCTGCGCGTGCCGCACCTCGGGCGTGCCGTGATCGGCGAGGACTGCGAGATCGGGGCGAACGCCACGATCGACCGCGCCACCTTCGGCGAGACGCGACTGCACGATCGGGCCCGGCTCGACAACCTGGTCCAGATCGCGCACAACGTCGAGGTCGGGCCGGACTCGATGCTGGCCGCCCAGAGCGGGATCGCCGGCAGCTCCCGGCTGGGCCGCGGCGTGCTGATGGGCGGCCAGTCGGGCATCGCCGACCATCGCGTGGTCGGGGATCGCGCGATCGTCGCCGCCAAGTCGGCCGTGCTGAGCGACCTCGAGGGGGGGCAGATGGTGGCCGGCATTCCGGCTCAGCCGATACGGCGCTGGCGCCGGATGGTGGCGATCCAGGCCCGTCTGCCCGAGCTGTGGCGCCGCGTCATGGGCGGCGCCGGCCCGGCGGAAGGAGATCGAGAGTGAAGACGGTGTTGGACATCAAGAAGATCATGGAGCTGCTGCCGCACCGCTACCCGTTCCTGCTGCTCGACCGGATCGTCGAGCTCCAGCCGAGGCAGCGGATCGTCGGGCTCAAGTGCGTCTCGGCGAACGAGCCGTTCTTCCAGGGGCACTTCCCGGGGATGCCGGTCATGCCGGGGGTGCTGATCATCGAGGCCCTGGCCCAGGCGGCGGCAGCGCTCGTCCTGCACGAGGTCCCCGAGCGGGCCGAGCGGCTGGTCTACTTCACGGGAATCGACGAGGCGCGCTTCCGCCGGCCGGTCGGCCCGGGCGACGTGCTTCGGCTGGAGATCGACGTGCTGCAGCTCCGCCCGCGCGCCGCCAAGATGAAGGGGGTCGCGTGGGTCGGGACGGAGGTCGCGGCCGAAGCGATCATCCGTTCGCACATGCTGGACCGGAAGGAGGCCGCGCGATGATCGAGTGGATCCAGGGGATCGATCCGCGGGCGGTGGTCCATCCGGACGCGCGTCTGGGCGAGCGCGTCACCGTCGCCCCGTTCGCGATGGTCGGGCCCGAGGCGGTGATCGGGGACGACTGCTGGATCGGGCCGCACGCGATCGTCGACGGCCGGACCACGCTGGGGAAGGGGAACGTCGTCGGGCCCTACAGCACGATCGGCGTCCGGCCGCAGGACCTCAAGTACCGTGGCGAGCCCAGCGAGCTGGTGATCGGCGACCACAACACTTTCCGCGAGAGCTGCACCATTCACCGCGGCAGCGAGCACGGCGGGAACGTGACCCGGATCGGCAGCCACGGGCTGTTCATGGTCGGGACCCACATCGCGCACGACTGCCAGATCGGCAACGGCGTGCTGTTCGTCAACGGCGCGACGCTGGGCGGGCACATCGAGGTCGGCGACCACGCCACCGTAGGAGCCTTCTCCGGCGTGCACCAGTTCTGTCGAATCGGGCCACACGCCTTCATCGGCGGATACTCCGTCATCACCCGCGACGCGATGCCGTTTTGCACGACCGTCGGGAACCGCGCACACTGCTACGGCGTGAACAAGATCGGGCTCGTCCGCAAGGGGTTCGCCAAGGATCTGATCGAGTCGATGGACCAGGCGGTGCGCCGGATCTTCAGCCCCCAGCTGCGCCGCGAGCAGGCGCTGGCGGAGGTCGAATCGAGATGGGGGCAGGTCCCCGAGGTGCGCCAGATGGTCGAGTTCGTCCGGAGCTCGCCGCGCGGGGTGATCCCGATCCGGTTCGGCGAGAGCACCGAAGCCTGACCCTCCCGCCCGCGTGCGGCGCGGCCGTCCGCGGCGCGAGCCGGCGGAAACCGACCGAGCCCACGGTGAGACACGCCCGATGACCGCCGCCGGCCCCGGACCCGCGGAGTGTCCGCGCCTCGACGCGTGGGCCCAGTCCCACGCCGCGCGCGGCGACTGGCCCGGGTGCGCGGTGGCAGTCGGGCCGCCCGGCGCCGAGCCCCGCTGGCGGGCCGCCGCCGGCCGCCTCGCCCTGGAGCCGGAGGCAGAGCCGCTCCCCGCCGGCGGCGAGGCGCTCTACGACCTGGCCAGCCTGACCAAGCCGCTCGTCACCGCGGCCGTGGCCGCGCGGCTGGCCGACCTCGGCCGGCTCGACCTCGACGCCCCGCTCGACGCGCTGCTGCCCGAACTGGACGGCTACGCCGGCGGGACTCCGAGCCTGGCCGCGCTGCTGGGGCACGATGCCGGGCTGCCGGCGTGGCACCCGCTCTACCGGAGCGTGGCCGACGCGACGCCGGAGCGCGTGGCCGCGGCGATCGCCGCGCTCCCCCCGGCGGGGCGCGCCGGCGAGGGGGAGCCGCGCTACTCCGACCTCGGAGCGATCCTCGCCGCGATCGCCTGCGAGCGGGCGACGGGCGAGCGGCTCGACGCCCTCTTCGCACGCCTCGTGCGCGGGCCGCTCCGCCTCGAGCCGCGAGACTGCGCGTTCGGGCCGATCGCGGCCCCGGAACGCGCGCGCACCGCCCCGACCGAAACGGGGCGCCGCCGCGAAGCGCAACTGGCGGGCGGTACCGGCGGAGAGCAGGACGGCGTCCCAGGCCCCGCCGTTCCGCTGCGGGGCGTGGTCCACGACGGCAACGCGGCCTTTCTCGGCGGCGTCGCCGGCCACGCCGGGCTGTTCGGGACCGCGACCGCGGTTTTCCGGCTGGCCTCGGCCTGCGCCGGAGCGCTCCCGCTCTTCTCGCCCTCGGCCGTCAACCGCTTCCTGACACCGCGCGTGAGGGGCGCCCGCGATGCGTACACGCTGGGGTTCCAGTCCGCCGCCGCGCCCAAGGCGCCCGCCGGCAGCGCCTTCGGCCCGCACGCCGTCGGTCACGTCGGGTTCACGGGGGCGTCGGTGTTCGTCGATCCGCGCCGGCCGCTGGTCGCTGTTCTGTTGACCAACGCCGTGCACCCGGCGTGGCGCGACCTCCCGATTCGGTCGTGGCGGATCGAGTTCCATGACCTCGCGGCGGCGCTCGCGGACGGGGCGCCGGCGTGAGCGGGCCCTCGCTCTTCGACCGCTCGCCGCTGGTCGATCCCGCGCCCGACCGCAGCCCGTGGGCCGGACTCGCCGTATCGGTCGCGGTCCACGCGGTCCTCGTGATGCTGCTCGTGGCCCAGGCGATCCGGTTCGACGACCGCCTCCCGGAGCCCGAGCAGGAGCCCGACGTCGCGCTCTCGTTCCAGGAGCCGCGCCCGGCGCTCGAGATCCCGTTCCCGGAGGCGCCGGCCCCGCCGCCGCGGCCCGCGCCGGCCCCGTCCCCCGCGCCCCCCCCGGCGGCGGCGCCGCAGCAGGCCCCGCCGCCGGCGATTCCTCCGGACGCTCCGCTCCTGGGCTGGAACGGCAAGCAGGGGAACGAGCCCGGGAAGGCGCTTCGGCCGCCCGGCCCGGAGGGCCCGGTCCACGCACCCCCGCCGCCCGGCGGAGGCGCGGCCGCGACGCCGCAGGACGCCGTCCCCGAGCCGCCGGCGACGGCGGCGGAGCAGGTCGACCCGGAGCGTCCTCCTGCCGCTCCCGCGATGGAGACGCCGCCCGGCCTCGAGCGCGGCGCCGACGGCGAGGTCGCTCCGGCGCGCCCGGCGGAGGATCGGCCGTCGACACCGCGCGCCGAGAACCCGACCGTGCCACGCCGCTTCGAGGTCCCGGACCGGCCGCGTCCCGGCGAGGGGTCGGGCGGCACGGGCCGCGGCAAGGGGACCGGCCCCGGCGCCGGACCGGACTTCAACCAGAAGATCACCGGCGGGCTGTTCGGCGACCTGCACTTCGACAGCGGCGACTACAACTGGTCGGACTACACGACGAAGGTGTACTTCGCGGTCTACCGCGCCTGGCTGCGCGAGCTGCTGGGCCGCGCGCGCCGCTTCGAGCGCGACCAGAACCTGCTGCGGCTTCCCGACCTCGACGGCGTCGTCGCGATCCACTTCGTGCTGACGCGCGCCGGGCCGGTCGAGGCGGTCGAAATCGTCCGCCCGTCGCCGATCCCGACGCTCGACGAGGCCTCGGCGGCAGCGCTGCGCCGCGCGGTCATGCCGCCGCTGCCGGCCGACTTCCCGCGCGACCGGGAGGGGGTCACCTTCACCTTCCGGATCTCCGGCTTCGAGACCGCGACGCAGCTCGAGCGACAGCTCGAGTGGGCGCAGGCCAACGGCGAGTTCTGAGCGCGATGCGGATCGTCGCCGGGGAGTTCGGGGGCCGCACGCTGGCGCCGGTTCCGCGCCGCGGAGTCCGCCCGACGGCCGACCCGGTGCGGGAGGCGCTCTTCAACATCCTCGGCGCAGCGGTGCGCGACGAGCCGTTCGTCGATGTCGCGGCCGGGACCGGTGCGGTCGGACTCGAGGCCTACTCGCGCGGGGCGCGGCCCGTCGTGCTGGTGGAGCACGACCGGCACGCGCTGGACACGATCCGGAAGAACCTCGGGCGGCTCGGGCTC
>JALOKP010000153.1 GCA_025456425.1 Acidobacteriota bacterium | reverse complement strand
TCGCGCATCGTGTCGGCCAGCACGAACAGCACCGACGCCGACGACAGGTTCCCGACCTCGCCCAGCGAGCGCCACGACAGCTCGAGCGCCTCGCGCTCCAGCCCCAGGCCGGCGGCGACCGCGTCGAGGACCTTCGGCCCGCCGGGGTGGCAGACCCAGCTCCGGACGTCGGCGCGGGCCAGGCCGCTCTCCGCCAGGAAGGCATCCACGTCCTTCGGCAGCTGGTTCCGCGCCAGATCGGGGACCGACGGATCGAGCACGATCTTGAAGCCGCGCTCGGAGATGTCCCAGCCCATCGCCCCCTCGGTGCCGGGATAGAAGACCGAGCGCGTGGCGAGGATCCGCGGCCCCGGCGCCGCGACGCGGTCGCCGGTGATCACCGCCGCCGCCGCGCCGTCGCCGAACAGGCCGGAGGCGATCAGGTTGGGCAGCGAGAGGTCCTCGCGCTGCAGCGTCAGCGAGCAGAGCTCGACCGCGAGCAGTACCGCGACCTCGTCCGGGAAGGCCCTGACGTAGTCCGCCGCGCGCGCGATCCCCGCCGCGCCGGCGACGCAGCCCAGGCCGAAGATCGGGTTGCGCTTGACGGTCGGCGGGAAGCCCATCCGGTTGGCGAGGCGCGCGTCGATCGAGGGGGTCGAAATCCCGGTGACCGAGACGAAGAAGATCGCGCCAATGTCGGAGACCGCCAGCCCCGCGGCCTCGAGCGCGCGCTGGATCGCCTGCTCCCCGATCTGCTGCGCGACCCGGATCCAGGCGTCATTGGCCTTGCCCCAGGTGTCGAGGTCCGGGTAGTCGGTGATCGGGATCGCGAGGTGGCGGCCGCCGACGAGCACGTTGCGGTGCAGCGTCTCGAGCCGGGCCTGCTGGTGCGCGGGGAGGTTCCAGTGCGCGGTGAGGGCCGCGAGCAGTTGCGGCTGGTCGTAGTAGTGGGGCGGAACGGCGGTTCCGACCGCAGCGAGGCGCACGGCGAAGTCTCTCCGGGACGGCAACCCGGATTTGACGATACACCGGCTGCGGTCGACTCGCTTCCTGGCCGAGGGTGTAACCGGGGCGGCGAGTTCCGCATCGATGAGGGAAAATCGACCGCCGCCTCCGCGAGGGGAGCCGGCCGCGGCGCCCGGCGCCGGAGGAGCTTCAGATGCCCGTGGAAAGTGCCGTGCGCGCGATGGCCGGCGTCTTCGTGCTGGCCAGCCTGGCCCTGGGCTGGTTCGTCAGCCCCTACTTCCTGCTGTTCACCGCCTTCGTCGGCTTCAACCTCTTCCAGTCGGCGTTCACCGGCTTCTGCCCGGCGGCGATCGTCTTCAAGAAGTGCGGGGCGTCGGGCGAGTTCTGCGGCGTCTCCCGCAAGGCCGCCTGAGCGGGCCGCGAAACCCGGCCGTAAGTCGCCCGGCGCGGAGACGCGTCGTATAACCGGCCGATGAGCGAAGGCCGCAACCGCCTCGGCGCGGAGAAGTCCCCCTACCTGCTGCAGCACCGGGACAACCCGGTCTGGTGGTACGCCTGGGGTCCGGAGGCCTTCGCCGCCGCCGCGGCGCGGGACTGCCCCGTCTTCCTGTCGATCGGCTACTCCACCTGCCACTGGTGCCACGTCATGGAGCACCAGAGCTTCGAAGACCCCGCGGTCGCGGCGGTCCTCAACGACGGCTTCGTCGCGATCAAGCTCGACCGAGAGGAGCGGCCGGAGATCGACGCGATCTACATGGAGGTGACGCAGGCGCTGACCGGCCACGGCGGCTGGCCGATGTCGGTCTGGCTGACCCCCGAGGGGCGGCCGTTCTTCGCCGGGACCTACTTCCCGCGCGACGCCTTCGTCGACCTGCTGCAGCGGATCGGGGCGGCCTGGCGGACGCGGCGCGTTGAGATCGAGGCCCAGGGGCGGGCGCTGGCCGAGGCGGTGCGCGAGCGCGCCGGGGCCGGGCAGGCCGGCGCGCTGGACGACGGCGTGCTGCGCGGCTTCGTCGACGGCTGGCGCGGCCGCTTCGATCCGCGCCACGGCGGGACGCGCGGCGCGCCGAAGTTCCCGCACGCCTGGGACCTGCAGCTGCTGCTGCGCGCGCACCGGCGGGGCGGCGACCCGTTCGCGCTGGAGGTCGTGACGAAGACGCTGGACGGGATGGCCCGCGGCGGGATCTACGACCATCTCGGCGGCGGCTTCGCGCGCTACTCGGTCGACGAAGCCTGGTTCGCGCCGCACTTCGAGAAGATGCTCTACGACCAGGCCTCGCTGGCGACCGCCTACACCGAGGCCTGGCAGGTCACCGGCCGGCGCGAGTACGAGCTGGTCGCGCGCGAGATCCTGGACTACGTGCTGCGCGACCTGGCCTCCCCCGGCGGCGGCTTCTGCTCGGCCGAGGACGCCGACTCGGAGGGGATCGAGGGGAAGTTCTACGTCTGGACCTGGGACGAGCTGGCGGCGCTGCTGCCGGAGGACGGCTTCCGCGCCGTGGTCGAGGCCTTCGGCGTGGCGCGCCACGGCAACTGGGAACACGGCGCGAACATCCTGCACCTGGCGCCGGGACAGGAGCGGGCGACGCGCCCGCCGCAGCTCGCTGCGGCGATGGCCCGGCTGTTCGAGGCGCGCGCGCGGCGGGTCCGGCCGCACCTCGACGACAAGGTCCTGGCCGACTGGAACGGCCTGGCGATCGCGGCGCTGGCCCGCGCCGGGCGGGCCTTCGGCGAGCCGCGCTTCGTCGCCGCCGCGCAGCGCGCGGCGCGCTTCGTGCTGGCGTCGATGCGCCGCCCGGACGGCGCGCTCTGGCACCGCTGGCGCGACGGCGAGGCCGGGATCCCGGGCCTGCTGGACGACCACGCCTTCGTCGTGCACGGCCTGGTCGAGCTGTACCAGGCCGACTTCGACCCCGCCTGGCTCGACGCGGCCGAGGCGCTGCAGGCCAGCCAGGACGCGCTCTTCCGCGAGGGGGACGACTACCTCGTGCACGACGGCAGCGACCCCCTGGTGATCGCGCGGCGGGTCGAGCCGCTCGACAACGTCGTCCCGGCGGGCCGCTCGGTGACGGCACTCAACCTGCTGCGGCTGGGGGACCTGGCCGCGCGGCCGGAGTGGCGCGAGCAGGGCCTCGCGCTGCTCGCGGCCAGCCCGGCCGCGGTGCGCCGCGCGCCGGGCGCGTTCGCGGTGCTGCTGCAGGCGCTCGACTACGCGCTCGACCGCGGCCGGCAGGTCGCGATCACGGGCGCCCTGGACGCCGACGACACGCGCGCGATGCTGGCGGCGCTGACCGGCGGGTTCCGTCCGAACCAGGTGACCGCCGCCGGGCCCGGCGGCGCGGACGCGCGCCCGGGCCTGCTCGCCGGAAGGACGGCGCGGGAGGGGCGCGCCACCGCCTTCGTCTGCGAGGCGGGGGCCTGCCAGGCGCCGACGACCGATCCGGTCGAGGCGGCGCGCGCGGCGGCCGGCTTCGCGCCGCTCGCGGGCTGAGGGGGCAGTGGTGACCTTGCCGCGGACGTGCGGGCGGGCGGCGTCGCCGCGGGAGAGCGCGCCGTGAGCGAGCTGGCGCTCCGCTTCGCCCTGGAGATCTGGCAACTGCTGCGGGAGATGGGCCCGTGGCTGCTGCTCGGATTCACCGTGGCGGGCCTGCTCTCGGTGCTGATCGACCCGGAGACGGTCGAGCGCCACCTGGGTGGACGCGGGATCGGTCCGGTGCTCAAGGCCTCCGCGGTCGGGGTGCCGCTGCCGCTCTGCTCGTGCGGCGTGATCCCGGTCGCAGCCTCGCTGCGCCAGCACGGCGCGAGCCGCGGCGCGACGGCGGCCTTCCTGATCGCGACGCCGCAGACCGGCGTCGACAGCATCGCCGTGACCTACTCGCTGATGGGCCCGCTGATGGCGGCGGTGCGGCCCGTCGCGGCGCTGGTGAGCGGCGTGATCGGCGGGCTGGTGGTCGACGCCGCCGAGCGGCCCGAGCCGCGCCCGGCGCCACGCTTCGCGGGGATCGCCGCGCTGCCCGGGTTCGGCGCGCCGGGCGCCGCCAACGCTCCGGTGCGGCTGCCCTGGGGCGCGCGGCTGCGCGAGGCGCTGCGCTACGGCTTCGTCACGCTGCCGCGCGATCTCGCCGCGCCGATGTTCTGGGGACTCGCCGCGGCCGGTGCGATCGGCGTCGCGCTCCCCGACGACTTCTTCGCCGGGACGCTGGGCGGCGGACTGCCCGCGATGCTGGCGATGATGCTGGTCGGGATCCCGATCTACGTCTGCGCCTCGGCCTCGGTGCCGGTGGCCGCGGTGCTGGTCGCCAAGGGGCTCTCGCCCGGCGCCGCGCTGGTCTTCCTGATGACCGGCCCGGCGACCAACGCGGCGACGCTGGCGGCGGTCTGGAAGATCATGGGCCGGCGCACGGCGGCCCTGTACCTCGCCTCGATCGCGCTGACCGCGCTCGCGGCCGGCCTGCTGCTGGACGCGCTGGCCGCCGGGGCGATCGCGCGGCAGGCGGTGCACCACCACGAGTTCCTGCCGGAGTGGTTTCAGACGGCCAGCGCGATCGCGGTCGCGCTGCTGCTGCTCGCCGCGTTGTGGCCGCCCCGCTGGACGGCTATCATCCGGCGTTCCGAACCGCGGAAAGGAGAATCGTCATGACCCGTCGCAAGCTGTTCGTCGCCGCGCTGGCCGTGCTCCTCCTGGCGGCCTTCGCCCTCCCGGCCGTGCTGGCCGAGGACAAGGACAAGGACGCCAAGCCCTACCCGCTCGATTTCTGCCTCGTCTCCGGCGAGAAGCTGGGGGAGCACGGCGACCCGATCTCCGTCGTGTACGAGGGCCAGCAGTTCAAGTTCTGCTGCAAGAGTTGCGTCAAGGACTTCTCCAAGGACCCGGCCAAGTGGCAGGCCAAGCTGAAGGAAGAGGTCGATAAGCAGAACAAGGAAAAGAAGGGCTGATCTCCCGCGCACGGGCGGCGGCCGCACCGCGTGCCGCCGCCCGTCCGCGCTCTTTCCCGCCGCCGATGATGCCGCTCCCCCGCCGTTCCGCCCGGCTCGCCCTGGCCGCCGCGCTCGCCGCGGCGCTCCTCCTCGCGGCCCCGCACGCGCGCGCGGCGGACGACGGCGCCCCGGCGGCGGCCCCCTCGTCCGACACCGCCGCCGTCCCCGCCGGTCTTCCCGCCGGCGCCAACACGATGTGCCCCGTGCTCCCCGACGAGCCGGTCGACCCGGAGATCTGGGTCGACTACCAGGGCCGGCGCGTCTATCTCTGCTGCCAGCGCTGCAAGAAAAAGTTCCTCGAGTCTCCGGACGAGTACCTCGCGGCGCTCGAGGCGAGCCCGCGGGCGGGCGGAAGCGCGCCCGCGGCGCCGCTCTCCGGCGCGCAGCGCCTGGTCCGCTTCGCTGGCCGCTTCCACCCGGCGACGATCCACTTCCCGATCGCGCTGATCGCCGTCGCCGCGCTGTTTGAAGTCCTCGGCGCCGCGCGACGGGATCGGGCCCTTTCCGTGGCGGCCGTCTGGTTGGCGGCGCTGGGCGCCGCAGGCGCCGTCGCCTCGGCCGCACTGGGCTGGTCGGCGGCGGCCTTCTCGAGCTTCCCCGGCGAGCTGGCACGCGTACTGGAAACGCACCGCTGGCTGGGGCTGGCGACGGCCACGGTGGCCGTCCTGGCCGCGCTGGCCGGGATCCAGGCGCAGCGCCGCGGGGCCGGCTGGCCCCTTCTCTTCCGGCTGCTGCTGCTGGCCGCGACGGTGCTGGTGCTCGTCACCGGCTTCTTCGGCGGGGTCCTGATCTACGGCTTCGACCACTACCGCTGGTAGCCGCGGGGCCGCGAACGGCGCGCTCGCGACGGCCCGCATTCCGTACAATGGACGTGGAGAGGGAGGGCCCGCGGCCGTGGAGTGTCCCGCCTGCCGCCAGGAGCTGATCGTCGTCGAGCGCGAGCGGATCGAACTCGACTGCTGCGCCGCCTGCCGCGGTCTGTGGTTCGACGCCGGCGAGTTCGACCTGCTGGCCGAGATCCACGGGCTGGGGCCCGCCGAGCGCGACACCGCACGCTTCGCGCTGGCGCCGATCCAGGAGCGGCCCCGGCTCTGCCCGCGCTGCGACCGCGCGATGGACAAGGCCTGGTTCGATGAGCCGCACACGATCCTCGTCGACCGCTGCACGCACGGGATCTGGTTCGACCGGGGCGAGCTGGGGCACGCGCTCGAATCGGTCCGACTCGGCCGCTCCGACGCCCGGAGCGTGATGGTGTCGTTTCTCGGGGAGACGTTCCGCCGGCCGGCGTGACGGATCCCCGCTGGAGGAAGGAACATGATGGGTGGTCTCGTCGTCCTCGTCGTCCTGGGCCTGATCGCGGTCTTCCTGGTCGGCCTCTACAACGCCCTCGTGCGCGCGCGCAACGAGGTGAAGAACGCCTGGAGCCAGATCGACGTCCAGCTCAAGCGCCGCCACGACCTGATCCCCAACCTGGTCGAGACCGTCAAGGGCTACGCCGCGCACGAGCGCGGCACGCTCGAAGCCGTCGTCAAGGCCCGCCAGCAGGCGATCGCCGCCAGCGGGAACGCAGCCGAGGCGATCAAGGCGGAGAACGCGCTGTCCCAGACGCTGCGCTCGCTGTTTGCCGTCGCCGAGGCCTACCCCGACCTCAAGGCCAACCAGAACTTCCTCGCGCTGCAGGAGGAGCTGGCCTCGACCGAGAACAAGATCGGCTTCGCGCGCCAGTACTACAACGACTCGGCGATGCGCTACAAGAATCGGATCGAGGTCTTCCCCTCGAACATCTTCGCCAACGCCTTCGGCTTCGCGCCGGAGCCGTTCTTCCAGGTCGAGGCCGAGGCCGAGCGGCAGCCGCCGCAGGTGAAGTTCCCCTGAGCAGCGCCGCGGCCCCGGGGACCCGCACGCGATGTTCGAGCTGATCCGCGCCAACCAGCGCCGCTCCGCGCTGCTGATCGTGGCGATGGCCGCCCTGCTGGCGGCCGTCGGCTTCGCCCTGGGCGAGATCGCGGCCCCCGGCGACGGCGGACTCGCGGGGCTGGGGGCCGGGCTGCTCCTGTGGGGGCTGCTCGGCCTCGTGGCGTACGGCTCGGGCGACATGGAACGTCGTCGAGGAGATGACGATCGCCGCCGGGCTGCCGAAGATGCCGGACGTCTACATCATCGACAAGGACGCGCTCAACGCCTTCGCCACCGGGCGCGGGCCCGACCGCGCCTCGATCGCCGTGACCTCCGGCCTGCTCGAGCAGCTCGACCGCGACGAGCTGCAGGGGGTCGTGGCCCACGAGCTGGGGCACGTCAAGAACCGCGACGTGCTCTACCTGCTGCTGCTGGGCGCGATGGCGGGGGCGATCGTGATCCTGGCCGACGTCGGGCGGCGCGTGCTCTGGTACGGCCCGCCGCGGCGCCGGACCTCGGACAAGG
>JALOKP010000041.1 GCA_025456425.1 Acidobacteriota bacterium | reverse complement strand
ACCAGTAGGGGAGGGCGTCGCCGCCCGACGACGAGTAGCCGTTCATCAGCATCGCCTTCGGGCCGTCGTGCGCGAAGCCGGGCGAGCGCATCGCCTCGACGTTCCGCCGGGCCCACCAGGCCATCGTGTTGCGCTCGAGGTAGTCGATCATCCGGACCGGGATGAAGCCGCCGCCGTTGTAGCGGTCGTCGACGATCAGCGCGGGCTTGGTGACCTGCGCGTAGAACATCTTCTGCAGCATCCGGTTCCCCTCGCCCGCGGTGTTGGGGAGGTGGATGTAGCCGACCTTGCCACCCGAGAGCTTGTCGGCCAGCGCCATCCGCGCGCGGACCCAGTCGAGGTAGCGCAGGTTCAACTCGCTGTCGATCGTGCGCACGGTGACCTGGCGCGCCCCCTCCGTGGCCGGCTTGCCGTTCACGCTCAGCACGACCTGCCGGTTCGCCTTCCCCTCGAGCAGGCGGTAGGGGTTGTCGGCGGTCGTCAGGTCGACGCCGTCGATCGCGACCAGGAACTCGCCCTCCTTGACGTTCACGCCGGGCTCGGAGAGCGGGCCGCGCCAGGCCTCGTCCCAGTTCTCGCCCTGGTAGATCCTGTCGATCCGGTAGCGGCCCCCCGGGTCGGCGACCAGCTCGGCCCCGAGCATCCCGCCCTCGACCCGCGCCACCGCCGGCTCGTCGCCGGGGGCGACGTAGGTGTGGCCGGCTTCCAGCTCGCTCATCATCTCGCCCAGCAGCCAGTCGACCTCGGCCCGGTGCGCGACGAACGGGACCAGCGCGCTGTAGCGCTCGTAGAGCGCCTTCCAGTCGTAGCCGTGCATGCCGGGGTCGTAGAACCAGTCGCGGGTGATCCGCCAGCCGTCGGTGAACATCTGTTGCCACTCGGCCCACGGGTCGAGCTTCACGCGCAGGCCGGAAAGGTCGAGCTTCCCCTCGCTGCCGGCCAGGCCGGCCTTGGCGTCGGTCAGGCCCCAGTTCGGGCCCTGGCGGTAGAGCAGCTTCTTGCCGTCGGCCGTCAGCAGGTAGCCGCCGGCGTTGTCGAGGACCTTCTCCTCCTTGCGCTCCTTGAGGTCGAAGCGGTAGAGGGCGCGCGCGCCGCCGTCGGCATTGCGGACGTAGTAGAGGTAGCCCGGGACGGCGGCCAGGTTGCCGTACTCACCGGCCGGGAGGCCGGGAAGGGCGATCGTACGGGCGACGAAGCCGTCGGGGACGATCGTTGTCGCGGGGGGCTTCGGCTCGGCAGGTTTCTCCCCGGCCTTCTTCCCCTCACCCTTCTTCTCTTCCGACTTCGCGCCTGCCGCGTCCTTCTTCGGTTCCTCGGCCTTCCCCTTCTCCTCGTCCGACTTGAGCGGGAAGAGCGGGTCGGCGGACGGGTCGAGCGCGGCGGCGTAGACGCGCCCCGCGTTGCGGTAGAGGTAGTCGAACTCGAAGGCGCTGGTGACGAAGTTGAAGTCGCGCAGGCTGGTGAAGAACAGGTACTTGCCGTCGGCGGAGAAGGTCGGGTCGGAGTCCATCGTCGCGCCGTCGCCCAGGAAGAAGCTCCTCTTCTGCTCGACCGACCAGACCGCGATCCCGGGCATCCGGTTCGGGTGGCTCTTCTCGTAGGCCAGCCAGCGCGAGTCGGGGGACCAGGCATAGCTGACCAGGTCCTCCTGGTCGCTCGTGTCGGCGACGGTCACCTCGCCGCTGGCGACGTCGACGACCAGCAGCCGCTGCTGGCGGTCCGCGAACGCCAGCAGCTTCCCGTCCGGGCTGAAGGCCGGGGCGTAGTACCAGCTGACGGCACCCTTCGTCAGTTGCCGGGGCGTACCGCTGCCGTCCTGGTTGGCGAGGTAGATCTCGTACTCGCCCGTCCTGTCGGACAGGTACGCGATCGTCTTCCCGTCGGACGACCAGGCCGGCGCGCGCTCGCGCACCCCCTGGCTGGGGAAGAGCGCGCGCGTCGCGCCATCCTTGGCCGGGACCGTGAAGAGGTCGCCGCGGGCATCGAACGCGACGCGCGCGCCGGACGGCGAGAGGGTCGCGCCGCCGACGTTCGCGGCGACCGCCTTGAAGGCCGGCAGCGCGTAGGGCTGCTCGGCGCCGAGCGCGATCGGGATCTTCGCCGCCTGTCCGCTGGCCAGGTCGTAGCGGTAGAGGTACCCGCCGTTCATGAAGACGATCGCGCCCGGCCCGGCCGCCGGCCAGAGGACGTCGAACTCGGTGAACTGCGTCAGCTTGCGCGTCGCCTTCGTCTTCAGGTCGTAGGCGTACAGGTTGAGCGTGTCGTCGCGGTCCGAGGTGAAGTAGATCGCGTCGCCGATCCACATCGGGAAGTTGTCGGTGACGCGGTTGTCGGTCACGCGCTCGGACCTGGCGGCCACCAGGTCGTAGATCCAGATGTCCTGGGCCCGGCCGCCGCGGGTCCGCTTCCAGGTTCGGAACTCGCGGTCGATCGGGGTGTAGGCCAGCTTCGTGCCGGCCGGGTCGAACGAGGCGCTGCCGCCGTGGGGCAGGGGGAGCGGCCGCTCGAGGCCCCCCTTGGGGTCGACCAGGAAATAGGTCCCCATCCGCTCGCCGAAGGCGGTCCGGTTCATCCGCACCAGGATCCGCCCGTCCTTCGTCCAGTCCATCACCCAGTTGTCGAAGCCGCCGCGCGGCGGCATCGCGCCGACATCGGTGTAGTAGGTCAGCTGCTTCGGCTCGCCCCCGGCCAGCGGCATCACGTAGACCTGGCGCGAGCCGGTGTACTCGGCCGTGTAGGCGATCCACGCGCCGTCCTGCGAGATCTTCGGGAACAGCTCCTGCCCGGGGTGCGCCGTCAACCGCATCGCCGGGCCGCCCGCAGAGGGGGCCCGCCAGAGGTCGCCGCCGTAGACGAAGACGACCGTGTCGCCGTGGATGTCGGGGAAGCGCAGGAGGCGCCCCTCCGGTGCCGCGGCGGGGCCGGGCTCCGCCGCGCGGGCGGGGGCGGCGACCAGCGCCAGCAGCACGAGCAGCGCGAGCAGGCAGGCGAAGCAGAGCGGGGTCGGGATGGCCGGGACGAGCGAGCGGAGCGAGCGCACGGAGGACCTCCGGAGGGCGGTAGGGCGCCAGAGTGCCAAAACGAGAGCGCCAAGACAAACGATAGCGGCCGCGGGGTATCCTTACGCCCTCATGCGCCCCCCGCTCACCCCGCGCCTGGCACCGTTCGGCACGACGATCTTCACCGAGATGACCGAGCTGGCGGTGCGGCACGGCGCGGTCAACCTGGGGCAGGGGTTTCCCGATTTCGACGGCCCGGAGTTCGTCAAGGAAGCCGCACTGCGGGCGATCCGGGACGGCCGCAACCAGTACGTGCGGATGTTCGGCCTGCCGGAGCTGAATCGCACGGTTTCGGCGCACCGGCGGCGCTTCTACGGCCTGGACTACGACCCCGACGGCGAGGTCACCGTCTTCTCGGGCGCGACCGAGGCGCTCTTCGCCACCTTCCAGTCGCTGTTCGACGCCGGCGACGAGGCGATCCTGTTCGAGCCGTTCTACGACTCCTACCGGCCGGGGCTGGCCAACGCCGGGGCGCGGGCGGTCGTGGTACCGCTGACTCCGCCCGGCTTCACGCTGGACGCCGAGGCGCTGGCGCGCGCCGTCACGCCGCGGACCCGCGCGATCGTCCTCAACTCCCCGCTCAACCCGGTCGGGAAGGTCTTCGCGCGGGCCGAGCTGGAGGCCGTGGCGGAGGTCTGCCGGCGACACGACCTGCTGGCGATCACAGACGAGGTCTACGAGCACCTCGTCTTCGAGGGCCAGCACGTCCCGCTCGCCACGCTGCCGGGGATGCGCGAGCGGACGGTGATGATCTCGTCGGCGGGCAAGACCTTCAGCCTGACCGGCTGGAAGGTGGGCTACGCCTGCGCGCCGGAGCCGCTGACCCGCGCGCTGCGGGCCGCGCACCAGTTCGTCACCTTCTGCACGCCGGGGCCGTTCCAGCTCGCCGTCGCCGCCGGGCTCGAGGCCGACGACGAGTTCTTTGCGCGCTTCGTCTCCGACTACCGGGCGCGGCGCGACCGGCTGTGCGCCGGGCTGGCCGCGGCCGGCTACCGCGTGCTGGTTCCGCAGGGGACCTACTTCGCCGTGGCCGACATCCGGCCCTTGGGGTGCGACGACGATCTCGCCTTCTGCCGCACGCTGCCGGAGGCGAAGGGGGTCGCGGCGATCCCGGTCTCGGCCTTCTGCGAGGAGCCGGCCCGGGTGCGGCACCTGGTTCGCTTCGCGTTTTGCAAGTCGGACGCCACGCTCGACGCGGCGCTGGCGCGGCTCGCCGGCTGAGCGGCGGCGCGGGCCGCCACGGAGGGCGCGCGTTGTCGGGCCGCCACGGAGGGCGGCCCCTACGGCGTCACGGTCTCGCGGTCGTAGGCGCCGTCCGAGACCGAGCGCGCCGTGCGGAAGGCCAGCCGCGCGATCTTCTCGAGCAGCGCCGGGTTGAGCGTTTCCGGCCGGTCGCTGGCCTGGTGCAGGTGCGTGTAGCTCTTCGTCGACGCGAAGTAGAGCGTCGGGATCCCCTTCTCGTGGAACGGCGTCGCGTCGGCGCCGCCACCGGCCCAGGTGTCCGCGATCGTGATCCGCTCCCCGGCGGCGTCGAGCGTCCGGGCCAGCTCCCAGAGCTGCGGCGCGCTCTTGCCGCCGCCCAGCTGCAGCCCCTCACCGTGCCCGACGCTGTCGAGGTTGAGCATCGCCACGACCTGGTCCGGCTGGAAGGGCATCCGCTCGACGAACCAGCGCGAACCGTTCAGTCCCTGCTCCTCGGCCGCGAACAGCACGAAGACCAGGGTCTGCCGCGGCGGGCGGTGGCTCTTCGCGAAGGCCTCGGCCACCGCGAGCAGCGCGGCCGAGCCCGAGGCGTTGTCGTTGGCCCCCGGCCAGAGGACCTCTTCCTGCGTTCCGACGTGGTCGAGGTGCGCCCCCAGCACGACGACCCGGCCGCGCAGCTCCGGGTCGCCGCCGGGCAGGACCGCAACCACGTTGGCCGCGGGCTGGTCGGGGCGGTACTTCGCCGCGACCGTCATCGCCGCCTTCGAGCCGAGCGGGCGCGAGCGCGGCGCCTTCGCCTCGGCGAGTTCCTTCGCGAGCGACTCGAGCGTGGCGCCGCTGCCGGCCAGCAGTTGCGCCGCCACCGCCCCGCTGACGTGCTGCTGCGGGAAGCCGGCCGGCTGCTCGCCGGGCCCGTGGAGCACGCTGGCGATCGGCGGCCCGACCCTGCCGTCCTTCGGCAGCGAGACCATCAGCAGCCCGGCCGCTCCGCGGGCCTGCGCCGCCAGCGCCTTCGGCCGCGGCAGGGTCGCGTCGCCCCAGCCCTTGACCCCTTCCGCGGCGCGCGGCGGGTCGAACGGCGGAGCGTCCTTGAAGACGAGCACGATCTTGCCGGCGACGTCCAGGCCGGCGTAGTCGTCCCAGCCGCGGTCGGGCAGCGACAGGCCGAACCCCGCGAACACCACGGGGGCGGAGACGGTACCCGAGCCGGTGAAGCCGCGGCAGGTGAAGTCGTCCGGGATCGCCAGCGCGCGCGGCGCGCCGCCGGCCGGCGTGATCGAGAGCCGGCAGCTCTCGATCGCGTTGTACTCGAGCGGGAAGACCTGCAGGTAGCTCCCCGCGTCGCCGCCCGGCCGCAGGCCCAGCTTCTCGAACCGCTTGGCGGCCCACCGCGCGGCCTCGTCGTAGCCGGGGCTTCCCGCCAGCCGTCCGCCGAACTTGGGCGAGGCCAGGGTCCGCACGTCCTTCATCAGGGCCTCGGCCTCGATCCCCGGGACCGCGTCCGGGTTCCCCTTCTTGTCGGCGAACGCGGCGGCGGCGGCGAGCCCGATCGCCGCGCCCGCCAGGATCCATGCGCCGGCCCGTGCCCGGGCCGCTCCGCGGTCGCGCCTCATCCGATCCTCCGTCCGGGGGCGGCCGTGGACGGCGCACCGCGGGCGCTGAGATCCTACACGGATGGCGCCCTTCCGCCCGGTACGCCCCCGCCCCGGCCGCCGATGACGGCGCGGCTGCTGTTCGCGGACGAGCGGCTGGTGGCGCTCGACAAGCCGGCGGGGCTCTCGCTCGCCACGCCGCCCCGCGATCCGGGCGCCGCGGTCCGGCGGCTGGTCGAGGCGCTCCCGGCCGCGGTGCGCCGCGAGGAGGCGCTCGACCCGGACGCACTGCACCTGGTGCACCGGCTCGACGTCGGCACGACCGGCGTCGTCCTGCTCGCGCGCGACGCCGCGACGCACCGCGCGCTGGCGGCGGCGCTCGGCGGACGGCGGATCGGGAAGCTCTACCTCGCGCTCTGCTGGGGGCACCCTCGGCCGCGCGACGGGCGGTACGACGCCCCGTTGGGCCCCGACCGCGCCGACCGGCGGAAGATGCGCGTCGACCCGGCGGGCCGCCCCGCCGCGACCCGCTACCGCGTGCTGGCCGCGCCGCCGCACGCGGCGCTGGTCGAACTGCGGCCCGAGACCGGGCGGACGCACCAGATCCGCGTCCACCTCGCCCAGGCCGGCCACCCGATCGTGGGGGACGACTTCTACGGGGGGCCGCGCCACCGCGGTGTGAGGGACGCCGTGCTGCGCGCTGCGCTCGCGCCGGACCACACCTTCCTGCACGCGTGGCGGCTGGAGCTGCCGGACGAGCTGGGGCCGGTGATCACGGCCCCGCTGCCGGCGGATTTCGCAGCGGCGCTCGACCTGCTGCGAGTGTCGCCGCCGGCACTGCTGCCCGGCGTCCGGCCCCGGCCTGCGAATCGACCGTGAACAGGAATGGGGGACAGCTACCGATTTCCTACTCGGACGAGATCAGGCCGGAGCGGATCGCGAACCGCACCAGGCCCGGGACGTCGTGGATCCCGAGCCGCTCCATGATCTGGGCGCGGTGGGTCTCGACCGTCTTGATCGACAGCTCCAGGTCGGCCGCGATCTCCTTGGTCGAGCGCCCTTCCGCGATCAGCTGCAGGACCTCGCGCTGGCGCGGGCTCAGGCCCCCAAGTGGGTCGGCTGCGGGGAGTTCGCCCCGCAGGTAGGAGCTGACGACCTGCTGCGAGATCGACGGGCTGAGGAATGTCCCGCCTCGTCCGACGGCCTCCAGCGCGACCTGCAGGTCCGACGCGGCCGAGTCCTTCAGCAGGTAGCCCGCCACGCCGGCCCGCAGCGCCTGGGCGACGTAAGTCTCGCCGGCGTGCATGGAGAGCACGACGACGCGGGTGCGGGGCGAGGACTCCCGGACCCGCGCCGCGACCTCGAGCCCGTTGAGGCCGGGCATCGTGATGTCGAGCAGGGCGACGTCCGGGCGGTGCCGCTCGATCAGTTCGAGCGCCTCGCGCCCGTCGCCGGCCTCGGCGACCACGAGCACGCCGGTGATCGACTCCAGCAGCGCGCGGATCCCGCTGCGCACCAGGTGGTGGTCGTCGGCGAGGATCACCTTCACGAAGGCCTCCTCAGGCGCTCCATGGTAGCTCAGCCCGGATCGCCGTCCCCCGCCCCCGCGCCGAGGACAACGTGACTCTCCCGCCGAGGGCCTCGGCGCGCTCCCGCATTCCCACGATCCCGAAGTGCTCGCCGCCGCTCGCGGCGGCGGCGGCGTCCGGATCGAAGCCCTGTCCGTCGTCCTCCACCTCGATCCGAAGGCGCCCGTCCGCGGCCCGCAGCCGGACCGCGACCCGCGTCGCGCCGGCGTGCCGGACCACGTTCGTCATCGCCTCCTGCACGATCCGGAAGGCGGCGATCTCCAACTCCGCGGGAAGCCGGTCGGGCAGCCCGTCGTCCGAGAAGGCGACCTCCAGCCCGGTTCGGTCGGCCTGGGCCGCGAGGTGCCCGCGCAGCGCCGCGACCAGCCCTAGCTCGTCCATCAGCGGCGGGCGCAGCTCGAACGAGAGAGCGCGCACCAGCTTGATCATCCGGTCGAGCAGCCCGACCGTGTCGGCCAGACGCCGCGGCGCCGTGTCGTCGGGCCCCAGTCTCTGCAGCAGTTGGATGTTGATCTTGGCGGCGGTCAGCAGCTGGCCCATCTCGTCGTGCAGCTCTCGGGCGATCGCCTTGCGCTCCTCCTCCTTGGCGGCCTCGAGCCGCCGCGTCAGGGCCTGCAGCCGCTCGAAGGCGGACTGCAGCTCCTCCTCCTTGGATCGCGCGACGCGCAGCGCGGCCTCGCGCTGGACCTGCAGCTCGGCCAGCTCGCGATTGCGGCGCTCGAGGCGCCGGGTCCGGACCTGGTGCCAGGTGATCGCTCCCGCGGCCAGCGCGACCGCGCTGAGGATCCGGAACCAGGCGGTGCGGTAGAAGGGGGGGACGACCTGGACCGTCAGCGCCAGCGGCGGATCGCTCCACTCGCCGCGGGCCCCGCGGGCGCGCAGCTCCAGCCGGTGCGCCCCCGGCGACAGGTCGGTGAAGGTCAGCTCCCGCCGCGCGCCGAGATCGAGCCACTCCCCCCCGGCGACGCGGTAGGCGTAGCGGTGGCGCCGGTGCGAGTCGTAGTCGACGACCGCGAACGAGACCGTCAGCGGTTCGCCGTGGCGAATCGAGACCTCGGCGGGCGGCCACGGCGATCCCGGCGCCGCGGCCGGCCCCTCCAATGTGCGCAGCGCGGTCAGCGCAAGCCGCGCCGGCGGCGGGGTGGGGAAGGGGGTGCCGCGCGGGATCGCGACCAGGCCGTTGAGCAGCCCGACGTAGATCGCGTCGTGGGCCCGGACCGCGGCGGACAGGTTCCCCTCGGAAGAGGGCAGCCCGTCGGCGACGTCGTAGCTGACGAATGTGCGGCGCAGCGGGTCGAAGCGGGTCAGGCCGCGCCGCGTCGCGAGCCACAGGCTTCCGTCGTCGTCCTCGACGATCGACATCACGTTGTCGTTGACCAGGCCATCGCGGGCGGTGATCCGCTCGAAGCGGGCGCCGCGCTCCGGGTCCAGGCGCAGCAGCCGCGCCAGCCCGCCCCCGGCGCTGCCGATCCAGATCGTGCCGGCGCGGTCCTCCACGATCGAAGTGACGTACTGGTGGGCCAGCGCCTCGGGGTCCTGCGGGTCGACCGGGAGCCGCTGCACCCGCAGCGTGTCCCGGTCGACGAGGTTCACGCCGCCGGAGCGGGTCCCCATCCAGAGCCGCCCGGCACGGTCCTCGTGCAGCGTCGTGACGAAGTTGTCGCTCGGCGTGGCCGGGTCGTCCGGTCGGTTCACGATCCGCTCGAAGCCGCGCCCGTCCTCGCGCAGGCGCGCCAGCCCGCCGCCGCCGGTCCCGATCCAGACCCGATCGTCGCGGTCGATCAGCAGGGCGTAGGCGTAGCCGCGCGGCAGCGAGGTGGGATCGGCGGGGTCGTGGCGGAAGCGCGTCAACGCGCCCGAGGCCGGGTCGAAGCGCGTCACGCCGTCGGTCGCCGCGAGCCAGAGCGTCCCGGCGCGATCCTCCCCGATCCGCAGGGTGCCGTCCGCGATCGGTCGTCCCCGCTCGAGCAGCGGGATGGCCCGGAACCCCGGGCCGCCCGGCTCGAGGACCTCGATCCCGCCGCCGAAGGACCCGAGCCAGAGCCGCTGCCGCCGGTCCTCGAACAGCGCGGTGATGTCCCCGTAGCTTGGCGAACCGGGGCCGCTCCGGGCACGGATCGCGCGGAACGGGCCGGTCGGCTGGAGCAGGCGCGCGAGCCCTCCGCTCGTCGTGCCGAGCCAGAGCGAGCCGCCCGCGTCCAGGGCCAGGGCGGTGATCCGCTCCTCGGTCTGTGCGTCCTGCTCCGCTCCCCCGTGGAAGCGGATCCGAAACTCGACGAACGGCGGCTCATCCACCCGCAGCAGCCCGACGAAGGTGCCCAGCCAGACCGGGCCGGCCGGCGTCGCGGCCAGCGCCGGGACCACGCTCTCGAGCAGCGAATCGTCCTGTCCCGGCCGTACAACTGCACGCAGGGTCGAACCCGTCCGCGGATCGTGCACCACCGCGCCGAAACGCCCCCCGATCCAGAGCCGCCCGCTCGCGTCGAAGGCCAGCGCGAACGCGTCGGCCGACGCGGCAGCGCGCTCGCTGCCCGGCGGGATCGGGAGCGGCCGGGCCGTCCCGGACGCGGGGTCGAGGCGCAGGACCCAGTCGCCGATCGTCGCGATCCAGACCGTGCCGTCCGGCGCCGGCAGCAGGGCGCAGACGTACTCCGCGCCGGAGCGCGGGTTCGGTTTCGGCAGGACGGGTACCCGCTGCGCGCGGCCGGTCGCCGGATCGAAGAGGTTGAGGCCCGATTGCGTCCCGACCCACAGCCGGCCCTCCCCGGCCTCGGCGATCGCATAGACGCTGTCGTGGCTGAGCGTGCCGGCGTCCCCCCCGTCGTGGCGGAAGGCGGCGACGCGGCCCGAGGCGCGGTCGAGCCGATTCAGGCCGCCGGCGTTCGTCCCGACCCAGAGGTTGCCGGCGCGGTCCTCGAAGACGGTCCGGATCCAGTTGTCGGCGAGCGAGGCCGGGTCGCCGACGACGTGCTGGTGAAGATCGAAGGCGTAGCCGTCGAACGAGAACAGCCCCTCGCGCGTTCCGACCCAGAGCAGCCCGCTGCGGTCGAAGTAGAGCGCGTTGATCGTCTCGGCGAACAGCCCTTCGCGCGGGCCGTGGCGCTCGAGCGGCGGGGTCGGGAGGATCGGCTGCGCGAGCGCCGCCGCGGGCGCCGCGAGCGCGGCCAGGGCGAGCGCCAGCACGACGGGCGCGAGGCCCGCGCTCTGCCGACGCGCCGCGCATCGCATCGCGCCTAGCCCTCGAACTGCACCCGGCCGCCCTGCAGCTGCTCCTCGATCAGCGCCCGGACCCGCCGGTTGAAGCTCTCCGCCGCCTCCCCCTCGCGCGGCGTCACGGGCTCGAGGTAGGTCACGCGGACGCGGCGCAGCAGGCGCGGGAACCAGCCACCGACCGGCAGCACGCGGTGCGTGCCGTCGATCACGACCGGGACGACCGGGACGTTCAGCTCGCGGGCCAGGATCGCGTAGCTCTCCTTGAACGAGCCGAGCTGGCCGCCGGCCGAGCGCGTCCCTTCCGGGAAGATCACGACGTTGTTGCCGCGCCGCAGCGCCGCGGCGACCTTCTGCAGCGACTGCAGGATCCCCTCGTCGGGCGTCGCCACGATCACGTTGCTGCGGTCGGCCAGGAACTTCTTCCAGGCCCCGCCGAAGTGCTTGGCCTTGGCGTAGTAGAGCGTGCGCCAGACCGCGCTCTTCTGCATGAAGGCGTTGACGAACATCCCGTCGAAGAAGCTCTGGTGGTTGGGGGCGATGATGCAGGGCCCCTCGGGCAGGCGATCGCCGCCCTGCGCGTCGGTGCGGAAAGCGAGGCGCACGAAGAGGTCGGAGGTGAAGACGATCAGGCGGTGCAGCAGGCTGCTGTGCGGCAGCGCGGGCGGCCGTGCCGGCTTCAGGATCTCGGACCACGAGAAGGCCGGCCCGTCGCCTCTGTCGGTCTTGTACTGGGCGACGAAGCCGGCCAGGTCGCCGGCGGTCGCGAACTCGCCCAGCCGCACCTCCGGGATCGAAACCCCGAACGCCTGCGTCAGGAAGGCGGCCAGCTCGACGCGCCCCAGCGAGTCGACCCCCAGGTCGGCGTCGAGGCGGCTCGCGGCGCGCACCGGCTGGCGGTACTGCCGCTCGAGGAACGCGGCGATCTTCGCCAGCGTCGGGTCGCCGCTGTCGGCGGCGGCGGCGTCCGGCGCGGCCGCGGCCTCGCGGATCGCGCCGGCGATCGCCGCGAGCTGGTGGCGCCGCAGCTTGCCGAGCCGGGTGCGCGGCAGCTCCTCGCGGGCCAGCGTGACCCGGGTGACGCGCTTGTAGGGTGCGACGGTGGCGTTGTACGGCTCGAGCACCTCGCGCCGCAGCCACTCCTCGGCGGCGCCGCGGTCGGCGATCGGCAGGCCGTCCCAGTTGGGAACGACCAGCGCGTGGAGCGTCTCGCCGTCGAGGAATACGCCGGCCTCGCGTACGGCCCCGGTCGCGCCCTGCAGCGCCGCCTCGATCGGCTGCGGGTTCACGTTCTTCCCGCTCGGCAGGATGATGATCTCCTTCAGCCGCCCGGTGATCGTCAGGAACCCCTCGTCGTCGAACTGGCCCAGGTCGCCGGTGTGCAGCCAGCCGTCGCGGATGATCGCCGCGGTCTCCTCCGGCCGGTTGTAGTAGCCCAGCATCATGTTCGGGCCGCGGGTCACGATCTCGCCGTCGACCGTCTTCACCTCGGTGCCGGAGAGGGCCTGGCCGCAGGTCCCCAGCTTGATCCTGCCGATCCGCGGGAAGGTGATCATCGGCGCGCACTCGGTCATGCCGTAGCCTTCGCAGACGGTGAACCCCAGCACGTCGAAGATCCGCGCGGTCTCCCGGCTCAGCGCGGCGCCGCCGCTGATCAGGTGCTGCAGCTTCCCGCCCAGCTTGCGATGGACCGAGCCGAAGATCAGCCGCGAGAAACGCGGCGAGCCGACCTTCGCCGCCAGCGCGAACAGCGTGCGGGCCAGGCCGCTGGCCTCGATCCGGTCGCGGAAGGCGTGGCCCAGCACGTCGTAGAAGCGCGGCACGCCGACGATCGTCGTGACCTGGTTGCGCTTGAGCGTCGCGACCAGCTCCTCGCCGACCAGCGAGGTCGCGAAGACGATCGTCGAGCCGCCGTAGAGCGGCGCGACCAGGCAGCCGGCCAGCGGCAGGACGTGGTGCAGCGGGAGCAGCAGGAAGATCCGCGAGTCGGGGGTGTAATAGCCCTCGTTCACGACCGCCGTCACGTTGGCCAGGATGTTGCCGAAGGAGAGCATCACCCCCTTGGGACTGCCGGTCGTGCCGGAGGTGTAGACGATCGCCGCCAGCGCGGCGGGGTCGGCTTCGATGGGCTCGGCGCCGGTCGGCCCGTCCGCCGCCGGCTCGTGCGGCCGCTCCAGGTCGAGCAGCCGCGGCTTGTGCCCGGCCAGCGCCAGCGCCCTCTCGACGACCAGCCGCGTCTTCGTCGAGCAGTAGAGCGCGCCCGGCGTGCAGTCGTCGAGCACGTAGGCGACCTCTTCCGCGGTCGACATGAAGTCGACAGGGACCAGGACCTTCTTCGCGCCCCAGATCGCGTAGGCGGCGTAGACCCACTCGAGCCGGTTCTCGGAGAAGACGACGATGCGCTCGCCGGCGCCGTCGAGGTCCTTCGCCCAGGCCCGGGCGCGGCGCAGCAGCAGGTCGTAGGAGACGCGCTCGTCGCCCCAGACCAGGGCGGTCGTCGCGCGGGACTCGAGAAGGGTGGGCATCGGCGGTGCTCCCGGGGGCGGCGGGAGTATGGAGCGGGGCCGGACGGCGGTCTATCGCGCGAGCCGGTTTCGGCCACTCCGGAGGGATGTGGGGCCGTCAAGTGTCAACCCATCAGGTAGTTGACCGTTATTCGCCGCTGCCGTATTATGGTCGCATGTTCCTTCCGCGCCTGCTCGAAGCCCCGCTGCTCGAGAGCTCCTCCGGCTTCCCGGCACTCCTTCTCACGGGGGCGCGGCAGGTCGGAAAGACCACCCTGCTCCAGCACGCTGCGGAACGGGAAGGCCGCGCCCGGCGCGTCGTCTCGCTCGACGAGTTCGGTCCACGAGGCGCCGCGCTCGAAGACCCCGAGCTCTTCCTCCAGAGGTATCCGCCGCCCGTGCTGATCGACGAAGTCCAGCACGCGCCGCGGCTGCTGGAGGCGCTCAAGCCGGCGATCGACCGCGGCGCGCCCGCCGGATCCTACTGGCTGAGCGGATCGCAGCCCCTTCCCTTGATGCGCGGTGTCTCCGAGTCGCTCGCGGGACGGGTCGGCGTGCTCGCGCTGTTCGGGCTGTCGCTCGCCGAGCGCTCCGGATGGCCCCAGCCCGGGCCGCCCTTCCGCCCCGACCGTCCGACGCACGCCGCCGCGCCGCAGCTCGGGTTGCTCGAGCTGTTCGAACGGATCCTGCAGGGGGGGCTGCCCCGGCTCGCGCACTCCGACGCCCCCCCGCGCGAGGTCTACCTCGATTCCTACCTGCAGACCTACATCGAGCGCGACGTGCGCCTGCTGTCACCGATCGGCGACCTCGCGCGGTTCCAGCGCTTCCTCCGCGTGGCGGCCTTCCGCGTCGGGCAGCTGCTGAACGTCGCGGACATGGCCCGCGACGTCGGGGTGGCCCCCAGCACGGCCCACGAGTGGCTGCACCTGCTCGAGGCGACGGGCCAGGTCTACCTCCTGCGCCCCTACTTCGAGAACATCGGCAAGCGGCAGATCAAGTCGCCGAAGCTCTACTTCCTCGACACGGGGATCGCGGCCCACCTGGCCGGCTGGAGTGCCGCGGAGCCCGCGTCGCGGGGCGCGATGGCGGGGGCGCTGTTCGAGAACCTCGTCGTCACGGAGATCCTGAAGAGCTACCGCCATCGGGGCCGCGAGGCGCCGATCTGGTACTTCCGGGACAAGGAGCGGCACGAGGTCGACCTGCTGGTCGCGGAGGACGGGTTGCTGTTCCCCGTGGAAGCGAAGCTGACCGCCTCCCCGGGGCCGGAAGACATCGCCGGTTACCGGGCACTCCAGCGGGCCGGGGCGCCGCTCGGTCCGGGCGCGGTGATCTGCCTGGTGCCCGACCGCACCCCGCTGGGACGCGAGCTGGATGCCGTGCCGGTGACGGAACTGGGCTGACGCGCTCCGCGCCGGAGGCGCTACGGCGCCGCGCCGTACTCCCGCGCCAGCGCCTCGAGCGCCTGCAGCAACTCGGTCTTCGAAGCGTAGCGCGCGGGGGGGCCGCCCTTCGCCAGCGCGGCGTCGGCCGCGCGACGGCCGACGGGGGCGATCGCGGCGCGGGCGGCGAGGCCGCGCTCGGCGCGGGCCGTCGTCGCGTCGACCTGCTCGGGCAGGCCGGGCGTCCCGAACCAGACCGGGTCGGAGGCCAGGTCGACCGGGCCCGGGACCAGCACCACCACGCGGCCCGACTCGAAGGCCCGCGTGACGCGCTGCGCGGGGAGCGCGCCGACGAACAGCACCGGCTCCTGCGTCTCGCGCGGGCGCAGCAGCGCGGGGTCGGCCTCGAGCACCAGCACCAGGCCCGACGAGACCTCCGGGTGCTCGGCCGACCAGTCGTAACGGAACGGCGCGTCGAGCGTGAACGGCCGCGCGTAGAGCACGCCGCGCACCGGGGCCGGGGTCTCCGGCAAGGGTGGCGTGGCGAGCCCGGGGAGGGCCAGCACCGCGGCGAGCAGCGCGAGGAGCGGGAGGACGAGGCGGCGTCTCATGGCGCTACTCCTTCACCAGCTCGATGTCGTCGAGCGCGACCCGCCCTTCGGCCGAGCCGTAGACCGCGCCGAAGTCGAAGCGGATCGAGAGCACGTTCCCCAGGTCGAGGTTCGCGCCGTCGCGCAGGAAGTCGGTCAGCCGGATGCGGATCGTCTCGAACTCGTTCTGCCAGCCGGTCCCGGCGCCGTAGCCGGTGCGCTGGTACGGCTCCTCGATCCCGCCGCCGAAAGCCCCGATCCCGATCGAGCTGCGGCGGCCGCCGGTGTCGGCCAGCGTGACCGTGAAGGTCAGGTCGCCCAGCGCCGCGATCGTCCGCGGGTGCCGCGTCATCTGCGTCGCCCGGAACGACAGGAAGGTGTCGTCGCGGAAATCGCGCGCCAGGGGGATCACGTCCAGCTCGTAGAAGCCCGGGCTCCCCTGGGCGAACTCGAAGACCACGCCGCGGCCCAGGTCCTCGTTCCGGCCGCGGGTCATCCCGTTCATCGGCTCGCTGCCGGTCCACTCGAACGAGCCGCCCGTCTCCTGCTCGCGCTGCTCGGCCAGCGCGGCGACCGTGGCGGTCACCGCGCCCCCCGAGCTGCTGGTGCCCGGCGCGGGCTGGGCCTGGAAGTCGTCGACCACGAAGCTGCGGCGGGCCGGCGGCTCGCGCAGCTCGTTCACGACCACCGTGCCGGCCGCGACGCCGAGCGGCCGGAACGCCTCCCACTGGCGCCAGAAGATGTCCTTGGCCGGCGCGAAGCGCTCGACGAACTGCTTGAGCAGCGCCAACTGGACGACCTTCTGGACGCGCTGGGCCTCCTCGCGCCCGATCGCGCTGCCGGCCGGGCCGCTGAAGTCCTCGAACCCGCAGCAGTTGAAGTCGTTGTGGTCGGCGCCGTGGACGTAGGTCGACTGCCGCGCGCCGGTCGCCCGCTCGTAGAGCCCGAACGACTGCGCGACCGCGTTGTTGGGGCAGCCGCAGACGTCGCCGTCGGCCGAGCCGTAGAGCAGGTGGTAGGGGACGCCGTGCGGGTCGGACTGGGCCGGCCCGAGGAAGTCGGTCGGCGCGATGCTGCTGATCACGGCGATGTCCCGCGCGCTGTACTGCGTGGCCGGCCAGGCCTCGTCGACCAGCCGGTCGTAGGCCCGCGCCACCCCCTCGCCGCCGCGGCTGTGGCCGATCCAGGCGATCCGGGTGTCGTCGATGTGGCCGTTCAGGACGCCGCCCCCCAGCGTGGCCTGCTGCGCCAGGATCTTGTCGGTGAAGGTCAGCGTGGTGGTCGAGGCGGTCTCGATCCCGGGGACGGTGTTGTTGTCGTGCGACATCGCGATGAAGCCGAACGACGCGAGGTGCCGGCCCAGGAAGTCGTACCAGTCGTAGCAGTGGCCGTTGCCGTGGCTGATCACGGCCAGCGGGTAGGTCCCCGTCGTGCCCGGGTCGTTCAGGACCGAGGGGTAGTAGATCCGCATGTCGTCGTTGCCGCCGCCCGAGCAGTGGGGCGGCTCCGGACCGATGTCGTCGAACTGCGAGACGGCCAGCGGGCCGGGCTGGGTCAGGTCGCGCAGCACCGTGAACCCCGGGCCGTCGGACAGGCCGTCGGCCAGCTCGCCGGCATCCAGCGTCCCGTTGCGGTTGCAGTCGAGCGCCAGGTCGTAGCCGCGGCCGATCGCGGTGCCGTCGACGGGCGAGAGCGACGCGCTGCCGGCCAGCGCGAAGGTGTTGTCGCGCACCCCGCCGGCCACGAACGTCCGCGCCTCGGGGGCGCCGCGCACGTCGGCCAGCGCGGTGCCGGCGCACCACTCGGCGGCCGAGCGCTTGGCCAGGACGTAGACGTCGCAGGTCTGCCCCGTCACGGCCGGGTGCGCCGACGGGTCGACCGCCAGCTCGACCGGCGTCCCCTGGTTCGCGGCGGCCGTGAACTCGAAGTGCGGGTAGGAGGGGAGGCTGCGCCCGGCCAGCTCGGCCGCGGTGCCGATCCCGGCGTCGGGGTCGACGACCGCGAAGCAGCCGCCGCCCGGCCGGCAACTGTCGATCGTGCACGGGTCGCCGTCGTCGCAGCCGAGGCTGGCGTACTCGCAGCCGCCGGTCGCCTCGACGCAGCGGTCGGCGGTGCAGTCGTCGCCGTCGTTGCAGGAGATCGGCGCGCCGGGGAGGCAGACCGGGGTCACGGTGCCGCAGGTCTCGACGCCGTCGCAGTTGATCCCGTTGTCGCAATCGGCGGCGCTGACGCAGCGCTGCGGGTCGTCGACCAGGTAGAAACTGATCGGGGCGATCCCGGCCGCGACCGGCTCCTCGTAGAAGGTCTGCTGGGTCGCGCCGGCCAGCCACGCCGGCCGCACGACGTCGGTCGGGTCGGGGGAGCGGTAGACGCCGTAGGGCCCCGATCCGGCCTGCCAGCTCACCCGGACGGTGTTGCCGGTCCGGGTCACGCGGACCGAGCCCGGGGCGGGGTCGGCCAGGGCGGCGGGGGGGCTGGCCAGGAGCAGCGCGGCCAGCGGGAAAACGAGCAGATAGCAGGCGTTCCGGCCGGACGGCGCGGCCGGGGCGCGGTGACGGGTCACGGCTTCTCTCTCCCGGGGGTGGGCGGGAATATACGGCGGCTCGGGACGGTCGAGATGAAAGGCGCGGGCCGTTCCTGCGGCCGGGCCGGAATCGCTGGGCTAAATACTCCATTGAAACGAGTTCGCTTTCCTTGTAAACATCCGTCGGCAGAGAGGGTCGCCTCGGAGATGGTTCGCGCGAGGGGCGACGCGAGGGGGGGCCCATGTCGTCCGGTTCAACCAGCCGCCGGTCCATTTCCCGGTCGATACTCGTCGGCCTGTTCGTCCTTTCCGCCGGGACGGCGGTCCCGGCGGCCCCCCCGCCATGTGGCGGCGTTTTCGACGCGGTAGCGGACGCGAGCGTGGTCGAGGCGGCGCCCGGGGACAACTTCGGCTCGGAGCCGGAACTCCGGGTCGAGCACCCCGGCGACGGGACCCAGGTCTGGCGCTCGCTGATCGGCTTCGACCTCGGAGCCGCGCTGCCCGAGGGCGCGACCGTCGACAGCGCGTGGCTCCGGCTGTCGGCCAACGGTGTGGATTTGCTCCCGTTCGAGCTGGAGGTCCGCTCCGTCACCGCGCCATGGGCGGAGAGCGAGCTGACCTGGACCAAGCAGCCGTCGTACGGGCCGGTCTACGCGCTCCGCTCCTTCGGCATCGAATCGGGCGACGTGCTGCTGGATGTGACCGCGCTCGTGACGCACTGGGCGACGGGCCGGTTATCCGAGCGAAGCCTGGCCCTTCTCGCGCGCCCCCCGGCCGGGGTGCGCTTCCTGAGCCGCGAGGGCGGAGGACCGGAGAACCCGGGCCCCCAGCTGCTGCTCAGCTGCCGGATCGTCCCTTCTCCCGAGCCGCCCGATCCGGCGGAGGGCGACGCGCTCCAGGCGGCGGCGATCGCGCGGCTGCGCGCGGCCTCCCTCGAGCCGCCTGAGATTCGCCTCGCGCGCGGTGCGATCGCCTCGGCGTCGTTCCGTGTCGTCGTGCCCGCCGCCTTCCGCCTCGACCCGGTGACGCGGGCGCGCTGGTTCCTGTCCGAGTACGGCGATGCGCTGCGCGCGGGCGACCCGGCCGCGGCGTGGCAGCTCCGCCGCCGGGCGGAAGACGACCGGCACCTCAATTTCCGCCAGCTCCACAACGGCATCCCGGTCTTCCCGGGTGAAGTGATCGTCCATCTCGATGGCGAGGACGTCGTCGGCCTCTCGGGCTCCTACGCGGCGGCGCTCGACCGGGCGCTGGGCGCCACTGCCCCGCCGCTCGACGCCGCGCGCGCGCTGGCCCTGGCGCGGGCCGACTCCGGCGAGGGCGCGGAGCCGGCCGGCGACGTGCAACTGGCGATCGTCGACGGGCGGCTGATCGGAACGCCCGGTGCCGCGCCGCGCCTGGCCTGGACCGTGCCTGCCGACGGCCCGGCCGCCGGGCTTTACGCGATCGACGCGACGACGGGGCAGACACTGCACCTCGAGGACGCAATTCAGGAGGTGTTCGACCTGACGCTCCGCACGGCGCAGCTCACCGATCCGCCCGCGAGCGTCATCGGCTGTTGGGCCTGGAACAACAGCGACGAGGAGTGGTTTGACGAGACCGGCCAGACGCGCTTTACACCGCCCGTTCCCGATCAGGAAGGGATCGACGCCTTCGGCCACATCTCCGCAATCGACAGCTACTGGCGCACGGCTCTCCGGCGGGACGGGCACAACGGCGGCGGAGGGCAGGAGGGGCTGTATCTCGACGTGATCATCCGCGACCGGCTCGACCGGCCGTCGAACAACGCGATGTTCGTTCCGTTCTGCAACGACCTGCGATTCGCGGACGGCATGGGGACGCTCGACATCATCGGCCACGAGTACACGCACGGCGTCGTCGCCGCCGAGGCCAATCTGGTCTACGAGAACCAGAGCGGGGCGCTCAACGAGAGCTACGCGGACCTCTTCGGCTACTTCGTCGACTCCGGGAACTGGACGATAGGCGAGGGGTCGGCGGGCGGCGAGTTCCGGGACCTGTCCAACCCGCCCCGCTTCCGCGATCCGGACCACATGGACGGAGCGCGAAGCGGTGACGGGTGCGGGTTCCGGGAGCTTACGCTGCTCGCCAGCGACCCCTGCCGGCCGTTCCTCCCGGACAACGGCTTCGTCCACACGAACAGCGGGATTCCGAACAAGGCCGGGTACCTGCTGATTCACGGCGGAGTGCACGGGGGGTACGACGTTGCCGGGCTCGGGATTCCGAAGGCGCGGCGCCTGCTTTACGACGCGATCGCGAACCGCCTGACCAGCGGCGCGCAGCTCCTCGATCAGCGCGACCAGATGGTGGCGGCGGCCCATGCCGACTCGGGCCTGACGCCGTTCGAGCGCTGCCAGGTGCGGAACTCCTACGCGGCTGTCGGCCTGGGCACAGGCGACGCGAACTGCGACGGCGTCCCTGACGACGTCGCGACCGATGACGACGGCGACTGGGTCACGGACGGCTCCGACAACTGCCCGCAGCTGCGCAACCCGTCGCAGGCCGATCAGGACGGCGACGGGAGCGGTGACGGGTGCGATCCCGACCTCGACGGCGACGGTCGACTGAATGCCGTGGACAATTGCCCGCGAACCATCAATGTCGATCAGGCGGACACGGATACAGACGGTGTGGGGGAGGCCTGCGACGATGACGACGGCGATGGCGTGCCCAACGCGATCGACAAGTGCCCACTCGTCTACGACCCGGACCAGTCCGACACCGACGGCGACGGCTTCAGCGACGCGTGCGAGATCGACGACGACGACGACCACATCGTGGACCAGTTCGACAACTGTCGCGTGGTGAAGAACTCCCGCCAGGCCAACGGCGACGGTGACGAGTGGGGCGATACCTGCGACAGTTGCCCGGCCGTGGCCAGCAGCACCCAGGACGACGGGGACGGCGACGGCCTTGGCGACGCCTGTGACGACGACCGCGACAACGACGGCGTGGCCGATGGTCTCGACAACTGCCCGGGTCACCCCAATCCGACGCAGTCCGACTTCGACGGCGACGGCGTCGGCAACGCCTGCGACCCCCCCGAGCAGCGCCGGGTCTACGAGGACCTCCGGTTCTTCGAGCTGGAGCGGACGGTGCAGTGGCCGCTGACCCTCGACCTGCCGGTCGAGATCGGCGTGCCGCTCTGTCCGGCCTGCGGCGGCGCCGAGCTGCCGGCGGAATTCCGCCCGGAGATGACGGTGCGGATGTCCACCCCGTTCCTGGCCCTCCTGCGCGACGCCGGGACCGGCCGCGCGCTGGCCGTCACCGCGGAGCCGGCGCTCGAGCACCAGCTGCGCTTCCGGCCCGAGAGCCACGCCTTCAGTCGCTTCGACTTCGGGTCGCCGGGGAAGGGCGGGCCGGGTGGGCCGCCGCCGGGCTTGCCGTCGTTCGTCGATGCGGACCAGCGGCGCTACGCGCTGGAACTCTACCCGCCGCCGGGTACCGACCGCGCGGCGACCTACGGCGTGCAGATCCAGCACACGCAGTGCGTGGATGCCGACGGGGACGGTTTCGTCGAGTCCGGGCTGGAAGGCTGCCCGGGGCCGGACGACTGCGACGACGCCGAGTGGCGCCGCGCACCGGGTCGCGTCGAGGCCTGCGACGGGCTAGACAACGACTGCGACGGCTTCGTCGACGAGGACCCCGCGCGGCCGCCGGGCACGGCCCGGCTGTTCGTGCGCCCGGCCGCGGGCGGCCCGGACGCTGCGAGCGAGATCTGGTGGACCGAGCTGATGGATGTCGCGGGCTACGACCTGGTGCGCGGCAGCGTGGGCGAGTTGCGAGCGGGCGGCGGCGACTTCGGCACTGCGGCGGAAACCTGCCTTGCCAACGACACGACGGCAACGAGCCAGCCGGACGCGTCCCGCCCGAAGATCGGCGACGCCTTCTTCTACCTCGTGCGCGGCGCGAGCTGTGCGGGCAGCGGGACCTTCGACGAGAGCCAGACGGGGCAGCAGGGATCGCGCGACGCGGCGGAGGTGTGCGGGCCCTGACCGGGAGGAGGGACCTGCATTGGCGGGGCTTACCTGTCGAGGTGTAGCATTTAGCAGCTCTCGAAAGGAGACCCCCTATGGCCGACAGGAAGATCATCGCCGTCATCGGCGCCACCGGCGCCCAGGGCAGCGGGCTGGTTCGCGCAATCCTCGCCGACCCCAGCGGCGAATTTGCCGCCCGTGCCATCACCCGCGACGCGAACAGCGACAAGGCGAAGGAGCTGGCGAAGCTCGGCGCCGAGGTCGTGGCCGCCGACGTCAACGACGTCGAGAGCCTGAAGAAGGCCTTCGCCGGCGCGTACGGCGCGTTCTGCGTCACCTTCTTCTGGGAG
>JALOKP010000152.1 GCA_025456425.1 Acidobacteriota bacterium | reverse complement strand
GACCAGCTCCTTGCCGGTTCCCGACTCACCCAGGATCAGCACCGACGAGCGCGCGGGCGCGACCTGCTGCAGCTTGCGGAACATCTCGACCATCGCCGGTGCGCGCCCGACCATCCCCTCGAACGAGCCGTCGTGGCGCAGGATGCTCTCGATCCCGCGGTACTCGTTGACCTCCCGGCCGAGGCGGATCTTCTCCATCAGGTTGGCGACGCGGGCGCGCAGGACCTCGAGGTTGACCGGCTTCTCGAGGTAGTCCTCGGCCCCGAACTTCATTGCGCCGACCGCGGTCTCGACCGAGCCGTAGGCCGTGATCATCAGCGCGCCGATGTCGGGGACCATCTCGCGTGCACGGCGCAGCACCTCGAGCCCGTCGATCCCGGGCATCTTCAGGTCGGTCACCAGCAACTCGATGTCGGGGTGCTCGCGCAGCCAGGCCAGCGCCTCGAGCCCGTCCGCGAACGGAAAGACCTCGTACCCGACGCGCTGCAGGGCGCGCGCCATCGCCACCCGCCCCGCCGCGTCGTCGTCGACCAGGATCAGCCGTCCCTTCGTGCCGTTCTCTTCCATCACTCTCCCGCGGGGCCGGGCCCCGGGCCCGAGCCGAGCAGCGCCAGCATCCCGGCCTCGTCGAGCACCGGGATCCCCAGCTCCTGCGCCTTTGCGAGCTTGCTGCCGGCATCGGCGCCGGCGACCACGAAATCCGTCTTGCGGCTGACCGACGAGGCGACGCGCGCGCCGGCCTGCTCGAGCCGGGCCGCGGCCTCGTCGCGCGTCAGCGTCGGCAGCGTACCGGTCAGGACGACGGTCCGGCCGGCCAGCGCGCCGGCCGGCGGGGCGCGGTTCTCCTCCGGCTCCTCGAGGTTCAGCCCGCGCCCGGCGAGCCGGGCCAGCAGTTCGGTCCCGGCGTGCGAGCGGAAGAAGCGCGCCAGCGAGGCCGCCGTCTCGGGGCCGACCTCGCGCACCGCGGTCAGCCGCGCCGCCGCGTCGTCGGCGCGCGCCGCCGCGGCCAGCGCGTCGAGCGTGCCGAACTGCCGCGCCAGCAGCTTCGCGGCGCGCTCGCCGACGTGCCGGATTCCGAGCGCGAAGAGCAGCCGGTGCAGCGGGCGCGAGCGGCTGGCCTCGAGCTGCGCGACCAGGTTGAGCGCCGACTTCTCCCCCATCCGCTCGAGGCCGGCCAGCGCCCCGGCGTCGAGGCCGTAGAGCTCCGACACGTCGCGCACCAGGCCGCGCTCGACCAGCTGGTCGATCAGCGCCGGGCCGAGCCCCTCGACGTCCATCGCGGTCCGGCGCGCGAAGTGGCGCAGCGTCTCCTTGAGGCGCGCCGGGCAGTTGGGGTTGGCGCAGCGCAGCGCGACCTCGCCCTCCTCGCGCAGCACCGGCTCGCCGCAGGCCGGGCACTCCGCGGGGGGGACGATCGGGCTCGCACCGGCCGGCCGGCGCTCCAGCACGGGCCCGACGACCTTGGGGATCACCTCCCCGCCCTTCTCGACCAGCACCGTGTCGCCGATCCGGACGTCGAGCCGCGCGATCTCGTCGAGGTTGTGGAGCGTGGCGCGCGAGACGGTCGAGCCGGCCAGCCGCACCGGGTCCAGTTCGGCGACCGGCGTGAGCACTCCGGTCCGGCCGACCTGCCAGATCACGCCGGCGAGCCGCGTCGTCTCCCGCGCCGCGGGGTACTTGAAGGCGATGGCCCAGCGCGGCGCCTTGCTGGTCGCGCCGGCGCGCTGCTGGAGCACCCGCGACGCCGCCTTGACCACGATGCCGTCGATCTCGTAGGGCAGCCCGTGACGCCTTTCGGCCCACTCGCGGATGTAGTCGAGCACCGCCGGCAGCCCGGCCAGGCGCGCGCGGTACGGGTTGGTCCGCAGCCCGGCGGCGGTCAGCTCGTCGAGCCCCGCGAACTGGTCGGCGGGGGGCTCGCCGTCGATCGCCAGCGCCTGCCAGAACTGCAGGTCGAGCGGCCGCGCGGCGACGACGCGCGGATCCTGCATCCGCAGCGTCCCGGCCGCGGCGTTGCGCGGGTTGGCGAACGGAGCCTCCCCGCTTTCCTCGCGCTCGGCGTTCAGGGCCACGAAGGGCTCGCGCGGGAAGTAGACCTCGCCGCGCGCCTCGAGCGCGCGGTGCGGGCCGACGAGGCGCAGCGGCAGCGAGCGGATCGTCCGCACGTTGGCGGTGATCTCCTCGCCCACCGCGCCGTCGCCGCGCGACACGGCGCGCACCAGCCGCCCGTCTTCGTAGGTCACGCTGACCGAGACGCCGTCGATCTTGTGCTCGACCGAGTACTCGATCCCTTCCTCTGCGGCGAGCCCGGCGGCGCGCCGCAGCCGGGCCTGCCACTCGACCAGCTCGTCCTCGCTGTAGGCGTTCTCGAGCGAGAGCATCGGCTCGGCGTGGCGCACCTGCGGGAAATCGCCCGCCGCGGGGAAGCCGACGCGTTGCGTCGGGGAGTCGGGCGTCACCAGGTCCGGGTACTTCGCCTCGATCGCGGCCAGTTCGCGCTCGAGCGCGTCGTACTCCGCGTCGGCGATCTCGGGCGCAGCCAGCGCGTAGTAGAGCCGGCGGTGGCGCCACAGTTCGGCCCGCAACGCTTCGGCCCGGGCCTTCGCCTCGTGCCGGGTCACGGCGCACCCCCCGCCGGCGCACCCGCCGCCGCGTCCGAGCGGCCCCCCTCGCGCGCCATCTCGACCACGGCCGCCGGCAGCACGATCCGGAAGGTGCTCCCCTTCCCCGGCTCGGTCTCGACCTCGATCCGTCCGCCGTGCAGCTCGACCGAGCGCCGCGCGATCGGCAGCCCCAGGCCGGATCCCGCCGGCTTCTTGGACCAGAAGACCTCGAAGATCCGCTCGAGCGCCTCGGGCTCGATTCCCGGCCCCTGGTCCGTCACGTCGATCCGCGCCTCGCCCTGAACGGTGGCGCCGACCGTGACCGCGACGCTACCGCCGGCGGGGCTGACCTCGAGCGCGTTCTGCAGGATGTTCAGCAGCGCCTGGCGGATCCGGGCCGGATCGACCCACACCACCGGCGCCCCCTCCTCGGTCTGCAGCTCGAGCCGCAGCCCGGCGGCCTGGAACTGCGGCCGCGAGAAGCGCAGCACGTCGGCCACCAGCTCGGCCGGAACGATCTCCTCGCGCCGCTCGACCCGCGGCCGCGCGAAGGCCAGGAAGTCCTTCACCAGCCGTTCGAGCCGCAGTACCTCGCCGCGGCTGCTCTTGAGCAGCTGCAGCGCGTCGGGATCGACCCCCGCCGTGGCCAGCTCCTCCTCGAGCATCTGGAGGTTGATGTTCATCGCGTTGAGCGGGTTGCGGATCTCGTGGGCCAGGCCCGAGGCCAGCGTGCCGAGGCTGGCCAGTTGCTCGGCCTTCTGCGTCTCGGCCTCGAGCCGGCGGGTCCGCTGGATCAGTCGCAGCACGTAGAGGAAGGCGAGGACCAGGATGACCGAGCTGATCGCCCCGCCGATCAGCAGCTGCCGCATCAGCGAGCGGCGCAGCGCCAGCGCCTCCTTTTCGAGCGCGTCGGGCACGACCGCCAGGATCAGCTTGGCGGCCCCGGCGCCGACCGGCACCTCCACCACCCGCTCGGCGCCGACCGGCCGAACCTCGGGCGCGCCGCGCCGGTGGGGGAGCACCGAGAGCGGGGGGGAATCGGGGCTGACGGGGGCGGCGCCGCCGAAGGCGGTCCCGGCGTAGCGCACCGTCCGGCCGCCGGCCTCGGGCAGGAACTCGAAGAGGACGCGGCCGTCGAGCGTCTGGATCTGCGCCCGCTTGACCAGCTTGGTCTGCATCGTCCAGTCGTTGAGCATCCGCGAGACGACGGCCTGGCTCTCGATCAGCCGGACCGATTCCAGCGAGCCCCCGGGGGCGACCTCCCGGGCCAGCTCGTCGGCCAGGCTGTGCGCGACCTGGCGCGTCTCGAGCAGCTTCTCCTGAAGCGCCCGCCGGTCGAGGTCCCGGAAGACGATCCAGCCGGCCACCGCCCCGTGCGCCAAGAAGAAGAGGACGAAGATCACCACCGCCCGCATCAACAGGCGACGGATTTCGCGCTCGCGTCTTCCGGCCGCGGGGAGCAGCGGACACCTCGATCCCGGGAAGGCACGACCGGCGTGCCGTCGCCGGAGATCCTGCGCCCTGGACCGGCTCCTGTCAAATCGGCGTACCCATAATAGGACGATCCGAGATCGCTTGGTGGAACAATTTTCGCTTTATATTCGTCTGCCGTTCGGTCGGGATCACACGATGAGCGGGCGCGGGCGGGCCCTCGGCGGTACCCTAGGGTGGGAAATCCGGGCGCGCTGCATATCCACCGCAGGGACCGCGCGCTCCCGCGCCGCTCGGCGTGCGATTGCGGGAGAGTACGGTCAACGAGCCGCGGGGTTTCGCCGGGGAGACGGATTATGGAAAGCGCCAGGTCCCGGACCGAGCAGACCATCCGGAGCGATCGCGATCTGTCGGCCGCGGACGCGAAGGGCAGCGTCAAGCTGGGCCAGTATCTCCACAGCCTGCGCACCGGGTACGGCTACTCGCTGCGCAAGGTCGAGGAGAAGGCCCGCGTCCACGGCGGCGAGATCGACAACTCGCAGCTCAGCCGCTACGAGAAGGGGATCTGCTACCCCTCCTTCGACAAGCTGCGGACGCTGGCGCGGATCTTCAACGTATCGATCCAGACCTTCTCCGACGTGGTCGACCTCGAGGAGCTGGAGCGCAACCAGCCCGCGAGCACCGACCCGGACGCGCTGGTCAAGAGCGGCCACGAGGAGTTCCGGCTCGGCGACTACGGGCGCGCCTACGCGATGTTCCAGCGCGCGCGGCACCTGCTGGAGGAGCGCGAGGACGCCGATGCGATCTCGCCCGAGCTGGCGCGCCAGGTCGCCAAGATCCGGCTGGCGACCGCGATCGCGCTCTACCGGCTGGGCAAGATCAGCCTCTCCGAATACGAAATCCGCCAGCTTCTGCGGCTCGAGCGTCACCTCGAGCCCGGCACCGTCGTGCGCGCGCTGCTGCAGCTCTCGAACGTGCACGCGACCTTCGGCGACCTGCTGCTGGCCGAGGTCGAAGCCTCGCGCGCGCTGGCCGTCGCGGCCACGCTGTCCGAGCCGATCCTCGCCGCCTACGCGCACCACGCGCTGGGCCGGATCCACCAGGAGCGCGAGGAGAACGACCAGGCGCTGGCCCACTACCACGACGCGCTGTCCCGCTACCGCGACGCCGGGGACGTGCACGAGGCGCTCAAGGTCAAGCTGAACCTGGGGCCGATCTACGCCTCCCGCGGGCAGTTCCGCGAGGGGATCCGGCTGCTGCGCGAGGCGCGCGAGGAGGCCCGCCGGCTGGGACACCGCTGGACCGTCGCTTCGGCCGGGGCCTGGCTGGCGGAGATCCACTACCGCCGCGGCGATTACGAGGCCGCGCGGCAGTTCATCCGCGAGTCGAACTCGATCGCCGGCGGCGGCGAGGTGCAGTACCTCGACATCCTGTTCCTGAACGCCTTCTACGGCTGGAAGATCGCGCTGGCCGAGGACAACCTGGCCGAAGCCAGGATCGCTCTCGGACGCCTGAAGTACATGCGGCCGAACCTCGAGCAGAACCTCCCCGAGGTCCGGGAGTTCGACCGCTACATCGAGAAAGGGGGTGCTCGATGAGTCCCCGGCAGGTTGTCACGCTCTTCACCGCTCTCGCGTTGTGCGGCGGGGCAGTGCTCGCGGGCTCTCCGCCCGTCTCGCGCCCGGCCGGCCTCACGCCCGACTACCGCGCCGAGGGGGACGGCCCGGTCACGATGGCGCTCGATCCCGCCGGGCGGATGTGGGCGGTCTGGGCCTACTCCCAGGGGGGCGAGTTCGACGTCGCCGTGTCCGTTTCCGACGGGCGGGTCTGGACCTTCCCGCGGCTGCTCGGCGTGGCCAACGGCCGCAACGACGTCGACCCGCGGATCGCGTTCCTGCCGAACGGCACGCCGGTCGTGGTCTGGTGGCAGGAAGCCACCGCGACCGCCGGGCCGCGGGTCATGCAGAGCGTGGCCCGGACCGGCGAGTTCCCCCTCCCCTCGGTGGTGCTCGAGGGGGCCCGCCAGCCGGCGATCCTGGCCGCGAGTCCAGCGACCCTGACGCTCGGGCTGGTCGACGATTCGGGCGAGGTGTCGACGATGCAGGTCCCGCTGACGCCGATCCCGGTCGGGCCGGGCTGGCGCGACAGGCCGGGCCCGGACGGCGGGACCAACGGCCCGGACCCGATGCCGACGCTGATCATCAGGCCGCCGGACAATCCGCAGAGCCACTGATCTCCGGGCAAACTCGAGGAGCCCCGGCCCCACGGCCGGGGCTCTTTCGTTTCCGGGTCCAAGGCAGACGGCCGTCTGCCGCTTTCCCACCAGGGACCCCTGAAAGCCAGACATTGATACGCCAAGGTGGGAGGCCGGCCCCGGGCCGGGCCGGGGATGCTCCGCGGGCGCCCTCTCCCGCCGCCGGCCGCGGCCCGCAACTCGCTGACAAACGAAGAAAAACAGGCGCGGTCAGGCTTGACACCGTCCGGCCCGATCCCTACCATCCGCGGTGGGAAGAAGTGGGACGTAGTGGGAGGGCGGGGGAGGCGGAACGGGCTTTCGGCCACCGGTTCCGACCCTCGGACAGCCTACATCAGGGATCGCGATCCGGAGGGCCCCCCGCGCTTTCCGGGTCCCGGGTTTCGCTGGAGTTTCGATGTTGCGCGGCCACGCCACCGCGAAGATCGACGACAAGGGCCGGGTCAAGATCCCGTCCGAGTTCCTCGACCTGTTCCTGTCGCTCTGCGGCGAGGAGCGTCGCGTCTTCGTCACCTCCCGCGACGGCGAAATGGTGCTGGTCTACCCCCTCCCGGTCTGGGAGAAGCACGAGCGGCGGCTGGCCGAACTCCCCTCCACCGAGCCGGCGGTCGAGTCCTACCTGCGCACGGTGAATTTCTGGGGCCGCGAGGCTGCCGTCGACGCCGCGGGCCGCGTGCTGGTCCACCCGCTGCTGCGCGATCACGCCGGAATCGCCGGCGAGCTGTCCGTTTTCGGCAAGCAGAGCGTGCTCGAGATCTGCCCGTATGAGCACTTCCGTGTCCGGCCGCCGACGGTCTCGAAAGACGACCTGTCGCGGCTGGCGCAGTACGGCGTGTGATGGCACCCCGTGGGGAAGCGATCGCCGTGGCCTCCTCCCTCCCGCTGCACCGTCCCGTCCTGACGGCCG
>JALOKP010000151.1 GCA_025456425.1 Acidobacteriota bacterium | reverse complement strand
GCGCGCCACGTCCTGCGCGGTCAGGCCGCGGGCCTCGAGCTTCTGCGGGTCGAGCCAGACCCGGATCTCGCGCTTGCGCAGCCCGCCGACCTCGACGTTCCCGACCCCCTTGATCGACTGGAGCTGCTCCTTCAGCACCTTCTCGGCGTAGAAGGACAGCTCGCTGTACGGCACGCTGCCCGAGACGCCGAGCCACATGAACGGGAAGCCGCCGATGTCGAACTTCTCGACGATCGGCTCGTCGATGTCGTCGGGCAGGAAGCGCCGGGCCAGCGCGACCTTCGCGCGGACCTCCTGCGCGGCGACGTCGATGTCCTTGTCCAGCTCGAACTCGACCGTCACGATCGAGAACCCCTCCATGCTGGCGGAGGTGAGCTGGCGGATCCCGCCGATCGTCTTGATCTGCTCCTCGATCGGGTCGGTCACGTCCTGGTCCATGACCTCGGGGCTGGCCCCGACCAGCACGGTCTGGACCGTGACGATCGGGAACTCGACCTCGGGGAAGGCGTCGACGCCCATCCGCGTGAAGGCCAGCCAGCCGAAGACGACCAGAGCCGCCATCAGCGTCAGGGTGGTGACGGGGCGCCGGATCGAGGTGTCGGAGAGCCACATGGCGGCTATCTCCCGGGCGCGCCGGCGGGGGCCGGGGCGGACAGCGGGGTGGGGGGCGGCGCGGGAAGCTCGACCGGCTCGCCCGCCTTCGGCCCGAGCGTGCCGGTGACCCGCGCCAGGAAGAGCGTCGCGAGGTGGTAATCGTAGAGGGAGCGGAAGTACAGCAGCTGGGCCGAGGTCAGCGCGGTCCGCGCGTCGAGCACCGCGACCTGGTCGAGCGTCCCCTCGCGGAAACCGACCTCGGCGAGGCGCAGCCCCTCCTGGGCCTGGGCCAGCGTCTTGTCCTGGGCGCGCAGCGCCTCCAGCGCGTTCTCGATCGCGTCGGTCGACTTGCGGACCTCCTGCGTCGTGCGCTCGACGGTGTCGAGCCAGTCCAGCTCGTACTGGCGCTGGCGGGCCTTCTCCTGGACCAGGATCCCCTCGCGCCTCATCCCGTCGAAGACGTTCCAGCGCATCACGATCCCCGCGCTCCAGGTCGAGCCCCAGTCGTAGGTGAAGGTGTCGACCGGGTCGGGCTTGGCGTAGCGCAGCGTGTAGAAGGCGTCGAAGGTCGGCCAGTAGTCCGAGCGCAGCGCCTTGAGCTTCTGCTCCTGCAGCTTGACGGTCAGGGCCGCCGCCGCGATCTCGGGCTGGTTGGCGAAGGCGCTGTCGCGCGACTCCTCGAACCCCGGCACCGCGCTGTCCCGCTCCAGCTCCTCGGTCAGCTCGACCCGGCTGTTCTGGGAGACGCCCAGCACCCGGAACAGGTCGCTCCAGGCGAAGTCCTGGTCGTTCCTCGCCCGGATCAGCTGGGCCTTGGCGTTGCTGACCTCGACGTCGGCCCGCAGCACGTTGAACTCGGAGGCGACGCCGAACTTTTTCTTGGTCTCGACGTCCTTGAACTGGGCCTCGGCCAGCTGCAGCGAGGCGTCGAGGACGCGGACCTGCTCGCGCGTCAGCAGCGCGTAGTAGTAGGCCTGGGTGGCGTCGAACAGCGTCTGCTGGACGGCCAGGCGCAGCGTCTCGTCGGTGAACAGGTCGTAGTACTGCGCCGCCCGGATCGCGGCCACGGCCCGGCCGGCCCGGAACAGCGGCTGCTCGACCAGCAGGCCGACGCTGTAGTTGTCGAGGTAGGTGAAGTTGACCGGCGACTCGCCCCCGGGCCCGTCGAAATCGACCGTGAACTCCTGGTCGAGCCGGTCGTACTGCCCGGCGACCGAGACCTTGGGCAGCGCCTCGCTCCAGGCCTCCTTCTGGCGGCCCCGCGCGATCTCCTGGTCCTCGCGGGCGCGCCGCAGCGGCACGCTGTACTGCAGCGCCAGCTTAAGCGCGTCCTGCAGCGAGAGCGGGCCGGTGACCACCGGCAGCGCGGCGTCGGCGGCCGCGGGCGCAGGCAGCGGCTGCGCCGGCCCGTAAATCGAGGAGAAGCCGGTGGCGGCCGGCGCCGGGGGGGCGGCGGCCGGGAAGAGGGCGAGCGGGACGGCGGCGAGCAGGACGCGGCCGGCGTGGAAGCGTCTGTTCATGCGGTCTTTCCGGGCGCGTAGGCGGTGAGCCCCGCGGTGGAGAAGCGGACGATGTCGTCGGCCAGGGTGGAGAGCGAGCCGCACAACGCGTGGGGGTCGTCGAGCGTGCCCGCGAGCGAGGCGATGTCCACCACGTACATCAGCTGGGCGACGAAGAAGTGGACCGCCAGCACCGACTCGCGCTCGCCGATCCCGGGAAGGGCACGGCGCAGCGCGTCGGTGAAGGCGGTCTCCACCGGCCGGATCATCTCCTCGCAGAAGACCGCGGGCGGCAGGTTCCCGTCGACGAACTCCCGGGTCAGGAGCCGGACCAGGTTCCGCCCTCGCTCCGGGTCGGCGACCGGCTCGAGGAAGGCGTCGGCGAACGCGTGCAGCAGCCGGGTCGGGTCGATCGGCGCGGCGTCGCGCTCGGCCTCGGCCACGACCCGGCCGATCGCGGCCAGGCGCTTCTCGCGCATCGAGCGCAGCCGGCCGACGATCAGCTCGCGGTAGAGGTTGTCCTTCCCGCCGAAGTGGTAGTTGACCGCGGCGACGCTGGTCCCGGCCTCGGCCGTGATGTCGCGGACCGAGGTGGCGGCGAAGCCGCGCTCGGCGAACAGCCGCTCGGCCGCCGCCAGCAGGCGCTCTTCGGTGGATGCGCCGGCCTCGGCCGGGGCGGACGGAAGCTCCTGGGCCATGGGGAGTTGCCCTCGTTCAAACGATCATTCCAAACGATCGTTCGGACGGTGGAGTATGCCCATCCGCCAGACGATTGCAAAGGGGCAGGGGCGGATGGTCGAACGATTGGGGCGAACGGCTCTTCCCGGGGTCAGCGCCGGCTGCCGCCGCGCACCGCGAGCAGGTGGGCCTGGGCCGAGAACGGCGCCTCGCCCCGGCCGGGCGCGAGCCGTTCGTAACTGCCGTCGGGCCGCATCCGGCGGGCCTTCACGTTGTCCCGCAGGTAGACGTCGAGCACCTCGTCCCGGACGTACCTCACCCAGCGCGGGTCCTGGACCGGGAACAGGATCTCGACCCGCCGGTCGAGGTTGCGCGGCATGAGGTCGGCGCTCCCCAGCAGGACCTCCTCCTCGCCCCCGTTCCGGAACCAGAGGATCCGGCTGTGCTCGAGGAACCGCCCCAGCGTGCTGATCACGCGGATGTTCTCGGACAGGCCCGGGACCCCCGGCTTGAGGCAGCAGATCCCCCGCACCAGCAGGTCGACCTTCACGCCGGCCTGCGACGCGCGGTAGAGGTGGAGGATCAGCTGCTTGTCCAGCAGCGCGTTGACCTTGAAGCACAGCTCGGCCCGCGCGCCGCGCCGCGCGTGCTCGATCTCGCGCTCGATCCGCTCGGCGATCCGCTCGCGCAGGTTGATCGGCGCGACCAGCAGCTTGCGGTAGTCGCGCTTGGCCGAGTAGCCGGTCAGGTAGTTGAACAGGTCCGAGACGTCCTCGCCGATCTCGGGGTCGCAGGTGAAGTAGCCGATGTCGGTGTAGAGGTTGGCGGTGACGGGATTGTAGTTTCCGGTCGACAGGTGGACGTAGCGGCGCAGCTTCTTCCCCTCGCGCCGCACCACGAGCGCCGCCTTGCCGTGCGTCTTGAGGCCCAGCAGGCCGTAGATCACGTGCGTCCCCTCGGCCTCCAGCTTGCGCGCCCAGCTGATGTTGCTCTCCTCGTCGAAGCGCGCCTTCAGCTCGACAAGCACCGCGACCTGCTTGTCCTCCTCGCGGGCCTCGAGCAGCGCCTCGACCACCGGCGAGTTGCGCCCGACGCGGTAGAGGGTCTGCTTGATCGCCAGCACGCCCGGGTCCTGCGCGGCGGCCCGCAGGAAGTCGACCACCGGGCGGAACGAGTCGTAGGGGTGGTGCAGCAGGATGTCGCCCTGCCGGATCGCGCCGAAGATCCCGTCCTCGCCGTCCTGCTGCGGCTCGAGCACGCGCGGCAGCGCCGGCTTGAACGGCACGTCCTTGAGGTCCCAGCGGTCCATCGCGCCGTAGAACCCCATCAGCCCCGCCAGCGCCAGCGGCGCGTCCAGCACGTAGACGTCGCGCGGGTCCATCTCGAGGTTCTCGACCAGCAGCTCGCGCGTCCGGGCCGGCATCGCGGGCGGCACTTTGAGCCGCGTCACGCTGCCGAACTGCCGCGCGCGCACCCCCTGCTCGATCGTCTCCAAGAGGTCCTCGGCCTCCAGCTCCTGGATCACCATGTCGGCGTCGCGCGTGACGTGGAACGGGTAGGCCTCGAGCACCGTCATGCCGGGGAACAGCGCGTCGAGGTTGGCGGCGATCACGTCCTCGACCCAGACGAAGGTCTCGATCCGCCGCGGGCCGGGCGCGGCGGCGGCGCGCCCGCCGCGCGCGGCGGCCGGCCGGGGGCCGACCGGGATCAGCCGCGGCAGCTGCCCCGGGACCTTGACGCGCGCGAAGCGCTCCTGCCCGTCGATCCCGCGGATCAGCACCGCCAGGTTCACCGAAAGATTCGAGATGTGCGGGAAAGGGCGCCCGGGATCGACCGCCAGCGGCGTCAGGATCGGGAAGATCATCTCCTCGAAGTACTCGGTCATCTCCGCCCGCTGGTGGGTGGAGAGCTCCGACCAGCCGCGGACCAGGATCCCCTCGGCCTCGAGCGCCGGGGCCAGGTCGCGGTGCCAGGTGGCGCGCGCCGCTTCCATCAGCTCGAGCGCCACGCGGCGGATCTCGCCGAGCTGGTCGTGCGGCGTCAGCCCGTCGGGCGGCAACTCGCCGACGCCGACCGCCGCCTGCTCCTTCAGGCCGGGCACGCGGACCATGAAGAACTCGTCGAGGTTGGAGCCGACGATCGAAAGGAACTTCACGCGCTCGAGCAGCGGGTGGGACGGGTCCTGGGCTTCTTCGAGGACCCGGCGCTGGAACTCGAGCAGCGACAGCTCGCGGTTGACGAAGAGGTCGCGCCGGCGCCACCCGGGCGGGAGCGAGAGCGGCAGGGCGTCCTCGGCCGCGTGCTCCGTTCCCGCGTCGGCCTCGCGCCACGCGGTCTCCGGCCCGGGATCGGCGTCCACCGCGTCCCAGGCCGCGTCGTCGTTCCGGGCCATCGATCCTCCGAGAGGTCAGGGTCTCATCGGGGCGTCCGGCCCGCCAACGCCGGGACGGTTGACTGCGCGGCCGCCGCGTTCGACGCCGCTATGGCGATTCGGCCAGCGCTTCCTGCACCTGCCCGGCGTGCCGGTCGGTCGCGCGCTTCATCTCGCCGACGCCCGGGAGGGACCGAGGCGGGCCGGGGCCGTCGACGGCCGGGTCAGCCGCGCCGGCCGGGGAACCCGGCTCGTCGGCCGCGACGGCGGCCTCAGGCCGAGCCCGCAGGGTCTCGGACAGCCGCGGCGCCGCGGCCTTCCAGTTCCTCGCGACGAGCAGCAGGACGATCGCCGTCACGATGGCCAGCAACAGCAGGCCCGGGCTCCCGTTCCTCTTCATGGCGGTCCCTCGCGGGAAAGGTAGGGCGCGGCGGCGCGGGGCGCCGCCGCACCCCCGACGCGACCCCGGGGGACCGTCCGGCGGCGGTCACTCCAGCGTGAAGTGAACGGTCACCACGACCCAGACTCGGACCGGCCGGCCGTCGAGCATCGCCGGTCGGTAGCGCCACCGCGCGACCGCCTCGGTGGCGGCGGGCGCGAGGAGCGGGTTCCCCTCGAGGAGCGTGATGTCCTCGATGGCGCCCGTCTCGTCGATCACCGCGCGCAGCCGGACGGGACCCTGCACGCGCGCCAGCCGGGCCGAATTCGGGTAGTCGGGCGTGACGCTGCGGACCAGCGTCGGCGCGCGGACGGCCCCGCTGACGGCGAGCGGCTCCTCCGAAGTGGTGGACTCCGTGCCGGCGCCGCCCGGCGGACCGAGGATCGAGCCGCCGCCGCGGCCGTCTCCCAGGCCGCCGCGAACGCCCAGCGGGTCACCGCCGTCGACGCCCTCGCCGTCGTAGGGACCGATCTCGTCGGCCGGATCCTCGGGAGGCGTCGCGGGACCGGGCTCCGGCAACGTCTCCGGAACGGCCACGGGCTGCACCAACTCCTCCGGTTCGCGCGGCTCCTGCGGCGCGAGCAGCGGCGCCCGCCGGGCCGGGGGCCCCGCCGGCGGAGGCGGAGGCTCCGGTGTGAGATACAGGATCAACTCCTCCGGGAACTCCGGGCCGGGCAGGAGCCCGAGCGTCAGGTACGACGCCCCCACCAGGAGCAGGCCGGCGGCCAGGTGCAGTGCGGCGGCGAACGGCAGGGACCAGAAGCTGCGCGTCCGCCCGGCGGTCGAGGTGAGCGCGGTCTCGAACATGGGTCACCTCCGCGTTGTGTCTCCAACGTACGAGACCGCCACCGTGCGCGGAAGTTCCCGGGACGAAGCGATGCGGTGCGCGAGCCGCGCGGCGACACGTGGAAAGGCGACGCCGCGTGTACGGCGCGCGGCGGACTAACGGGACAGTTCGGTGACCGCTCCGAGGTCGATCGACTCGAGCCGCGGCCCCAGCTTCGCGACCACCTGCGCGGCCGCGTACGAGCCGACGCGCCCAGCGGCCGGCAGCGACAGCCCGTGCGTCAGCCCGTAGAGCAGCCCCGCCGCGAACATGTCGCCGGCCCCGGTGGTGTCGACCGCCCGGACCGGGAAGGCCGGGACCGCGTGCGCCTCGCCCCCGTCGTCGATCACCGACCCCGCGGCGTCGCGCGTCACGGCGGCCAGCCCGTTCCGCGCGGCGAGCGCGCGCGCGGCGGCGAGCGCGTCGTGCTCGCCGGTCAGCATCTTCGCCTCTTCCGCGTTGCCGACGACCAGGTCGACGCCGCGCCTCCCGTCCAGCCCGGTCAGCCGCCGGAAGTCGTCGAGGTGCCGGTTGACGCAGAACGGGTCCGACAGGTTGAACGCGACCTTGACGCCGGCCCGGCGCGCCGCGGCGAGCGCGAACAGGAAGGCCTCCTTCTGGCTGTCCGTATCCCAGAGGTAGCCGGTCAGGTAGAGCCAGCGGTAGGTCAGGATCGTGCGCTGCGCGTCGGGCGTGATCAGGATCAGCGCCACGCCGGTGCGCCCGCGCCCCGCGCCGAGATTGGCCTGCACCCCCTGCCGGGCCAGCGACTCGCGGTACAGCCCGCCGAAGCGGTCGGCGCCGACGCGGCTGGTGAAGCAGGCCTGCCCGCCCAAGAGCGCCAGCCCGATCATCGTGTTGGCGCCCGAGCCGCCCGCCTCGTGGTGCACCAGGTGCGGCTCGACCAGCGGCAGGAGCTGGGCCTCCCGCGCCTCGTCGACGAGCTGCATGGTCCCCTTGGCGAGGCCCAGCCGGGCCAGGAACGCGTCGTCCACCTCGGCCTGAGCGTCGTAGAGCGCGTTGCACATCCCGAAGACGTCGTGGCGGGTCAAGCGGCCTCCTCGCGGGTTCGATTTCAGTCTGCCGGAAACGGCGCGTAGCCGCCGCCGGGTCGCAGGGCCCAGGGGACCTTCGCCCCGGCCGCGGCCAGGCGCGCCGTTCCCAGCAGCGTCGCTTCCGGCTGTTTCGCCACCGCGAGCGGGCCGCCGAAGGCCTCGGCCAGCAGCGCCAGCAACTGCGGGCTGGCGACGCCGCCGCCGGTGACGGCGACCGTCTGCTGCGCGGGCCCGGAGAGCGCGCGCAGCGCCTCGGCGACACGCCGGGCGAAGGCCGCGGGGGCGCCGTCGCCCAGCGCGACGCGGCGCGCCAGTTCGCGCGCCGAGCCGTCCACGGTCCGCGCGGTCAACCCGCCTTCGGCCGGCGGGACGACCGGGACCTCGATCAGCCAGGCCGCCGGCTCGGGGCGCGCGCGCGAGGTCCAGAGCGGCGCGCGCCGCCCGCCGGGCGGCAGCGGCTCGTCGCGGCGGCCGGCGCGCATCGCGAAGCCGGCCGTGCCGACGTTCAGCACCAGCCGCTCGGCGAGCGGCCCGACGGCCCCGACGTAGGCCGCCTGCTGGTCCCCGACCAGCGCGGTCCACGGGACCGGGCCGCCGCCCGGCCACGGCAGCGCCCCGTGGTCGTCGACCGTCGGGACCAGCCGCGGCAGGACCCGCGTCGCGAGGCCGAAGGCCGCGAGCAGGTCCGGCGACCAGCCGCCGCGGTAGGCGTCGACCAGGAACATCCGGTTGGCCAGCGTGGGGTCGACGCGCGGGATCGCGCCGGTCAGGACCGAGCCCAGCCAGCTGCCCAGCGGCGCGAGGACCTCGTCCCACCCCAACTTCCGCGGGCCGAGCAGCGCGCGCCCCTTCACCGCCGTCCACGCGGGGTCGAGCGGCAGCAGCGCGATCGACTCCAGTTCCGCGGCGGACGACGACAGCCCGGCCACCAGTTCCGCCCCGCGCCGGTCGCGCCAGGAGACGGCCGGCGTGAGCGGGTCCAGCGTCGACCGGTTCGCCCAGAGGCCGGTCGAGCGCTGCGAGGCCAGTCCGAACGCGGCGGGCGTGACGCCGGGCGCGCCGTCGGCGAGCCGCTCGAGCAGCGCGCGGGCGGCTGCTTCCACCTGGCGCGGGTCGTGCTCGACGCGTCCCGGGGCGGGGAACGCCGTCGGAGTCGGCGCGCTGACGCTCGCCACGACGCCCTCCGCCGGATCGACCAGCGCCGCCTTCAACGACGACGAGCCCAGGTCGAGCACGGCGACCGGCGTGCGGGCGGCGCGGGCTCCCGCGCCGCTGCCCGCCGCCTCCGCGCCGAAGAGCTCGCCCTGCAGCCGCGGCCAGTCGTCGGTGAACAGCGCGTGGCACCCCAGCGCGAACAGCCGCCGCGCCTCGGCGGCGTCGTTGACGGTGTAGGCCCAGACCCCCAGGTTGGCCTCGCGCGCGGCGGCGGCCAGCTTCTCGCCGACGCGGCGCGCGCTCGGCACCAGCAGCGAGCAGAGCGTGCGCCGGGCCACCGCCAGCGGGTCGCGCCGGTCGAAGGTGCGGAAGACCAGCCCGCGCGGGACCCCTGGCAGCGCCCGCGCCAGCGCGGCCAGGATTTCCTCGCTCTCGCTGGTGACGACGACCGCCGGCGGGTCCCCGGCCCGCGCCAGCGCCGCCGCGACGCGCGCCGCGAGCTCGTCGGGGCTCGCGCCCGGGTCGGGCTTGACCTCGATGTCCAGGAGCGTCCGCCCGGCCAGCAGCGCGAGCGCTTCGTCCAGCAGCAGCAGGCGCTCGTCCGGCTCCGCCCTCAGCGGCGCGTCGAGCAGCTCGCGCGCGGTCTGCTCCGCGGCCGGGGCCCGCTGGCCGGTCAGCCGCTTCGGCGACTCGTCGTGCAGCACGACGAGCAGCCCGTCGCGCGTCGGGCGGACGTCGATCTCGACCGCCGGCGCCCCGGCGTCGCGGGCCAGCGCCAGCCCGGTCGCGCCGTTCTCGGGCGCGCGGGCCGGGACCCCGCGGTGCGCGATCAGGTACTGCGCGGGCAGCGACGCGAAAGGCGAGGGGCGGGGGCTCAGGGGGAGGCTCCGAATGCGTGCGGAAAGGCCGGGCGAGGGTAACCCGGCCGGCCCCGCGCGGTGAACCGGGACGGGCGTGGGAGGGACTTATACTGCGCGTCCCCACCGGCCGCCGGGCCCCGGGCCCCGGCCGCGGAGGTTCCGATGCGTTGCCGACCCCTGCTCCCCCTGCGCGGGGCCCTGCTCCTCGCCCTGGTCGCCGTTCCGTTCGCGGTTGCGGCCGCGCCGGCCGCCCCCTCCGGCCCGCCGACCGTCGCCGAGGCCGAGGCCTTCGTCGCCCGCGCCGAGGCCGAGCTGCTCGCGCTCTGGAGCGACCAGCAGCGCGCGTCCTGGATCCAGAGCAACTTCATCACCGACGACACCGAGGCCCTGGCCGCGCTCTTCAACGAGAAGATGATCGCGGGCACGATGCGCCTGGCGGCCGAGGCGACCCGCTACGACGGCCTGGCCCTGCCGCCCGACGTCGCACGCAAGCTCAGGCTGCTCAAGATCTCGATCGTCACGCCGGCGCCGGCCGACGCGGCGCTGCGCCGCGAGCTGACCGAGATCACGACCAGCCTCGAGTCGGACTACGGGAAGGGGAAGTACTGTCCGCCCGGCCAGCCCCCGTCGGCCTGCCGGGACCTCGAGCAGCTCTCCGCGACGATCGCGACCAGCCGCGACCCGAACGTCCTGCTCGAGACCTGGCAGGGCTGGCGCACCGTCAGCCCGCCGATGCGCGCGCGCTACGAGCGCTTCGTGCAGCTCGGCAACCAGGGGGCGAAGGACCTGGGCTACCCCGACCTGGGCGCGCTCTGGCGGGCCGGCTACGACATGACGCCGGAGGAGTTCGCCCAGGAAGTGGACCGGCTGTGGCTGCAGGTCAAGCCGCTCTACGACGGCCTGCACTGCTACGTCCGCGGCAAGCTCCAGGAGAAGTACGGCAAGGCCGCGGTGCCGGACGGCCAGCCGATCCCGGCGCACCTGATGGGGAACATGTGGGCCCAGGCCTGGGGCAACCTCTGGGACCTGGTCGCGCCGCCGCCCCAGGGGACGCGGATCGACGTCACGCAGCTCCTGAGACAGAAGCAGATCGACGCGCTCGAGATGGTCCGGATCGGCGAGCGGTTCTACACCTCTCTGGGCATGATGAAGCTCCCGCCGACCTTCTGGGAGCGCTCGCTCTTCGTCAAGCCGGCCGACCGCGAGGTCGTCTGCCACGCCAGCGCCTGGGACATCGACTTCGACCAGGACGTGCGCCTCAAGATGTGCATCAAGATCGACGAGGAGGACTTCGCCACCGTCCACCACGAGCTGGGACACACCTACTACCAGCTGGCCTACCGCCGACAGGCCCCGCTGTTCCGCGACAGCGCCAACGACGGCTTCCACGAGGCGGTCGGCGACACGCTCGCGCTGTCGGTCACGCCCGACTACCTGGTCAAGGTCGGGCTGCTCGACAAGGCGCCGGCCGACGCCGGCGACCTCGACCTCCTGATGCGGCAGGCGCTCGAGAAGATCGCCTTCCTGCCGTTCGGGCTCCTGGTCGACCAGTGGCGCTGGCAGGTCTTCTCCGGCCAGGTCCCGCCGGCGCAGTACAACCAGGCCTGGTGGGCGCTGGTCCGGAAGTACCAGGGAGTGGCCCCGCCGGTCCCGCGCAGCGAGGCCGACTTCGACCCGGGATCCAAGTACCACGTCGCGGCCAACGTCCCCTACACGCGCTACTTCCTGGCCCACGTGCTGCAGTTCCAGTTCCAGCGCGCGCTGTGCCAGACCGCCGGCTACAAGGGGACGATGGAGATGGGGCGCAGCCAGCCCTGGCAGGACGCGCTGTTCGCGATGACCGGCCAGAAGCAGATGGACGCGACCGCGATCCTGGACTACTTCAAACCGCTGATGGCCTGGCTCGAGCAGCAGAACAAGGGTCGGACCTGCGGGTGGAACTGACCATGGGACTGACCCTGCTCATGGCCGCCGCCGCCGCGGCTGCAGCCGCCGGGCCGGCGGCCCCGCCGCTGCCGGCGCGCCCGGTCCACACCTACTCGATCGTGGCCCGCGATCCGGCGACCGGCGAGCTGGGGGTCGCGGTCCAGAGCCACTGGTTCGCCGTGGGTTCCGTCGTCTCCTGGGCCGAACCGGGGGTCGGCGCGGTCGCGACGCAGTCGATGACCGAGATCAGCTACGGCCCGGAAGGGCTGCGGCTGATGCGGGAGGGGAAGAGCGCGCGGCAGGCGCTCGACCTGCTGCTGGCGAAGGACCCGCAGAAGGACTCGCGCCAGGTCGCGATGGTCGACGCGAAGGGGGGCGTCGCGAGTTGGACGGGGAAGCTCTGCATCCCCGAGGCGGGGCACGCCGCTGGGGAAGGCTATTCGGTCCAGGCCAACCTGATGGAGAACGCGACGGTCTGGCCGGCGATGTCGAGGGCGTTCGAGGCCTCGAAGGGGAAGCCGCTGGCCGAGCGCCTGCTGGCCGCGCTCGACGCGGCCCAGGCCGAGGGGGGCGACCTCCGCGGCAAGCAGAGCGCGGCGCTGCTGGTGGTGAAGGGGACGCGCTCGAAGACGCCGTGGGCCGACCGCGTGGTCGACCTGCGGGTCGACGACGACCCCGAGCCGCTGCGGGAGCTGCGGCGGCTCTACGAGCTGGACCTGGCCTACGACGCGATGAACGAGGGGGACGCGCTGCTCGCCGCCGGGAAGACCGACGCCGCGCTGGCGAAGTATCAGGAGGGGATGACGCGCGCTCCGCAGGTCGTGGAGATGCCGTTCTGGGTCGCGGTCACGCTCTTCTCGACCGGCCAGGAGGAGAAGGCCCTGGCGCTGTTTGCCGAGGTCTTCCGGAAGGAGCCGCTGTGGCGGACGCTGGTCCCGCGGCTGCCGAAGGTCGGCCTCCTTCCCGACGACCCGCAGAAGATCGAAGCGATTCTAAAGATGTAGGGGCCGGCCTCCGTGCCGGCCCGAAGAACGGCCGGCCGCCGTGCCGGCCCGCAGCGCCCGGAGACGACGCATGCGCCACGTGCTGTTCCGCACGAAGCCGCTCTCGCAGCTCCTCGGAGAATCCGGCGACGAGAGCCACCGGCTCCGGAAAACGCTCGGTCCCTGGGATCTCTGCGCGCTGGGGATCGGTTGCATCATCGGGGTCGGGATCTTCGTGCTGCCGGGGGTCGAGGCGGCGAACCACGCCGGGCCGGGGATCATCCTCTCGTTCGCGTTGGCCGCGCTGGCCTGCGCCTGCGCCGCGCTCTGCTACTCCGAGCTGGCGGCGATGATCCCGGTCTCGGGCTCGGCCTACACCTACGGCTACGCCGCGCTGGGGGAGCTGCCGGCCTGGATCATCGGCTGGGACCTGATCCTCGAGTACATGGTCGCGGCCTGCCTCGTCTCGATCGGCTGGTCGGCCTACTTCGTCAACCTGTTCGACAACGTCTTCCGCGGGCTCGGCCTCGCGGTCCCGGCCGCGATCGCCGGGGCCCCGCTGGCCTGGAACGTCGAGGCGGCGCGCTTCGAGACGACCGGGGCGCTGATCAACCTGCCGGCGGTCTTCATCGTCGGCTTCCTGACCTGGCTCCTGGTCCGCGGGATCAAGGAGAGCTCGCGCGTCAACCTGGTGATCGTCGTCGTCAAGCTGGCGGTGATCCTGCTCTTCATCCTGCTCACGGTCTGGTACGTCAAGCCGTCGAACTGGTCGCCGTTCCTGCCCTTCGGCTTCGGCGGCGTGATGACCGCGGCGGCGATCGTCTTCCTGGCGTACGTCGGCTTCGACGCGGTCTCGACGGCGGCCGAGGAGGCGGTCCACCCGCAGAAGGACATGCCGTTCGGGATCCTCTCGTCGCTGGCGGTCGCGACCGTGCTCTACATGGCGGTGGCGGCGATCATGACCGGCACGGTCTCCTACAAGGAGCTGGGGGTCGCCGACCCGGTGGCTCACGTGCTCAACGCGCTCGACATGCCCGGGGCCTCGGCCCTGATCAGCGTCGGAGCGATCGCCGGGATCACCAGCGTGCTGCTCGTCCTGCTGCTCGGCCAGCCGCGGATCCTGTTCGCGATGTCGCGCGACGGCCTGCTGCCGCCGGTGCTGTCGAGCGTCCACCCCCGCTACCGCACCCCCCACGTCACGACGATCCTGACCGGGCTGGTCGTCTGCGTCGGGGCCGCGCTGCTGCCGATCGGCGTGGTCGCCGAGCTCTGCTCGATCGGCACCCTGTTCGCCTTCGTGATCGTCTGCGCCGGCGTGATCCTGCTGCGCCTGACCGACCCCGGGCGGCCGCGGCCATTCCGCGTGCCGGGGGGCTGGATCGTTGCGCTGATCGTGCTGGCGATCGCGCTGCTGGTCGACTTCCTGCTCCCGTGGCGCGAGCTCGGCCCAAGGGTGCTGGACGGGATCGGCCCGGTCCCGGCCCTGGCGCCCTCCTTCGCTGCCGTGCTCTGGCCGATCCGGGTCGGCGTCTGGGCGATGCACGCGGCGGAGGGATGGGCGATCTACGGCTGGTCGGTCCTGCCGCTGTGGATCCACCTGCCGCTGCTGGCCGCCTTTGCGCTGCTGCTGCGCAACCACATCCTGCCGGTGCTGGGGATCGTGCTCTGCGGCGCGCTGATGATGAGCCTGCCCGAGACCGCCTGGGAGCGGTTCATCATCTGGCTGATCCTGGGGCTGGCGATCTACGCGCTCTACGGCTTCCGCAGGAGCCTGCGCAACGCCGACCGGGTGTGAGGCGGCGGGGCGCCGCCGCCCGCCTCAGCGCACCGTCTCGCCCTGCACGACCCGCGCGTCGTCGCCCGGCCGCCCGCCGCGGCGGCCGGGCCCCGTCACCGGCTCGGTCCGCCGGCGGCGCCAGCTCGCGAACAGGACCGTCAGCAGGCCCAGCAGGATCTCGTCGACGAACGGGACCAGGTCGGGCACGATCAGGTCGAGCAGGAAGAGCCCCGCGGTCAGCACGAAGAGCTGCGGGAAGCGCAGCTTCTCGGCGAAGCGGAAGAGCGGTTCGGTCAGGGGACTGGGCATCGGGGGGCCTCCGTGCGCGCCCCGCGATTATCGCGCGGGACCGCCGGCCCCGCCCGTCCCGCTCGCCGGGGGCGCCGCGTGCCACGGCGCGACCCGGGGCAGCAGCAGCAGCCCCGGGATCGCGGCCAGCGCGCAGAAGACGAAGAATCCGGTCCATCCCACGGCCTCGGCGATCGCCCCGGTCGGCGCCGAGAGCAGCACGCGCGGGACCCCCATCAGGCTCGAGAGCAGGGCCAGCTGCGTGGCGGTGAAGCGGCGGTTGGTCACGCTCGCCATGTAGGCCGAGTAGGCCGCGGTCCCCAGCCCGAACGAGAAGTTCTCGGCCGAGACCGCGGCCGCCAGCAGGGTGTAGTCCTTGCCGGCCTGGGCCAGCGCCGCGAAGACCAGGATCCCCAGGGCCTGCAGCACCCCGAAGACCCAGAGCGCGCGGTGGATCCCCAGCCGCACCATCGCCAG
>JALOKP010000150.1 GCA_025456425.1 Acidobacteriota bacterium | reverse complement strand
CAGGTGCTCGACCGAGACGTACTCGTCCTTGAGCCCCTTGGCCTGCTCCTCGGCGTCGAGCAGGACCCGCTGGAGGCGCGGTCCGGCACCCAGCGCGACACTGCCCGCGCCGTCGCCGGTGACGGCGGGGATGCGGGAGAGCGCCTCCTCGGCCTGGCGCTCGAGCATGGCGGGGGTGGCGCCGGCCTTCTGCAGCAGCGGCGCGGCCAGGCCCCCCTCCTGCCGGAGCAGCGCGGCCAGCAGGTGCAGGTCATCCAACTGCTGGTGATGGCGGCGCAGCGCCTCCTTCTGGGCGTCCTGCAGCGCCTCCTGGGCCTTTTCCGTGAACTTGTCGAGCGAGATGGACATGCAGGATCACCATCCGGGGCACGCGGCCCCGGCCTTTCCTTTGGCGGTCGCCAGTATCTGCGATCGCTCAGGCCGCGCGGCAACCTGGAAACCGGCATACCGGGCCATGCTGTCCCCGTAATTCGCGGCTTACCGACTTACGGTAGCTGTCCCCGATTTCCCGACTCAGAGCCGCGACAACTCTTCGTAGAGGCGCTTCTGCTCGGGTGTGGGCTGCTCCGGGATGACGAGGCGGACCCGGGCCCGCAGGTCGCCGCGCGAGCCGTCGCGACGCGCCAAGCCCCGCTCCTTGATCCGCAGGACGGTCCCGGCCTGCGTCCCCGGCGCGATCCGCAACGTGACCGGCCCCTCGGCCGTCTGGACCCGGGCCGTGCCCCCCGTCACCGCCACCGGCGCCGGGACATCGATCGTGGCCACCAGGTCGTCCCCCTCGACCTGCAACTCCCCCGCCGGCCGCAGGTGGACCCGCAGAAACAGGTCGCCGTTCGGGGCGCCGCCGGTCCCCGGCCCGCCCTGCCCGGCCAGCCGGATCGTCTGCCCCGGGCGGATCCCCCGCGGCAGGTTGATCGTCAGGTCGCGGACCTCTGGTCGGCCGTCCTCCCCCGGGACCTCCATCGTGAACTTGCGCTGGCCCCCGGCGACGAGGTCGGCCACCTCGAGCCGGATCTCCCCCTCGACGTCGTGCCCCCTCCGCCCGCGGGCCCTCCCGCGGCCCCGCGCCCGTCCGGCGCCCGCCGGTTCGCTGGCCGCGCCGCCCCCGAAGCCGGCCCCGAACAGCGCCTCGAAGAAGTCGGAGAAGCCGCTGCCGGCACCCGGCTGGCCGGCTCCGCCGCGCCCTCCGGCCCCCCGCTGCTGGGCCTGGCGCAGGAACTCCTCGAACCCCCCGGTCCCGCCCCCGAAGTCGAATTCCTCGAATCCGGGGGGCGGCCCGGCCCCCGGCGGGGCCTCGCGGTAGGCCGTCCCAAAGCGGTCGTAGCGGCGGCGCTTGTCGGGATCTCCCAGGACCTCGTAGGCCTCGTTGACGTCCCGGAACCGCTCCCCGGCCTCCTTGGACTTGTTGACGTCCGGGTGCAGCTCCCGCGCCTTCCGGCGGTAGGCCTTCTTGATCTCCTCCTGGGAGGCGTCCCGGGCGACGCCGAGGATCGCGTAGTAGTCCTTGAAAGCCACGCTCACGGGGGTTCTCCGGGACGGGAGATCTTACCGCGCCCGGCTCAAGCCCCCGGCCGTCCCGGCCGATACGCCTGCCCGGGGGCGTGCGCCCCGGGGAGGCTTCCGTCCCATGCAGTTCAGCACCGCGGACCGGGCGCTCTTCGTGAAGATCGTCTACTACGGGCCGGAAGACCTCCGGCGACCGCACGCTGTTTTTCGACCTGCTGCCGTTCGAGCTGGGCCGGCTCTACGGCCTCGACCTGCGCCTGAAGCTCTACACCGTCCCTGGCCAGATCCAGTACGACCTGACGCGCAAGCAGGTCCTGGCCGGCGCCGACGGCGTCGTCTTCGTCGCCGACTCGCAGACCTCGCAGCTCGAGGCCAATCACTGGATGCTGCGTTTCCTGAAGAACAACCTCCAGGACCATGGGATCGACCCTGAGACCGTGCCGCTGGTCTTTCAGTGGAACAAGCGCGACCTGACCCACCTCCTGCCGGTCGAGGAACTGGAGCGCGAACTGAACTGGCGCCACGCCCCGGCCTTCGAGGCGGTGGCGCCGACCGGGGCCGGCGTGCTCGAGACGCTCGGCGCGATCAGCGCCGAGACGATCGAAGGCCTGGCGCGGCGCTCGCCGACGCTGAACGACCGGACACGCTCCGGCGAGGCGCGGGCGATGGTCGAGAAGATGTTCGCGCAGATCCACGCGACGGCGCGGCGGATCCAGCCAGCCGGGGCCTCGCAGCCCGAGCGGCACGACATCCAGCTCGGCGCACAGCCCGCCGCCGGCGAGACGGCGCACTCGCCGCGCGGATCGCTCGGCCTGGGCGAGTTGTTCAACGAGGCGGTCGCGGCCAACCTGCGGATGAGCGACCGCCTGGTCGCGGCCCCCACCGCCGACGAGCAGGCCAACCGCACGCGGCGCGAGCGACGGGCGCTGGCCCGGCTGGTGCAGGTCGCGAACACCGCGGGAGCCTCGGGCCCGGTGCTGCGCATGGCGCTGACCGCGGCGATGGCCGGAATGGGGGCGTCGATGGGGTCGATCGTGGTCTCGCAGGGCCGCGGGCGGCCGCTGCGCGAGATCGTGCTGGCCGGGCGCCCGGCCGACCCCCTCAACGCCGTCGACGTCGCGGGGATGGGGTCCCTGGCCGGCTCGCTGCTGGAGCGGGGCGAACCACGACTGGTGCTCGACCCGGCGGGCGAGTTGCTGTTCGGCCGCGCGCACGACGCACTGGCCGGAGTTCGCGGGCTGGTCGCCGTCCCGTTCGAGATCGAGCTGGGACCGCCCGCGATGCTGGTCGTCTACAACGACAGCCCGGCGCTGGAACTCGCGCCGGAGGACCTGGAGTTCGCACAGCTCGTGGCCGGCGTCGCCTCGCTGGCACTGCGCGGGCTGGCCGCGCGCCGCGGCGTGGGGCTGACCGGGCCTGTCTGAGTTCCGCCGTCGCGCCTGCCACGGTTGCATTCCCCCGCACCCGGGGTGAACCTGCGAGCGTCCCGCAGGAGGACGCTCATGGCTTCGCGTGTCCTTTCGGCCCCGGCGCTCGCGTTGGTCGCGCTGGCCCTCGCCTCCGCCCCGCGGCCACTCTTCGCCGACGCCCTGTGCGCACCCCCGGGCGCGGATGGGGCCTTCGTCGCGCGCGGCACCGCGCTGTCGGCATGGCCGGAGGGGACGGTGCTGTGGACCGCGTCGGTCGACGCGGGGACGGTCTTCTCGCTGGCCTGCGACGCGACGCGGGTCGCGGCCGGCCTGGCGCGCGAGGACGGGCGCGGGCGGATCGTCGTGCTGGAGCGCGGGCCGTCGGGCTGGACTCCGGGCGCGGAGATCGAGTTGCGCGGCGTGCCGGCGGCATTGGCGCTGGCGGGCGATCGAGTCGCCGTCGTGGTCCGCGAGCGCCGGCGCACGGTGCTGGGCTTCGCCGGGGTGGCGGGCGGGCGGCTCGAGGAACGGGACCTTCCGGGCGTGCCGAAGGCGCTGGCGGCGAGCCCCGACGGCGAGGCCTTCCTGGTCGCGCTGGACGACGGGATGCGGACCTTCCGGGCGGCCGATGGCGGGACCTGGCTGGTCTACGACCTGCCCGGGGCGGCGACGGCGCTGGCGGCGCGGCGCGGCGTGCCGCGCGTGCTGGTCGCGCGGGCGGGAGCGCTGGACGCGCTCGACCTGCGCGACACGCCGGTGCGCGGCGTGTTGCCGCCGCGCGCGTCGGCGGAGCTGCCCTCACTCGCGTTGTGGACCGCGTGGGCCGACGGCGCGGGGCGCGTCGCGGCGCTGCTGCTGGCCGAGGGTCCGGCGATCACGCTACGCGCGGGGCAGGACCTGCGCGAGCTGGCCCGCGTCCCCCTGCCGGAGCTTCCGGTGGCGATCGCCGCACTGGACGACGGGCGGGTGCTCTGGCTCGACGGGAAGGGAGAGACGCACGTGGCCGCGGCCCCGGAGGGGGCGCTGGCCGGCGCGTCGACGCCGCGCTTCGCGCCCGCGCCGGCCCCCGTGGCGAAGCTCGAGCCGCCGCCGGTCGAGCCGCCCGCACCCGCCCCCGTCGCGAAGCTCGAGCCGCCGCCGGTCGAGCCGCCCGCGCCCGCCCCCGTGGCGAAGCTCGAGCCGCCGCCGGTCGCGCCGCCCGCGCCGTCTCCGCCGGCTCCCGCTCCCGCTCCCGCTCCCGCTCCCGCTCCCGCTCCCGCTCCCGCAGTCGAGGATAAGCCTCCCGCCGGCACGATCGCCGGCGTGCTGCGCGGGCAGGCCGCGCTCGTCTCGGAGATCGTGGTCGCCGGCCCCGACAACATCACGCGCGTCGCGGCCCGCGTCGCGCCCGACCGCGGGACCTTTCGTGCGACAGGCCTCGCCGCGGGAACCTATCGCGTCACGCCGATGGGGGCGAAGGGTGCGACGCTGCGCACCAGCCCGGGCTACGCGACCGTGACGGTCGCCCCGGGAAGCGGAGCGCGCGCGGACTTCCAGGTCGTGGGCGCGTGGTGAGGCGGCGGCTGCCGCCCCACCGTCGCGCGCCGATCGACTCCGGTTCTACTCGGCCGGCGCCCAGCTGGAGTCCGGGTTGTACTCCTTGATCTGCCGGGCCAGCTCGGCGGTCTTCGGGCCGAGGTCCTTCTGGTAGATCACGCCGTCCTCGCCGACGAGGAAGGTCATTACGCCGCTCACGCGGTACTCCGCCGGGTAGGCGATCAGCCCAAAGCCGCCGACCATGCCGCCGTCGACCAGGTAGCTCTTTGCGCCGCCCGGTGCGGCTGGTCCCTGCGCCGCCAGCATCCGGTAGTAGTACCCGTGGTAGGGCGTCGCCTGGCCGGAGATGGAGTAGTTCTCGGCCGAGGCCTTGGCGAGCAGCGGCCCGGCGGGCGAGGGGGCCTCGCCCGTACCGACGGGCCAGTAGAGCCCGTTGCGGCGACCCGTGTCGCTGATCAGCTTCGCGGCGTACGTCCCCGCCGGCTGGCCGTCGCGCCCTTCGGACGCGTACTCGCGCTGCGCCTCGACGACGCCGCGGCAGGCTTCCATCGCGTCCAGCTCGTTGCGGCCGATCCGGCGGTAGACGATCTCCTCCGCGCCGGCCGCGCCGTCCCAGAACCAGCGCCCGTTCTTCTTCACGATCGGGATCGGCAGCGGCCACTGGTCCGCGCCGGTCTGCAGGATCATGGAGTCGGCGTCTCCGGGAACGAGCGAGTTCTTCTCGGCGTACGCGGCGAGGAACCCGGTCTTCTCCGCCTTGTCCGCGACTGCATCGCCCGAGGAAATGAGGGGCTCGGAGCCGGGGCCGAGAAGCGTCACGAGCTTCGCGCTGTCACCGGCCTTCGCCGCAGCGATCAGCGCCTGGACGGCCTCCTCGGCCGATGAGAAGGTGGGCTGACCGGCGGCCTGCGCCGCCGCAGGCAGGGCCAGCGTGCAGGCCAGGAGAAGCGGAACGATCGCGTGGCGTGTCGTCATGGGATCCTCCCTCTCCTACCGGGTCTGCTTCTGCGGCGCCGCCTTGGCGCCGCTCTTGCCGCCGCCACTCTTGCCGCCGCCACTCTTGCTGCCACCGCCCTTCATGCTCTGCTTGCCGCGGTCGCTGGCGGCCCGATCACTCGATCCGCCGCCGCTCGGCTTCGAGAACCCCGTGTCCTTCTTGGCACCGCCGGTGGACGCCGCCGGCCGGGCCTGCGGTTTCTCGTAGCCGCGATCGCCGCCGCCGGAAGGACGGGCGACGTCCTTCGTCGAAGCGGGGCGGCTGGCGGGCGTCGCTTCGCGCGTTCCCGGCCGCGCCTCCGGCTTGGCGTCCTTCGTCGACGGCCGTGCGGCCTCCGGCTTGGCCTCGCGCGTCGACGGCCGTGCGGCCTCCGGCTTGGCCTCGCGCGTGGAGGGACGCGCCGCCACCTCGGGCCGGGTTTCGCGGGTCGTCGGCCGGGTCGCTTCGGGCCTGGCCTCACGCGTCCCCGGCCGCGCCTCGCGCGTGTCCGGCCGGGCGGCGTCCCGCGTCCCCGGCCGCGCCTCGCGCGTGTCGGGCCGCGCGGCCGCGATGTCCCGCGTCGCAGGGCGTGCCGACGGCCGGGAGGCCGGCGGCCGGTTCGGATTGGGCCGCGTCACCGGCTTCGGGCGCGAGCCCTTCCCACCGGGCCGGTTGACGTTCGTCTGGTTCCACTGGTTGAGGTAGTTGTTGGTGTTGTTGATGTTGATGTTGACGTCGTTGCCGTACCAGTTGTTGCCGTAGCCCGGCGGCGGACGGTAGTAGGGCGCGGGACGGTAGCCTGCGTAATACGGCGGCCGGTAGACCGGTGGCGGGTACCAGGGGCCGCCGCCGTAGTACATCCCGCCGTAGCGGTAGTTCGGGTAGTAGTAGTCGTCGTCGTCGTCGAAGATCGCGGCGCCGAGCACCATCCCGACGCCGAAGCTGAGCAGCCCGGTGGCCACCAGCGCCCCGGTGCTGTGGCCTTCCTGCACGACGGTCGTCGTCTGGGTCGCCGGTGCGGTCGCGGCAGTACCGCCGCCGACCACGGTCGTGGTCGTCGTGCCGTCCGGCGCGGTCGTCGTCACCGTCGTCCCCGCCGGGGCCTGGAAGATCGTGGCCGGGTCGTACTGCGGCACGTAGACGGTCTTGGGGTCCTGCGGTTCGATCGTGATGATCTCTTGCGGCGCCGGGGGGCTGGACGCCGGCGCGGACGCCGGCGGCGGCGGGGCCGGTGAGGAGACCACCTTCTGCTGCGGGGTCGTCTGCAGCGCGCCCGACTTCTTCGCCTCGCCGCGCAGGTACTGGATCGAGTCCAGCACCGCCTTCTGATCGGCCGCGAAGGCCGCGCCCAGCTGCTTCGTCCAGTCGATGTTCTTGGCCATCATGTCGAGCACGGGCGGGAATTGCATCATCCCGCGCGCCGAGGTCGAGAACCCGGCCTGCTCCGCGGCGGCGTCGCGCGCCCTGGGGTCGAGCGACGCGTTCTCCGCCAGCCAGACCGCCGCATCCAGCACTTCCTGCGGCTGGGCTGCCGCAGCCAGCACTTGACCGACCACGACGTCCGGGTAGAGCGCGATCGGCGCGGTGAGTGCGTCGATCTCCTCCCACGACAGGTTCGCGGCGGCCTGCGCGTCGGCCGCCGGCATCGCGGCCGGCGCCTGGGCGGGCAGCGCGGCGGGCGGCGGCGCCTGCGCGGGGGGAGCGGCCGAACCGCTGTCCTGCTTCCCGCCGCCGCAGGCCGCGAACAGCATCGCGACGACCACGACGGCGACCCAGACCTTCTGAGAGGATTTCCTGCTCCGGATCATGGCGTCCTTCCCGGGCCCGGACGAAGGCCCGCGCGCCGCGGGCCGAAGCCGCGCGGCGCATCCTTATATCGCGGAACCGGCAGAGCCGGGATCGGGGAAACCCCGAGGGCGGCTTACAGCCTGCTTTCGAGGTAGGGCTTCAGCGCCGACGGAATGTCGAACGAACCGTCGGGGCGCTGGTAGTTCTCGAGGATCGCGATCAGCGTCCGGCCGACCGCCAGCCCCGAACCGTTCAGCGTGTGGGCCAGCCGGACCTTGCCGCCGTCGGTGGGCCGGTAGCGGATCTGGGCCCGGCGCGCCTGGTAATCCTCGAAGTTCGAACAGGAGGAGATCTCCCGGTAGGTGTTCTGCGACGGCAGCCAGACCTCCAGGTCGTAGGTCTTGGCCGACGAGAAGCCGGTGTCGCCGGTGCACAGCGTGACGCGCCGGTAAGGCAGCTCGAGCCGCTCCAGCACGGCCTCGGCGTAGCCGGTGAGCTGCTCGTGAACCTCGTAGCTGGTCTCCGGTGTCGTAAAGGCGACAAGCTCCACCTTGTCGAACTGGTGCTGCCGGATCAGGCCGCGGGTGTCCTTGCCGTACGAGCCGGCCTCCGACCGGAAGCACGGCGTGTAGGCGCAGTACCAGAGCGGCAGGTCCTTCCCGTCCAGGATCTCGTCGCGGTGCAGGTTCGTCACCGGGACCTCGGCGGTCGGGATCAGGTACCACGGGTTCTCGCCGGCCAGCCGGAACAGGTCGGCCTCGAACTTGGGGAGCTGCCCGGTCCCGAACATCGACTCCTTGTTGACGATGAAGGGCGGCAGGACCTCACGGCAGCCGTGCTTCTCCGTGTGCAGATCGAGCATGAAGTTGATCAGCGCCCGTTCCAGCCGCGCCGCCTCGCCCGACAGGACCGCGAAGCGCGCCCCCGCGATCTTGGCCGCGCGCGGGAAGTCGATCGTCCCTGTGATCTCGCCCAGGTCGACGTGGTCGCGCACCGGGAAGTCGAAGGCCCGCGGCGTCCCCCAGGTCTTCTCGATCCGGTTGGCCGTCTCGTCCGCCCCGACCGGGACCGAGGCGTGCGGGACGTTCGGGATCTGCAGCATCAGCTCGTTCAGGTCGTGCTCGATCGCGGAGACCTTGTCGTCGAGGACCTTGATCATCTCGCCGACCACGCGGACCCGCTCGCGCAGCTCGGCCGCGTCGCCGCCGCTCTTGATCACGGCGCCGATCCGCTTGCTGGCCTCGTTCTTGTCGGCCTTGAGGCGCTCGGCCTCGGTGATCGCGGCGCGGCGCTCGCGGTCGAGGGTCTCGATCTCGTCCAGGCCGATCGGCGAACGGCGGTTCCTGAGCGACTGGCGGACCTCGTCGAGGTGGGCCAGGACCCACTTGGCGTCGAGCATCGGGGGCGTCCCTTGCGCGCCGGGAGGCGCGGAAAGCGGGAGTTTAGCCCGATTCCCGGGGAGCGGTGATATCATCCCGGCCTCGCTGAGGCGCCCGGCCCGGGGCGCCCCCGGAGAACTCCCGTGGCCGGTCCGACGCCTCCCCCGTCGTCGTTGTCGCGCGTACGCAAGGCGGTCTTCCCGGCCGCCGGGCTGGGGACGCGCTTCCTTCCAAGGCGATGCCCAAGGAGATGCTGCCGATCGTCGACAAGCCGGTGATCCAGTACGCGGTGGAGGAGGCGATCGCCTCCGGCATCGAGGACGTGATCATCATCACCGGCCGCGGCAAGCATGCGATCGAGGACCACTTCGACCACTCGGTGGAGCTGGAGTCGCTGCTGGAGGACCGCGGGCAGCAGGGGCTGCTGTCGCTGGTCCGGCAGGTGGCGGACCTCTGCCGCTTCACCTACACGCGGCAGAAGCGGGCGCTGGGCCTGGGACACGCGGTGCTCTGCGCCCGCGACCTGGTCGGCGACGAGTTCTTCGCGGTCTTCCTGGCCGACGACCTGATCGTGGCCAGGGATCCGGCGATCAAGCAGCTGATCGACGTCCACCGCCGGACCGGAGCGTCGGTCGTCGCGGTCCTGCGCGTGCCGCCGGAGAAGACCTCGAGCTACGGCGTCGTCAAGGTCGGCTCGTCGGACGGGCGGATCCACGAGGTCGTCGACATGGTCGAGAAGCCGCGGCCCGAGAAGGCCCCCTCGAACCTGGCGGTGATCGGGCGCTACGTCCTGTCGCCGCGGATCTTCCCGCTGCTGGAGGAGACCGCCCCCGGCGCCAAGGGGGAGATCCAGCTGACCGACGCGCTGCGCGTGCTGGCCCAGCAGGAGAAGGTGCTGGCGGTCGAGTTCGAGGGGACGCGCTACGACACCGGCGACAAGCTGGGGTTCGTGCAGGCGACGATCGACCTGACACTGGCGCGCGAGGACCTGGGCCCGGGTTTGCGGGAGTGGCTCAAGCGTAGGTGCGGCGAGCTGGGCTGATCGCCCGGCCGCGCGAAGCGGCCTGAAAGGCAGCACGCGATGGATCGTTTGCGGATCGAGGGCGGCCGCTCGCTGGCCGGCGCGGTGCGCGTGTCGGGGGCGAAGAACGCGGCGCTGCCGGCGCTCGCGGCCTGCCTGCTGACCGGCAGCGAGGTGCGCCTCGACAACGTCCCCGACGTCTGGGACGTCGGCACGCTGGTCAAGCTGCTTGACGGGCTGGGGGCGCGGGCGGAGCGGCTGGGGACCCACCGCTGGGCGGTGTCGACCCCCGAGATCGCCAGCCCGGAGGCGCCGTACGACCTGGTGCGCAAGATGCGCGCCTCGGTGCTGGTGCTGGGGCCGCTGGTCGCGCGGGCCGGACGGGCGCGGGTCTCGCTACCGGGCGGCTGCGCGATCGGCGCGCGGCCGATCGACCGGCACCTCGAGGGACTGCGCCAGCTCGGGGCGGAGATCCGGCTCGAGCACGGCTACGTCGAGGCCCGGGCGGAGCGCTTGACCGGGGCGCTGGTCGATTTCCCGGACGTCACGGTCACGGGGACCGAGAACCTGATGATGGCGGCGACGCTGGCCCGCGGCACCACCGTGCTGACCAATGCGGCGCGCGAGCCGGAGGTCGTCGACCTGGCCCGGCTGCTCAGAGGGATGGGGGCCCGGATCGACGGCGCGGGGACCTCGGTGATCACGATCGAGGGGGTCGAGGCGCTGGGCCCGTGCGAGCACCGCGTGATCGCGGACCGGATCGAGGCCGGGACCTACCTGATCGCGGCCGCGATCACCGGCGGCAAGGTGACGCTGGAGGACTGCGAGCCGGGGCACCTCAGGGCGGTTCTGGAGGCGCTCGCCAAGGTCGGGCTGCGCGTCGAGACCGGGCCCAGCTGGATCCGGATCGGCAACGGCCGGCCGCTGCGCGCGATCGACCTGGCGACTGAGCCTTACCCCGGCTTCCCGACCGATCTGCAGGCCCAGTTCATGGTGCTCATGACGCAGGCCGGCGGCTCGTCGACGATCGACGAGACGATCTTCGAGAGCCGCTTCATGCACGTCCCGGAGCTGCGCCGGATGGGGGCGTCGATCGACCTCGCCGGGCACGCGGCGCGGGTGGAAGGCCCGACGCCGCTGACCGGGGCCGAGGTGACGGCGTCGGACCTGCGCGCCTCGGCCTGCCTGGTGCTGGCCGCGCTGGCCGCGCGCGGCGAGACGGTGGTGCACCGCGTCTACCACCTCGACCGCGGCTACGAGGCGATCGAGAAGAAGCTGGCCGGGCTGGGGGCGCGGGTCGAGCGCCTCTCGGACCGCTGAGCTGGCCGCAGGGGGAACCGCGATGAACGACCCGAACTGCCTGTTCTGCAAGATCGTCGACGGCAAGATCCCCGCGAAGATCGTCCACGACGACGCGCTGTGCGTGGCGTTCGAGGATCTCAACCCGCAGGCTCCGGTGCACGTGCTGGTCGTGCCGAGAAAGCACGTCGCGACCACCAACGACCTGCTGCCCGAGGACGAGCCGATGGTGGGACACCTCGTCACGGTCGCGGCGGAGATCGCGAAGGCGCGCGGCGTCGACGGCTCGGGCTACCGCACGGCACTCAACTGCAACCGGGGCGCCGGGCAGTCGGTGTTCCACTTGCACCTGCACCTGCTGGGCGGCCGCTCGTTCGCCTGGCCGCCAGGGTAACGCGCGGATTGTCCGCGATCGGTAGGGGCCGCCCTCTGTGGCGGCCCGCGTCACGGTACTCAGGGACAGGCGTTCGGTGACGCCGCGATTCCCGCGTCGCGCGACCCGACCTGCCCACCTGTCGGCTCATCATAGGACCCAGCGCCACCGCAGTTTCTCGGCCGCACCAGGTACCAGAAGCTCTCTCCCGAATCCGGTGAGTCGGTCTCGATGTAGGCCGTCGCCGCCTGATCGCTCGCAAGGCACCGCTGCGTCGACACCGCGTAGTCGCCGGCGCTGCTCGAGAGCTGCGTCGTGAGGCCTCGCACCAGGTCGTACCCCGTGGCGCCGGACACCGGATACCACTCAACGAACGTCACTGTGACTCCGCGATCGACCAGTAGCTGCATCGGTCCGACCGGGACTGGCGGGTTGTCGACGATCGTGTCGCAGTCGTCGTCAACTCCGTTGCAGGTCTCCGGAGACGGCAACCCCGGCACGGCGTCGCACACGGCGGAGAGTCCATCAACCGCGCAGACGGTCGTACCGGCGCGCTCGCAGGCACCGGCCCCTCGGGTACAAGCGGCGCCGACGTCGAACCCATCGTCGATGACCGTATCGCAGTCATCATCCAGCAGGTTACAGAGCTCGACGCTGTCGCCCGTCGCGTCGTCGCAGAGCACGGATCCGGCCGCGCAGACGCTGGTCCCCTCCACGCAGAGGTCCCCGTCGGGACCGTCGCACGCCACACCCACGCCCGGATCCTCCGACCCGTCCGCGCTCGCCGCATCGCAGTCGTCGTCCAGGCCGTTGCAGATGTCCGGCGTGTCGCCCGTCGCGTCGCTGCACTCCAGCAAG
>JALOKP010000040.1 GCA_025456425.1 Acidobacteriota bacterium | reverse complement strand
AGCCTCCTCCGAGGACGAGACGATGACCGGATCGATGGAAAGGCACTTCGAGCACCAGCTCGACCAGCTCGGCGCGATGGTCCAGCGGATGGGCGGCCTGGTCGAGCAGGCGATCGGTAACGCTGTCCGCGCGCTGGTCGAGCGCGACGAACGGATCGCAGCCCAGGTGATCCGGGAAGACGCGCAGATCGATCAGCTCGAGCTGGAGATCGACCAGTTCACGATGGAACTGATGGTGCGATACCAGCTCGCCGCACGCGACCTGCGCTTCGTGATGACTGCGCTGCAGATCACGACCGATCTCGAGCGGCTGGCCGATCACGCCGGGAACATCGCGCAGCGCGCGATCGAGCTCAACTCGGAGCCGCCGCTCAAGCCGCTGGTCGACATCCCACAGATGGCCCGGCGGGCCCAGGAGATGGTCCGCTCCGCGCTCGACGCCTTCGTCAACCGCGACGCCGAGGCGGCGCGGGCGGTGATCCCGCTCGACGACGAACTGGACAGCCGGATGGAGGCGGTGTTCCGCGAGCTGCTCTCCTACATGCTCGAGGATCCGCGCACCACCCGGCGCGCGATCCGCCTGATCTTCGTGGCCAAGGAGTTCGAGCGGATCGGCGACGAGGCGACCAACATCGCGGAAGAAATCGTCTACTCGGTCGAGGGGAAGATCATCAAGCACGCCTGGATCGGGGACGAGGGCGAGCCGCGCGGCTGATGCGGGTCCGGCGCCGGTTGCTGGGCACCTTCGCCGCCGGCGCGACGCTCGCCGCGCTGGCCGGCCTGGCCGCGGCCGTGGTGGTGCTGGGCGGCGGCGGCGAGGCGGCCTGGCGCCTGCTCCCGTTCTTCCTGGGCCCCGCCGTGGCCTCGATCCCGCTCGCGGGCTGGCTGCTGCGACGCCACGCAGCGCGCCTCGACCAGGTCGCCCTGGTGGCCGAGCGCGCCCTGGCGGGCGCGGCCGAGCAGCCGATCCCGGTCCCCGACGAGCGCGACGAGATGGCCCGCGTGACGGCCGCGATCGAGAGCCTGCGGGCCGCGCTGGTGCTGCGCGTCGCCGCCGCGGACCGCGAGCGGACGCTGCTGCGCTCGGTGATCGGCCGGATGCGCGAGGCACTGGGCCTGGTCGGCGCGGACGGTCGGCTCGAGCTGGCAAACGACAGCTTCCGGGCGCTCTGCTCGGTGCGGAACGACCCGACCGGCCGGCCCCTGGCCGAGATCCTGCGCGCTCCGGCGGTGATCGACGCCGTGGCGCGCGTACTGGCCGGCGATGAGGACGGGGAACTGACGTGGGCCGACCCGGTCTCGAGCCGCTCGTTCGACGTCCAGGTCACGGCGGTTCCGGTGAACGGTGGTTCGCGCGGCGCGATCTTGCTGCTCTACGAGATCACGCGCCTCGAGGCCCTGGAGCGGGTCCGGCGCGAGTTCGTCGCCAACGTCAGCCACGAACTGCGGACGCCGATCACCTCGATCAAGGCCGCGGTCGAGACGCTGCTGGAGGACCGCTGCGCCGACGCCGCGATCGCGATGCGCTTTCTCGGGATCTCGGCGCGGCAGGTCGAGCGGATGGAGGCGCTGCTGGCCGACCTGACCGACCTCTCGCTGATCGAGACCGAGGCGATCAAGCTCGACCCGGTCGAACTCGACGCGGGGACGGTCGTGCGCGACGTGATCGCCCAGCACGCCCACCTCGCGGCCGAGGCCCGGGTCACGCTGGATAGCGATCTGCCCGGTCCGTTGCCGCTCCACGCCGACCGCCGCCGGCTCGAGCAGGTGCTGGTCAACCTGGTCGACAACGCGATCAAGTTCAACCGCCCGGGCGGCCGGGTTACCGTGCGCGGCCGGGTCGTCGATGGGCGGCCCCTGATCGAAGTCGAGGACACCGGCGTCGGGATCCCGGCGGACGCGCTGGACCGGGTCTTCCACCGCTTCTTCCGGATCGACCCCGGAGTGCGCGAGCGGGCCGGCACCGGGCTTGGGCTGGCGATCGTCAAGCACCTGATGCGGCTGCAGGGGGGCCAGGTGCGGGTCGAGTCGGAGTTGGGACGGGGCTCGAAGTTCGTCCTGTCCTTCTGAGCCCGGCCCCTACGGCCGGAAGCGGTAGCCGACGCCGACGACTGTCTCGATCCGGTCGGCCTCCGGGCCGAGCTTGCGGCGCAGCCGCCGGACGTGGGTGTCGACCGTGCGGCTGTCGACCCCTTCGGTGTAAGACCAGACCTCCGTCAACAGCTGGCCGCGGTTCTGGACCCGGCCCACCCGCGACATGAGGAAGTGCAGCAGGCGGAATTCGGTCGCCGTCAGCGGAACCTCGCGGCCGTCGACCTCGAGCCGGTGGTCGGCGGGGTAGAACCGCAGGCGGCCGATCTCGATCAGCTCGCCCTGGCCACCGCCGTCGCCGCGCTGTCGCCGCAGGATCGCCTTGATCCGCAGCACCACCTCGCGCGTGCTGAAGGGCTTCGGGATGTAGTCGTCGGCCCCCAGCTCGAGACCGACGATCCGGTCGGTCTCCTCGCCCTTGGCGGTCAGCATCACGAGCGGAATCGCGGCCGTGCGGGCCTCGCGCTTGAGCAGCCGGCAGATCTCCAGCCCGTCGAGCCCCGGCAGCATGAGGTCGAGCAGGACGAGGTCCGGCGGCAGCGTCCGGATCCCGGCCAGGGCCGAGTCGCCGCGGCCGAAGACGTCGACCTGGAACCCTTCCTTGACGAGGTTGTAGCGCAGGACCTCCGCGATGTCCGGATCGTCCTCGACGAGCGTGATGCGGTTGATGGCCACGCCTCTATTCTACGGGTTCCGGGCCCGAATCAAGCGAGGCGCCCGTCTCCAGCGTGACGGTCGTGTGACAAGTGAAGCGGTCCGCGGCGCCGGGGGCGCCGCGGACCGGAGAGCCCGCGAGACGGGCTACAGCGCGCGCGTCGTCATCCAGACCAGCTGGTCCTGGATCTTCGGTGCCCCCTTGGGCTTGGCCTCGACGCGGAGCCGCAGCTCCTTGGTCGCGCCGTCCATGTACTCCTTGATCTGGACCGGACCGGCCGAGGTGTCCACCGTCATCGGCACCAGGAGCTTGGTGAAGTGCTTGCCGTCGATCGTCTTGCCGTCCCACTTGATGGTCTGCTCGAGCCGGCCGGTGATGATCCAGCCCTTGCCGTCCTCGGCCGGGGTCGCATCGTTGAACTTGTAGGCGACCTCGGGGATCCCCATCCCGTCGATGTACTGGTCGAAGAACCAGTCCATGTTCTCGCCGAAGACCTTGTTGGCGACCACCCGCAGGTCGGCGCCCGCGATCAGGTCGCCGTCGTAGGTCTGCATCGTCGTGCGCAGGAAAGTCAGGACTTTGTCCTCGCTGTAGTAGTGCCGCAGCATGTTCACGACGAAGGGGCCCTTGGTGTAGTACAGCGCCGGGGCCCGGATGATCTGGGAGACCGGGCCCAGCCGGTCGCGCGCCATCCCGGACGTTCGCCAGTAATTCAAGGACGAGCGCGCGCCGACATCGTCCTTGATCGCCTCGAGGTACCAGTGGGCCGAGATCTCGGAGAAGGTTTCCACGAACCAGTAGCTGCCGTAGTTGATCGAGGAGACCCGGCCGCCCCACCACTGGTGGGCGTTCTCGTGCGCCGTGACGGCGCGGACCCACATCGGGTCGAAGTTGGGGCCGAACATCTCGCGGCCCCAGGTCATCAGCTCGGCTTCCTTCATCATCACGCCCGCGCCGACGTAGATGATCGAGGTCGGGGACTGGGCCGACATGAACTGGGCCGGGGTGCCGACCAGCTTGAGGTCCTTGTAGGGGTAGGGGAGGCCGTAGAGCCTGGTGAACAGCCGCATGCTGTCGGCGGCCTGGATCACCTGCGGGCGCATCGCGTCCTGGTCCATCGAGCCGTCACCCATCCCGGTGCTGGTCTGATAGCCCGTGATCCGGACGCCGTCGACCTCCTGGACGATCGGCTTGTAGTACTTGCCGACGATCACGGTCGGGAAATTCATCATCCGGTCGGAGCCCCACTCGGTGTAGCGGTAGCCGCCGACCACCTCCTCCGCCTGCTTGCTGCCGATCGCGATGTGGGTGTAGGGGTCCTTGGTGCGGACGACGAAGCGGACCGCTGCGGCGTCGTCGAGCGTGCCCATGAACGGCAGGAAGGCGCCCCGCTCGACGTACCAGAAGCCGTCGCTGATCACGCGGACCAGCTTCGGGCTGTCGAAGGCGACCCTCAGCCTGAGGATCGACCCCGCGGGCATCTCGCGCGGCAGCAGGACGCGGTAGACATTGGCCGACTCTTCGAAGCCGTAGATCAGCGAGCCGAGGCTGAGCACGGGCACGAAGGCCAGGTCCCCCGTCCCCTCCAGCGAAACGGACCGGACGCTGGGGTTGCCGCCCAGGTAGAAGTAGAGGTCCTTGGCGGGCAGGAGCGTCTGGAGGTCGACGTCGACCTGGGCCGAGAAGCGGTCGGGGGCGAGGTCCAGCATGGCCTCGAACCGCAGCGGGCTGACATCGCGGAGGCCACGGATGCGCTCCATCTGCTGGCGCGGCATCGCGCGCAGTTCCGGCCCCGGATAGAGGCTGATGATCTTGTCGTTGGCGGCGCGCGTGTCACGGGAGAGCGACGCGTTGGCCCCTTCCTTGCCGACCCCGACCTGGGCCTGCGGCAGCTGCGGCTGCGAGGCGAAGCTGTACTGGAGCCAGCCGTGGTCCTTGGTCTTGGCCCGGATCGAGAACGTGCCGGCGTACTCCGGGCGCGGCAGGAACTCGTAGGCGTAGGGCGTATAGAGCTGGTCCTCACTGATCGTGACCTTCGAGACCATCTGCGACAGCTGGTCCCCGCCCGATCCCCCCGCCGGCTTGCCGGTAGGCGCGGCGCCGGCCATCTTGGCGGGAATCCCGAACAGCTTCAGGAATCGCTCGTCGCCGGGCTGGAAGCGGATCTCGAGCGCCTCGATCTCGGAGTCGATCGTGCGCTTGTTGAGCTGCTTCTCGAAGAACAGGGCCTCCTGGTCGCTGACCGGCGGGAGCGTCATCCGGCCCTTGCCGGCCCAGAGCACGCCGTCGGCGTAGGGGCCGATCTGCATCACCGAGAAGCGCCCCCCGGCCTCGCCCGAGATCTTGAGCAGGTCGTGCTCGAAGGCCAGCGCGGGGGCGGAACGGGCGGACGCGGCGGCCTCGACGGCCCGCGGGTAGGCGTCGTCCACTTCGGCGACCTTCGTCCGCTCCTTGATCACGTAACCGGCGCCGCTCTTCTCGAGCGTGTAGCGCCAGCGCTCCGTCACCATCCGGTCGTCCAGGCAGCGCTGAACCGTCACCGAACTCGTCGGCTTGCCGTCGACGAACTCGATCCCCTCGTTGGTGAAGACGCGGACGAACGGCTTGTCCTTCGCATTCTTCTGCTTCTCCAGCTCGGACTTCTCCTTCTCCAGCGCGCTGCGCACGCCGCCGCGGACATCGCGCGGGATCGTGTCGTCCCAGGGGAGGAGGGAGAGCGAGGGGCCATCGGCGGCGAGCGCAGGGTAGGAGAGAGCGAAGAGGAGGGCGAGGAACAGTGCGCGCTTCATCGGGTCACCTCGGGACGGGAAGAGGCCCGTCGTGGACGGCGGTCCAGGGGGCCCGCCGGGTCCGCATTTAGCCACCCGCCGGGACGCCCCGCAAGCGCAATGCTACGATCCCCGGCGGTGGCAGCCCCGCGCCGTTCGCCGCCGCCGGAGGCCCGTTCGTGGAGCCGGTTCGCGCCGTCATCGGGCTCGAGGTCCATGCCCGGCTCAGGACCCGGACCAAGCTGTTCTGCCGCTGCGTCGCGGGCCCGGGCGGCGCGCCCAACAGCCGGACCTGCCCGGTCTGCCTGGGGCTGCCGGGCGCGCTCCCGGCCGCGAACCGGGAAGCGGTGCGCCTGGCAGTCCGGCTGGCGGAGGCGCTGGGGGCGGAAATCCACCCGGTCTCGACCTGGGCCCGCAAGAACTACTTCTACCCCGATCTGCCGAAGGGCTACCAGATCAGCCAGTTCGACCGACCGCTCGCGACGGGGGGGCGGGTCCGGATCGAGCCCCCTGGCGCGGCGCCGCGCTGGATCGGCATCGAGCGGATCCACCTCGAGGAAGACGCGGGCAAGTCGCTGCACGAGGGGTTCGGCGACGACCACTCCGGGATCGACCTCAACCGCTGCGGCGTGCCGCTGGTGGAGATCGTCGGGGCGCCCGGGCTGGCCTCGCCCGACGAGGCCTTTCTCTACCTCGAGCGCCTGCGGTCGATCCTCCGCGCGACCGGGGTCTCGGACGCCGAGATGGAGGACGGCGACCTGCGCTGCGACGTCAACGTCTCGGTTCACGGCGACGGCGAACCGTGGGGCGCGCGGGTCGAGCTCAAGAACCTCAACTCCTTCCGCGGCGTGCGCCGGGCCCTGCAGCACGAGATCGCGCGCCAGGCCGCGGCGCGCCGCGCGGGCTCCGCGACGGTCCCCGAGACCCGGCTCTGGGACGACGCCCGCGGCGAGACGCGCCCGCTGCGCGCCAAGGAGGAGGCGCACGACTACCGCTACTTCCCGGAGCCGGACCTGCCCGCGCTGGCGCTCGACGACGCGCTGATCGCCGCGGCGCGGGCGGGGATGCCCGAGCTGCCGCACGCGCGGCGCGACCGCTTCGCCGCGGCGCTCGGGCTGCCCGAGGCCGACGCCCACCGGCTGACGGTCGAGCCGACGGTGGCCGACTACTTCGAGCAGGTCGCGCAGGCGGCGGGCGATCCGCGCGCGGCCGCGAACTGGGTCCTGACCGAGCTGCTCGGGCTGCTGCGCGAGCGCGGGCTGCCGATCGGGGAAAGCCCGGTCGCGGCGGCCGACCTGGCCGAGCTGATCCAGCTGGCCGGCTCCGGCGCGATCTCCGGAAAAACCGCGAAGGACCTCCTCGCGCGGGTGGCCGCCGGCGAGGGGCGCCCCGCGGCGATCGTCGAGGCCGACGGACTGTCGCGCCTGGACGACGCGGCGGCGATCGAATCGGCGTGCCGCGCGGTGCTCGACGCACACCCTGGCGAAGCCGCGGGCTACCGCGGCGGGAAGGCGGGCCTGCTCGCCTTCTTCGTCGGGCAGGTGATGCGCCGCACCGGAGGGCGGGCCGACCCCGGCCGGGTCCACGACACGCTGCGGCGGCTGCTCGGGTGAGTCGGCCGTGACCGCCGGGCTGCTGGCCGCGCTGGCGGTGCTCGGGGCGCTGGGAACGCCCGAGGACCATCCCGTCCCGGCCGTCCGGGTCGTCGCCGCGGCCCCCGAGTGGGAACCGCTGGCCCGGCAGATCGCGCGCGCGGCGCCGGCGATCGTGAGCCGCGTCGCGGTGCGGCTCGACCTCCCGCCGCCACCCGAGATGCTGGTCGTGGTCGCCGGCGACCCGCCCCGCAGCGGCGCCGACGAGCGGCGGCTGGGCCTGTCCGGCGTGCCTCCGTGGGCGGCCGGGATCGCCGAGACCGGGAGCGGCCGCATCGTGCTCTTCGCCCGCCAGGCCGCCGCCTACCCGCACCGCGACACGGCCGGACTGCTGGCGCACGAGGCGACCCACGTGCTGCTGGAGGCGGCGGTCCCGCGCGGCGCGCGGATCCCGCGCTGGTACCACGAGGGGCTCGCGTTGTCCGTGGAGCGCGCGACCTCGCTCGAGGACGCGCTGGAGCTGGCCTGGTCGCTGGCCTGGAGCCGGCCGCTGCCGCTGCTCGCGCTCGAGGACGGCTGGCCGGAGGGCGAGGCCGGCGCGCGCGCCGCCTACGCCCAGGCGCTCTCGATGGTCACGATGGCCGAGCGGCACGCTCCGCCCGGCGGGACGCGGCGGCTCGTCACGCGGCTGCGCGCCGGCGACCCGTTCGACCGCGCCTTCGCGGTGGCCTACGGGCTCGACCCCGACCTCCTCGCCTCGCTCTGGTACCGCGAGGCGCGCTGGCGCTACCTGCTGCGTCCCGCGTTCTGGGCTGCGCTCTCCTTCAACGGCCTTCTCGGGGGGCTGGGGCTGGTCGCCGTGCTCGTAGCGAAAGCCCGCCGCCGGCGGCGGATGGCGGAGTGGACCGAACGGGAGCGGCTGGAGACGGTAGACTACGGAGACGAGCCGCCCCCCGCTCCGCCCCCGGTGACCCCCGCGTGATCCACTTCGACCAGGCGACGCTGATCTACCGGCCGCCGCACGCGGCGCTGAAGGACGTGTCCTTTTCCGTGACCGCCTCCGAGATGGTGGTCGTCACCGGCCCCTCGGGAGCCGGGAAGTCGACCCTGCTCTCGATGATCACCCGCGAACTGGTGCCGACGAGCGGCCGCGTCGTCGTCGCCGGCCGCGACCTGACGGCGATCCGTCGCGCCGAGATCCCGCTGATGCGGCGCTCGATCGGGGTCGTCTTCCAGGATTTCCGCCTGCTGCGCCACCGCACGATCGAGGACAACATCAGCTTCGTGCTGCGGGCGCTGGCCTGGCCCGCCGCGCGCCGGCGGGAGCGGACCCGGCGCGTGCTGGAGTGGGTCGGGCTGGCCCACCGCGCCAACGACCTGCCGGAGACGCTGTCGGGCGGCGAGCAGCAGCGGATCGCGATCGCGCGCGCGCTGGCCCCCGAGCCGCGCCTGCTCCTGGCCGACGAGCCGACCGGGAACCTCGACCCCGAGCGCTCGTTCGAGATCCTCGCGCTGTTCCGCGAGATCCACGCCCGCGGGACCTGCGTGCTGCTGGCGACCCACGACCGGATGCTGATCGAGCGCGCCAAGGTGCGCGTGCTCACGCTGCAGGCCGGGCGCCTGGCGCGTGACGAGGCGCCGCGGTGACCGCCTGGCCCCGGACCGCGGCCGAGGTGGTGCGCGTCGCCGCCTCCGACCTGGGCCGGCGGCCGCTGGCCGGGCTGCTCTCGGTCGCGGCGATGGCGGTCGCGATCTTCCTGGTCGCTTCGTTCTGGTCGCTCAGCCACGGGGTCCGCGGGACCTGGGCCCGGCTCGCCGAGCAGGCCGTGATCGAGATCTACCTGAAGGACGGCGCGGACGCGGGCGCGGTCGACGCGCTGGCCGAGGCGATCGAGCGGGCGGGCGGCGTGCGGCGCGTCGAGCGCGTCTCCCCCGAGCGGGCGCTGGCGGAGTTCCGGGCGCTCTACCCCGACCTGGGCGACCTGCGCGACCTGCTGGGCGGCAACCCGTTCCCGGGCTCGCTGCGGGTCCAGCCCGAAGGGGCCGACCCGGCGCGGGTCGCGGCACTGGTGGAGCTGGCGAAGGCGAACTCCGCGGCCGACTCGGTGCGCTACGACCGCGACTGGCTCGAGGCGCTCTCGCGGCTCGGTGGCGCGCTGTCGCGCTTCGCGCTCGCCGGGGCCGCGGCGCTGCTGCTGGCGGCCCTCGTCACGATCGGCAGCGTGGTCCGGCTCGCGCTCGACGACAAGCGGGAGGAGGTCGCGCTGCTGCGGATCGTCGGCGCTCCCAACGCGGTCGTCGTCGGTCCGGTGCTCGTGACCGGCGCGATGCTCGGCGCGGCGGGCGCGCTGGCCGGGGTCCTGGCGGCGTCGCTGGCGCGGCAGGTCGCCTACGGGACGTCGTCGGCCAGCCCGCTGGCCGGGCTCTCCGAGGCCCTGTTCGCGGTCGGACTCTCCCCGGCGGAGGGGCTGGCGCTGGCGTTGTTCGGGGCGGTCGCGGGTGCTGCGGCCGCGGCCGCCGCGGCCGGGCGCCGGGGCTGGAGCGGCTGAACCGGGGTCCGGGCCGGCCCGCCTACCAGTTGAGGATGATGTAGAACGACCCGTCGAGCGGCTCGAAGTCCTCGCCGTTGTAGACCCGGCTGAAGGCCCAGGTCAGCGGCAGCCCGAACACCGGCACCGTGAAACCCACCCCGGCCGAGCCGTGGTAGTCGATCCACTTCCCGTCGAGCGTGCCGATGTACTGGCGGTAGGTCCCGATCGCCTCCGAGTAACTCGCCTTGCCGCGCGCGAATCCGGTCGGCAGGCCGGTCTCCTCGTCGAATACGACGTAGTCCTGGTCGCCGAACCAGGTCGTCCCGAAGTCGACGAAGATGAACCCGCGCACCGGGGCGAGGTTCAGGCCGAACGGCAGCCGCATCGAGTCGAGCAGCGGGAAGCGCAGTTCGACATTGGCCAGGATGTAGTTGTCGCCGAAGAACTGGTTGTACTCGAAGCCGCGGATCTGGTTGTTCCCGCCGATCGCGTAGATCGCCCCGGCATCCCCGGTCTGGAACACGCCGATCAGGCGCACGGCGAGCAGGCTGCGCTGCGTGATCCCCTGGTAGAAGCGGCTGTCGAGCGCGTACCGGATCACGTTCTCGCCCTCGTCGTCGCCGCCGGTGAAGGTCACGCCCGTGACGTTGAGCGAGACCTGCTTGCCCTGGTAGGGGCCGAAGCCCTGGTAGCGCACCGAGTCGTAAACCAGTCCCGCGGAGAGGTAGGGGAAGTCGGAGGCCCAGGTCACGAATTCGGTCTGCCCGGTGAAGGGGTCGAAGAAGGGCTCGTCGTAGCGGCGCTGGGCGTAGCCGGCCGTCGTCTCGAAGCGCAGGTAGCGGTTGAAGGGGTACCAGGCGAAGCCCGAGACCGCCGAGTAGCGCTGCCGGCGGTTGATCGCCTCGGCTTGGAAGCCGTCGCTCGCGACGTAGTAGTCGCGGTAGTCGAGGATCCGCGCGCCCCAGTCCCAGCGTCCGCCCAGGTTGAAGTAGGAGAGATCGAAGTTCGTGTAGCTCGCCACCGACGACGCCAGGAGCGAGACGCGCTGGTCGCCGAGCAGGTCGGAGAAGTTGAAAACGAAGTTTGTCAGGAAATCGCCGCTGTTGGTGACGCCGACGAACAGGTCGGGCTGGTCGATGTCCCACTTCGCGCGGTACTTCTGCTTCCGGTCGGGGTCGAGCGTCAGGTCGAGCGGGGGGGCGAACGGCACCAGGTCGGTGTCCCCCTCGTCCTGCGGCACGGGGTCGCCGGGGGGCTCCTCCTCCGCGGCTGGCGGGCCCGCGGCCGGCTCACCTGCGGGCGGCGGCGAGGGCGGCACCTGCCAGCCGAGCGAGGCGGGCATCACCCCCGCCGGCCAGCGCGGCGCCCGGAGCGACGACTGCGGCCGCGGCGGCGCCGCGCCCGCGGGGGTCGCCGGGACCGCGGTGCCCGTGGGTCGCTCGGCACCCGTCCGCGGCTTCCGGCGCGACGGGGCCTTGGGGGAGGTCTGGGGCTCGGCCTTGCCGGCCTGGATCGCCTCGTCCACCGCCGCACCGACGAGCTTCAACCGGTAGAGCCGGAACGTGCCGCCGTCGAACGCGGCGTAGGCCAGCTGGGGGATCCGGTCGGCGTCGGGCAGCAGCTCGATCGGGGCGAAGGCCCCGCCGACCAGGTCGGTCAGGCGCTCCACGGTCCCCGTGGCCAGGTCGAGCCGGTGCAGGTTGAAGACGCCGTGAAGACCGCGGTCGGAGCTGAAGTAGATCGTCCGCCCGTCGCGCGACCAGGTCGGCTGCACGTCGGAGGCCGCGCCGGCGGTGAGCTGGGTCTTGCGCTCGGGGGCGCCGACCTCGACCGTGAAGATCTTCGGGAACTCGCCGATCCGGCGGTTGTAGAGCACCGTCCGGCCGTCCGCCGACCAGGAGGGGTTGAGGTCGTAGTACTCGTCCTCTGTTGCGTTGACCAGCTCCTTCGTCTCGAGGTTGTAGAGGAAGATGTCCCACACCCCGTCGCGGTTGCCGGAAAACGCGATCCACTTGCCGTCCGGCGAGTAGGCCGGCGAGTTCTCGTTGGTGACGGCTGCGAAGCCGATCCGGTCCTGGATCCGGCCGCTGGTCACGTCGTAGATCATCAGCGGCCGGTCGTTCTCGCGCTTGACGAAGAACGCGACGTGGTCGCCGTCGGGGGACCAGCAGATGTCGCGTTTGGCCTCGAACGCGCCCGCGATGAGGTCCTCGAAGCGGGTCGTGAAACCCTTCGTGAGGTTGCGGACCTCCTTGCCGTCACGGGCCGAGAGCACGACCGCGTCCAGCTCCATCGCGGGGGTCGCCAGCGCGGCGATCAGTTCGCCGCTGGGGCTGAGCGAGGGCGAGAAGGTGTAGCGCCCGGGCTTGGTCACGCCGATCTCGGGGCCGTACTCGGCGGGCGCCCGCTTGCTGGTCAGAATCGGCAGGTAGCGCTGCCGCAGCCAGCGCGCGAACTCCCGGTCGAACTGATCGAGGTCGAACCCGAAGGCGTCCTTGAAGGACTTCTCGACGTTCCCGCCGACGAGCTGCTTGCGGAACTCGAACAGGAAGGTCCGGACCCCCTCCGCGCCGTACTTGTCCTCGATGAACGAGAAGACCGCGTTGCCGTAGCGGTAGGTCAGGAAGCTCAGCACGTTGAGCGCGGCGATCGGCGGAACGATGTTGTTCACGACCGCGTCGCGGATCACCATCTGATCGAAGCTGTCCTCGTCGTCGCCGACGTAGCTGGCCAGCCCCTCCATCAGCCAGAGCGGCGCGTTGCCGCGCAGCGCCCGGCGCAGCGACCCGCCGTAGAGGATGTCGAACTCGAAGATGTGCGTCAGTTCGTGCTTGAGCAGCGCAAAGCGCTTGTCGGAGGGCTCGTCGATCGGGACGACCATCCGGTTCTGGATCGGCTCGGCGAAGGCCCCGACCCCGTCCGGCAGCTCGGCCAGCGTGATGTTGGTCTGCTGAAAGTCCGCGTGGGTCCGGTAGAGGATCAGCGGGATCCGGATCCGCAGCTCGTGGTCGAGCGTGCGCGAGACCTCGAGGTAGGCGCTCTCGGCCTCGGAGACCAGCTGCTGCAGCAGCCGGTCGTCGTCGAAGTAGTAGTGCACGTCGAAGTGCGGGGAGGCGTAGATCGTCCACTTGAAGTCGCCGTAGGTCACCTTGTTGCGGCCGAACTGTGCCCACGCGGGGCCCGGGGCGGCCAGGGCGGCCAGCGCGGCGAGCGCCAGGCCGAACGCGAATCTCCGCAGCGTGCTCATGGTCACTCCAGCCACAGGTAGCGCGGCTCCCGGATCGTCATCGGCAGGAAGACGGCGCGCTGGTCGTCCTTTGCCATCTCGAGGCTCTCGTAGAACATCTGCAGGTCCTCGGCCGCGGTGCCGTCTATGACCCGCTCCTCGGTCCACGTGTCGGCCAGCAGCAGCGCGCCGTTGTCCCCCTGGATCACGAACAACTCGACCTTCAGCTTGAACCCGCGGCGCTCGGTGTAGACCGTGCGGCGAACGGTCTGCAGCGTCACCTCGTCCTCGTAGTCGCGGGTCACGAAGCCTGACAGGTCCTCGATCCGGTAGTCGATGACGCCGGAGACGATGATGTCGGCGCGGAAGTCCTCGCCCAGTCGCTTCCAGAAGACGTCGTTGACCGCCAGTTTCTCCGGCCGCTGCTCGGGAATCGGAGGGGGCGGGACGTCGATCACCTGGAGGTCGGTGCTGCGCGCGATCTCGCGCCGCGCCCAGCGGGCCATTTCCAGCCCGATGTCGATCCGCTCGTGGTCGTTGGCGCGGAACATCGCGACCAGGACCCGTTCGCCCGGGACGGTCGGCACACGCGGCGGCAGGGAGACCTCGAGCCCGACCTCGACCCACTCGCCTCCCGCGAGCGCGGGCGCCGGCAGGACGGGTGCGAGCAGCGCGGCCAGCGCGGCCAGCCGGCCCGCGGCGGAGCGCAGGCGAGCCGCACGGCGGCCGGCGGCGCTCACGGACGCCTCGCCGTGCCGTCGGCCGCCGGATCCGGGGCCGGCGGCTCCGGCGCTCCCCCGGTGGGAGCCGGGGCCTCGCCGATGCCGGGGGCGGCCGGGTCCGGCGCCGGGTCGGCGCGCCGGAAATAGATGAAATTGTCCTCCACCGCGCGCTCGGTGGTCAGCTGGAGAGCCCTCTCGTAGGCTTGGCGCGCCCCTTCGCGGTCCCCCAGGGCCTCGCGGGCGACCGCCACGTTGTTCAGCAGCCGAGGGTCGTCGGGGCGCTGGGCCAGGACGCGCTCCCAGCGGAACAGGGCTTCCCGCCACAGCCCCTTCCGGGCCATCTCCGAGGCGAACGCGAGGTCCTTGGCCAGCTTGGCGGCGGCCTCGCGGTCCGCCCGCGCCGGTGTCGGCGGCTTCGCGGCGCGCGCCGGCCCGCCCGCCGAAACCGACAGGACCAGTCCGGCGAACACAACCGGCAGGTAAGGGAAGAGCCGCCTCATCGGTTTTTTCGGAGTATACCCTTCGCCTCCGGCGTGATCCCGGCGCCCCCGGGTCTGCTAATCTCTGCATGCCGCAAGCACCGGCGCGCGCCCGCTCGAAGGAGCCTCCCACCCGATGCCGCCGCGATCGAACCTGCCGGCCCTGTTCCTCTCCGCGGTGCGGGAGAAGGGGCGCCCCGACCTGTTCGGGACCCGCCGCTCCGGCGGCTGGGAGTGGATCTCTTCAGCCGACGCTCTCAACCAGGTCCGGGAGATCGCCGCCGGGCTGATGGCGCTGGGCCTGCAGCCCGGCGACCGGGTCGTGCTCGTCTCCGAGAACCGCCCGGAGTGGATCCTCTCGGACCTCGGGATCCAGTTCGCCGGCGGAATCACCGTGCCGGTCTACCCGACCCTCCCGGCCGAGCAGGTGCGCTACCTGCTGCGCGACTGCGGCGCCCGGCTCGCAATCGTCTCGACCGCCGACCAGGCCGCCAAGGTCAACAGCGTTCGCCGTGAGACCGCGATCGAGCAGGTCGTCGGGATGGACGCCGAGTCCGACGGGCTGACCCACTTCTCGGTGCTGCGCGAACGCGGCGCGGCCCATCTCGCGGCCCATCCCGGCCTGATCGAGGAGCGGCTGGCCGGCCTCAATCCCGGCAACCTGGCCACGATCATCTACACCTCCGGCACGACGGGGATTCCCAAGGGGGTGATGCTGACCCACGCCAACATCGCCTCCAACGTCGACGCCTCGATCCACACCTTCCGCTTCGAACAGGGGGACGTCGCGCTGTCGTTCCTGCCGCTCTCTCACGTGCTCGAGCGGATGGTGCAGTACGCCTTCCTCGAGATGGGGATCGGGATCGCCTACGTGCGCAGCCTCGAGCGGGTCGCCGACTCGCTGACCGAGGTGCGCCCGAACGTCTTCGTCACGGTGCCGCGCCTGCTCGAGCGGGTCGCGCAGAAGGTGGCGGAAGGGGTCGAGCAGCAGACCGGCGTCAAGAAGCTGATCGGCGGCCGGGCGCTGGCTGCGGTCGACGCCGCGGCGGACGCATTCCTGGCCGGCCACCGGCCGCGCGGTCTGGCGGCCGTCTCCTTCGCGCTGGCCGAGCGGCTGATCGCCGGCAAGGTGCGCGAGAAGCTGGGCGGCCGGGTGCGGTTCCTGATTTCCGGCGGCGCGGCGCTCTCGCCCTCGGTAGCGCGTTTCTTCTGGGGGCTGGGGATTCCGGTCTACGAGGGCTACGGCCTGACCGAGACCTCTCCCGTGCTGGCCGTCAACTGCCCCGGCTCGGTCCGGATCGGCACGGTCGGCAAGCCGATCCCCGGCGTCGAGATCCGGATCGCGGCCGACGGCGAGATCCTGTCGCGCGGCCCGAATACGATGCAGGGCTACTTCAACAAGGAGTCCGAGACGGAGGAGGTCCTGCGCGGCGGCTGGTTCCACACCGGCGACCTCGGCGCCTTCGACCGCGACGGCTTCCTGAAGATCACCGGCCGGAAGAAGGAGATCATGGTCCTTTCGACCGGCAAGAACATCGCGCCGCGCGCGATCGAGGAGGCGCTCGAGCGCAGCCCGTACATCGCGCAGGTGATCGCGGTCGGCGACGAGCGCCCCTCGGTGGGCGCGCTGATCGTGCCCAATTTCGACGCGGTCGAGGCCTGGGCGAAGGAGAAGAACCTGCCCGCCGACGACCGCGCGGCGCTGCTCGCCCGGCCCGAGGTGCGGCAGCTTTTCCAGCAGGAGATCAACCGCCACCAGGCCAATCTCGCGATCTTCGAGAAGGCCCGGCAGTTCGAGTTCCTGCACGAGGAACCGAGCGAGGAGAACGGGCTGCTGACCCCGACCAAGAAGGTCCGGCGGCGGGCCGTGATCGAGCGCTTCCGGCACCTCGTGGAGCGGATGTATCAGTGACCCTCATCGCCCGACGGGCGTCCCCGCGTTCCCGCTTCGCCGCGCTGCTGCTGCTCGTCGCCCTGGTCGCGGCCCTGATGCCCGAGACGCGCGCGCAGGCCGCCCCCGGCGTGCCGGTGCCGGCCGGCGACCGGGCGCAGCGCGCCCGCGCCCTGCTCGACCGCGTCAACGCCGGCGGCCCGCCGCTCACCGACGCCGAACTGGCCGAGGTGATGGACGGGCTGCCGACCGAACAGGTCGATGTCTCGATGGTCATGGTCGCGGCCGTGGTCGTCGACCGGCGCGGCCGGCCGGTGCGCGGGCTCCGGGCGCGCAGCTTCAAGGTGCTCGAACAGGGACGCGTGCGGCCGATCTCGTGGTTCTCCGAGGAGACCGACCGACCGGCCCGGATCGTGCTGCTGCTCGACACCTCCGGCTCGATGGGGACGCCGCTGCAGAAACAGCGGTCTCGCGACGCGCTGGAGACGCTGTTCTGGAAGTTCCGCAGCGGCGACCTGCTGATGATGCTCTCGTTCGCGGCGCAGGGCGTGCAGCAGCACGGCGGCTGGACCGAGGAGCCGTTCTCGCTCTTCGACACGGCGACCTCCCTGCAGCGGGAAGGGCGGACCGCGATCATCGACGCGCTGGCCGAGGCCGCGGCGCAGCTGCCCCCCGCTCCGGGCGAGCGACAGGCGATCGTGCTGGTCACCGACGGGCTCGACAACTCGAGCGAGAAGGAGAAGTCCGACGCAGTCGAGGCGGCCCGCGCGATCGGCGTGCCGATCTACGTCGTCGCCCTGGTCGGCGAGGACCGCGCGATCCAGGAGCGGCGCGCGCAGGCCACCCCCCTCCGGCCGCTGCGCGAGATCGCGCGGCTGACCGGCGGGCGCTTTTTCCTGGCGAAGGACTTCTTCGAGACCGACAAGGCGGCGGTCGCGATCCGCAAGGACCTGCGGCACCAGTACTGGCTGGGGTTCAAGCCGGTGCGGCCGCCGGACGGCGGCTACCGGCCGATCCGGGTCGAGGTCGAACGGAAGGGGCTCGAGGTCCTGGCGCGCCAGGGGTACGAATAGCGACCGCTACGGCTCGAGCACGCCGGCGCCGACCAGCCGCCCCTCGCGCAGCGCCGCCAGCGCCTCGTTGGCCGCCGCCAGCGGGAAGACGGTCACCTCGGTCCGCACCGGGACCCGCGGCGCGAGCGCCAGGAACTCCTCGCCGTCGCGCCGCGTCAGGTTGGCGACCGAGACGATCCGCCGCTCGCCCCACAGGTCCGCGTACGGGAACGACGGAATGTCGCTCATGTGGATCCCGGCGCAGACCACCGTCCCGCCCGGAGCGACCGCGCGCAGCGCGCGCGGCACGAGCGCCCCGACCGGCGCGAACAGCAGCGCCGCGTCGAGTGGCTCCGGCGGCGTCTCGTCGCTGGCGCCCGCCCACTCGGCACCCAGCGCGCGTGCGAAGCGCTGCGCCGGCAGGTCGTCGCGCCGCGTGAAGGCGAACACGCGCCGGCCCTGGTGCCGCGCCAGCTGGATCACGATGTGCGCCGCGGCGCCGAAGCCGTACAGGCCCAGCGTCGCTGCGTCGCCCGCCATCGACAGCGCGCGGTAACCGATCAGCCCGGCGCAGAGCAGCGGCGCCGCCTCGCGGTCGGCGGTCCCTTCGGGCAGCGGGAAGCAGTAGCGCGCGTCGGCGACGCAGCGCTCGGCGAAGCCGCCGTCGCGGTCGTAGCCGGTGAATCGCGCGTCCGGGCAGAGGTTCTCGCGGCCGCGGCGGCAGGCCGGGCAGGCCCCGCAGGTCCAGCCGAGCCAGGGGACTCCGACGCGCGAGCCGATCGCCAGGCCCGCCGCGCCCGGGCCCGCGGCCAGGACCCGTCCGACGACCTGGTGGCCGGGAACGAGCGGCAGCTTCGGGCGCGTCAGTTCGCCGTCGACGACGTGCAGGTCGGTCCGGCAGATCCCGCAGGCGCGGACCTCGAGCAGCAGCTCACCGGGGCCGGGGACCGGCTCTGCGAGTTCCCGCGGCACGAGCGGCTGGCCCGCGCGCTCGAGCACCATGGCGCGCATGACGCCATCATATGCCGCGGGCCCGGTCCCGTACCGGCACGCGCGTCAGGGGCAGACGCCGCCGGTGTTCTTTGCGGTGATCCCGCAGGCGACCGTGCTCGACGGGCGCTCCTGGCCGGCGCTGTTCGGGCCGTAGGAGCCCTCGATGCCGGCGCCGTCGTCGCTGACGACGAGCACGCCGACGTTGCCGATCGGTGCGGGGCCGGTCCAGGCGCCGGAGGTCCCGATCGCGCAGGTGGTCTGCCGGATCGTGTAGGACGCGATCGTCGCCAGGTCGTACCAGACGAGGTGGTTGCCGCCCGGCGGGCAGCGCGTGGCGTCCCAGGTGATCGTCACGTTCCCGCCCGCGCGCTGCACCCGGACCGGGGTGCCGGCCACCGTCCGTCCGTCCGGCACCGGCGGCGGTCCGGACGGGACCGGCACGTCCTCGAAACGGACCGAGGCGATCCGCGAGTTGCCGGAGAAGGTGCTGTTCTTCTGGTACTGGACGATCGCCCAGTAGCGGTTGGGGTCCTTGGGATCGGTCCCGACCGCGAAGTAGTCGCCGTGGCGTCCGGAGTCGCTGCGCAGCGTGCCGTTCGCCATGTTCTCGGCGTAGCGGATCGTGCCCGCCGCCGAGACGTTGGTGTAGCGGGCGCTGGGGTAGATCGTCGGAGAGGAGTAGGCGGAGAAGATCGCGAAGTCGTTGTCTTCGACGTCGGGGATGACGTGGGGGAAGTAGATGTCGGCGCCGCTCGACTCGACCTGGAAGGTCTGCTCCCGGACGAACGGCTCTGCGGCCACGTTGACCCGGTGGACCCAGGCCGCGAGCCCGCTCGAGCCGCCGATCGACATCGCCGTCCAGAGCTTCCCGGCGCGGTAGTAGACGTTCCAGAGGTTCGCGCCGAGCGTCGCCACGCCGCCCCCCGTCCCCGGCTGCCGGGCGTTGCCGGTCGGGAAGTAGGTGCCGGACAGCGCGACCACGCTGGGCGTCAGCGTGGGCGAAGCAAAGCGGTTGCCGGTCAGCTTGAAGACGTTCATCGAGCTGCCGAAGCTGCTGTCGGTGTGGGCCAGGTAGTACGCGTCGCCGGGTACGACCTCGCCCACGAACGCCGGCCGCAGCCGGAAGGGGGCGCCGTTCCCCGCCGTGCGCACGTCGATCAGGTGCGAGTTGTCGAGCGCACGGCCGGCGTAGCCGTCCTCCTTGTCGTAGATGAAGAGCGTGACGTTGGAGAAGCCGGAGGTCCGGGTGAACATGTTCGCAGTCAGGTAGACCGCGTTGCGGTCGATCCCGATCGAGGCATAGTCGGCCCAGATGTTGGGCTGCCCGCGGTCGGCGTCGATCCAGTACTTGTTCCAGGTCCCGGTCGCGTCATTGGTCTGCGAGAACGCGATGTAGATCCGCGCATCCGAGGCCGAGCCGTTGTCGGCCAGGACCGTCACGATGTAGCGGTCGGAGAACGGGTCGTAGACCGCCAGCGGGTCGAACTCACCCCAGCCGGCCGGAATCCCGAAGAAGCTGCGCAGCGAGAACGGCCCCTGCTTGAGCACGCCGGCCTTGTCGTAGATCGCGATCAGGACGTTGACCAGCGAGACCGCGTGGTTGCGGCCGACCGCGACGACCGAGTCGGGCGGTGCCACGCTCCCGTCGTAGGGGCCGTCGAAGCGCACGTCGATCACCGGCGGCGCGTCGGAGCCCAGCGCGGCCGGGGCGTCCTCCGGGGAGTCGGTCACGATCGTCACGCCCGGTCCGGCCGGGGAGGGGAAGATCCCGCCCGGCCCCTGGCCGGCGGGAATCTCGCCCGGGCCGGGGAAGACGTTGGGGATCAGCCGCGGCGCACGGGCGCCGTCCGCCGCCGGCGCGGCGAGGACCGGCAGCGACGCCGGGTCGACCGTCCCGTCGGGCGGGGCGGCGGGTCCGCTGTCGACGCGCGCGACCGGCGTGGCGGCGCGCTCGGGCGGCTCGGCCAGAGTGCCGCCGCCGGCGCAGGCCGCGGCGCAGAGCAGGGCGAACAGGACGCGGGCAGGGCGTGGGTTCATCGGCGTGCGTTCCCTTCGTCGCCGGGGAGGGCGACGCTCGAAATATCCAGGATTCTGATCGGGGAGAGCGGGCGGCGCCCCTTCTCGACCGGGGCGCGCTCCATCGCGGCCAGCGTCTCCCAGCCGTCGACGACGCGGCCGAACACCGTCCCGCGACCGTCGCGGTCGGGGATCGGCGCGAGTGCGATCACGAAACGCTCGTCGGCCTCGCCCGGGTACAGGTTGGCCGTCAGCACCGAGCCGCGCTCCACCGGGTGCGACGAGCGGCCTGCGACGTAGCGGTAGCCGAGGGCTTCGAGGTAGGCCAGCCGGCTCATCCCGTCGAGGCGCGCGGTGGCCGCGACCCCCTCCTTCTCGATTGCAGCGACCAGCGCGGCGAGCCCGGGCGGAACCGGCTTGCCCTGCTCCCGCAGCGCGACGTAGCGCGGGAAGACCTCCGACTGCCAGAGCCAGTCCCGCTGGACCGTGTCGCCCAGCGATCGCCGATCCAGCCCGAGCGCCGCGCCGTCGATCTCGTCGGGTGTCGGCGGCTCGATCCCCGGCCCCTTCGGCTTCGGAGCGGCCAGTTCGTAGGGGGCGCAGCCGAGCGTCACGAACCCGTGGGCCCGCAGCTCGCAGGCCCAGGAGCCGGCGTAGGGGAAGACCCGTTCGACCCCCGCCGGAGCCGGCGCGAGCCCGGCGCGGGCCAGGAAGCGCGCCACCGTGGCCGGGGCGGCGGCCGGATCGAGTTCCAGGCGGAGCGGGCCGAGGTCGGTCCGGACCTCGACCTGGACGGGTCGCGGCGTGGCGGCACCGGTCGCCGCCTCCGAGCCGGCCAACGCCAGAGGCGCCATCCCGGTCAGGGAGAGCGCGCAGGCGGCAGCGGCGTACGGGATGACCGAAGGCATGCGGCGGGCCCCACCTCGCAGGCTAACCGGTTTGTGATCTGACACTTAGCAGCGAACCATCGTGCGGTCGAAGGAAGGTACGGGCAATCGGCCGATCCCGCCAACCTGCGGCTCCCGCAGCCACTCCGGTCGCCGTCCCCGGGGTGTTCGCGCCCGTTCGGTTACCCCCGGGAACCGCCCGCAGATATACTCCCGACCGGTCACAGGGCCGAGCCCCCACCCCGGTGAGGGCCGGCTGGCCGCGCGTCATGCCCGAGGCGCGGCCGACTGTGTGACGGAGGAAGGGACCATGAAGCACCGACTGCTGCTCGCCGCAGGCCTCGCCCTGCTGACGGTGGGCTGCGTGTCCAACAAGAAGTTCGAGAACACCGTCTCGTCGATGACCTCGCGCGTGGACGGGATCCAGACGACGGTCGAGGACCAGGGCCAGAAGATCCAGAACCTCGACAAGAAGGACGCCGAGCTGGCGGCCGAGATCCAGCGGACCGAGGGGCTCGCCGGACAGGCCAGGCAGGTCGGCACCGAGGCGATGACCAAGGCCGAGGCCGCCGAGAAGGCCGCCCGCGGCAAGGTGATCTGGAAGGTCACGCTCACCAACAACGACATGCGATTCGGTGCCGACGACTTCACCGTCACGCCGCAGGGCGCGGCGGTGCTCGACCAGTTCGTCGAGCGGGTCAAGTCGTTCGACCGAATGGTCTTCGTCGAGATCCAGGGCTACACCGACTCGGCCGGCGGCGAGGCCTACAACCAGGCGCTCGGCCAGAAGCGGGCCGACGCCGTCCGCGACTACCTCTACGAGCACGGGATCCCGCTCAACCTGATGTCGACGATCTCGTTCGGCGAGAAGAACCCGATCGCGAGCAACCAGACGCGCGAGGGGCGGGCCCAGAACCGCCGCGTCGAGCTGCTCGTCCTCGAATAGGCCGGTTCGCACCCCGGACCTGGAGCCCCCGGCGCAGGCCGGGGGCTTCTTGCTTCGCGGGGCGGACGGACCGCGGAGGCCCCCGTGCTCGGCGCGCTCCAGGCCCGCATCCCGCTCAACGACGGCCGCGGCATCCCGGTACTGGGGCTTGGCGTGTGGCAGATGCCGCCCGGGCGCGCCACGCGCGAGGCGGTGCGCTACGCGCTGCAGCTCGGCTACCGGCACGTCGACACCGCGCGGATCTACGGCAACGAGGGGGACGTCGGGCAGGCGCTGCGCGAGAGCGGCGTGCCGCGCGA
>JALOKP010000039.1 GCA_025456425.1 Acidobacteriota bacterium | reverse complement strand
CTGATGACCGGGGCGGGGGTGACGACGGTGAACGGTCCGTTCAACCTCAGCGGATTGGTCGCCATCAACGGCAACCGGACGCTGAACAACGCCTCGACCGCGAACTGGAGCTCCGCGAACGGCCTGGGGATGCGCACCGGGTCCGGGTCGGTCATCAACAACACCGGGACCTGGGACGCCCAGACCGACGGCGCCGCGATCGTGAACTACTACGGCGGCGCCACCACCTTCAACAATTCCGGGACCTTCAAGAAGTCGGCGGGCACCGGTACCACGTCGATCTCGATCCTGTTCACCAGCACCGGCACCGTCGACGTCCAGAGCGGCACGCTGAGCCTGGGCGCCAACGGGAGCAGCGACGTCCAGAGCGGCACGCTGAGCCTGGGCGCCAACGGGAGCAGCACCGCGGCGCTCACCGTCTCGGGGGCGTCGGCGACCCTGCTGTTCGCCGCCGGTGTCTTCGACCTCAACGCCGGTACGACCGTTTCGGGTCCCGGATCGGTCCTGCTCAACAGCAGCGGCACCCTGAACGTCAGCACCGCCGTCTCCATCCCCGCGGCCACGACCTTGACGTTCCTGGCCGGGACGCTGGGCGGAACCGGGACGCTGACCACGAACGGCACGTTCAACTGGTCGGGGGGGCTGATGACCGGGGCGGGGGTGACGACGGTCAACGGCCCGTTCCACCTCAGCGGCTTGGTCGCCATCAACGGCAGCCGGACGCTCAACAACGCCTCGACCGCGAACTGGAGTTCCGCGAACGGCCTGGGGATGCGCACCGGGTCCGGGTCGGTCATCAACAACACCGGGACCTGGGACGCCCAGACCGACGGCGCTGCGATCGTCAACTACTACGGCGGCGCCACCACGTTCAACAACTCCGGGACCTTCAAGAAGTCGGCCGGCACCGGCACCACGTCGATCACCATTCTGTTCACCAACACCGGCGCCGTGGACGTCCAGAGCGGGACGCTCAGCCTGGGCGCCAACGGGAGCAGCACCGCGGCGCTCACGGTCTCGGGCGCGTCGGCGACCCTGCTGTTCGCCGCCGGCGTCTTCGACCTCAACGCTGGCACGACCATCTCAGGGCCCGGAACGATCCTGCTCAACAGCAGCGGCACCCTGAACGTCGCCACCGCCGTCTCGATCCCCGCGGCGACGACCTTCACGTTCCTGGCCGGGACGCTGGCCGGAACCGGGACGCTGACGGCGAACGGCACGTTCAACTGGTCGGGGGGGCTGATGACCGGGGCGGGGGTGACGACGCTCAACGGTCCGCTCCACCTCAGCGGATTGGTCAATATCAATGCCGGCCGGACGCTGAACAACACCTCGACCGCGACCTGGACCTCGGCGAATGGTTTGGGAATGCGCACCGGGTCCGGGTCGGTCATCAACAACACCGGGACCTGGGACGCCCAGACCGACGGCGCCGCGATCGTCAACTACTACCTCGGCGCGACCAGCTTCAACAACTCGGGCACTTTCAAGAAGTCGGCCGGCGCCGGCACCACGTCGATCTCGATCGCGTTCACCAACACCGGCACCGTCGACGTCCAGAGCGGCACCCTCAACGTGAGCGGATCGAGCTACAAGCAGACGGCCGGTGTCACCCGGCTGACGGGAGGCGCACTCTCTTCGACCTCGAGCATCGCCATCCAGGGGGGTGTGCTCGCGGGTTCGGGTACGGTCACGGGCCCGGTGACCGTCTCGGGGACGGGGGTCCTCTCTCCGGGATTGTCGCCGGGCACACTGAGCCTCGTGGGGAACTACACCCAGCAGGGCCCGGCCGGGGCCTTCAACGTGGAGATCGGCGGGACGACACCCGGCTCGCAATACGATCGCGTCGACGTCTCGGGTGCCGGCAGCGTCGCCACGCTCGCGGGGGTCCTCAACGTGAGCCTCGTCGACTCGTTCGTGCCGGCCGCCGGGGACAGCTTCACGATCATGACCTACCCCTCGCACACCGGCACCTACACGCTGAACCTGCCGACGCTTCCGTGCCTCGGTTGGAAGGCGACCTATGGGGCGACCGAGCTCGTCCTCACCGCGTTCCCGCTCCCGACGGAGGTCACCGGTCTCGCGTTCCCCTCGACCAAGGTGGACCTGGCCTGGGATGCGGGCGTCTCCGGACCCACGAGGACCTGGGACGTACTGAAGGGCGATCTCCGCCAGTTGCCCGTCGGAACGGGCCCCAACGAGTCCTGCCTCGCGCAGGCGACCCCGGGGACGACGGCGTCCGACCCGGCAACGCCCGCTCCCAACCGCGGATTCTGGTACGTGGTCCGGGAACGGGTCGCGGGCTGCGGGATCGGAACGTACGGCAACGCGAGCAGTGGTGCGCAGCGAACGAGTACGGCCTGTCCCTGAGGTCGAAGGGCGAAGCGAGCCCATTCTCGAAACACCCGGAGCCGCGTCTTCGAAGGGCGCGGCTCCCCGGGAGGTCAAGCCATGTCGTCGAAGCCAGGCTGGTTCCCGTGGATCGTGGCCGGCGTTCTCGCACTGGCCCCGGCATTCGCCGAGGCGCAGCAGCCGGTCAAGCTGAGCGTGTTCCTCACGACCTTCCTGGCGGATGCGAACGTCAAGACCAGGGGTCTCCCCTGGACCACCGGGGCAAGCCTTCCGGTGAAATGGCAGTCCCCGAAGCCGGTGGCGGCTGCGGCGTATCTTCAGCAGCAGGGATTCACGCTGAGTCGCGAGGGGACGGCTCGCGTGGCCGTCGGCGCGGAGCAGTTCGACGCGACGATCCAGGTCCTCGGGAACGACGCGGGCATCCAGCAGGTCACCATCGGCTGGAACCAGCTGAGCGGACCGTTCGACGCCGCGCCGCGCTCGCTCGGGACCGACGGCATCGTGCTCGAACCGCTCAAGTGCAAGCGCGAGACGGAGGGGGCCTCCTACGGCAACCTCGTCCACGTCGTCAAGGCGCCGGGAAAGACGGCGTCGGCGCTGTGGGAGAGCTGGAACTGCGCCCACGACGGGTGCGGCTACGGCATCACGATCCTCTACCGAAAGAGCGCGGTCGCCGCGATCGAGTGCGCCAGCGGCGGCTAGCTGGAATCGAAGCCTATCGACGCCCCCGGGAGGTGACGACCGCGGCGCCGGGCCCGCCCCTTGCCCTCCCGCCCGTCTCGGCGTCCAATGGCGGCTTCGCCGGCCGTCTGGCCGGCCCGAAAGGACCCCCGATGCGCTTCCCGATCGTCGCCCTCGCGGCCGCCCTGGCGGCCTTCCCGAATGCGTCCGCCTCGGACACCCCCCAGGCCGCTCCCGCGGCCGCCGGGGCCATGTCCGAGGACCAGAAGGTCGTCTACGCGCTCGGGCTCGCGATGGGCCAGCGGCTGGGCGACTTCGCGCTCTCGCCGCAGGAGCTGGAGTTCCTGCAGAAGGGGGTCGCCGACTCCGTGCTGGGCCGCCCGCCGCAGCTCGACCTTCAGGTCTACGGTCCCAAGATCATGGAACTGGCGCAGGCGCGGCAGCAGGTCGTGATCGAGAAGGCCAGGAAGGAGGGCGCCGCGTACCTCGAGCAGGCCGCAAAGCTGCCGGGGGCAAAGAAGACCGCCAGCGGCATCGTCTACGTCGAGGAGCAGGCCGGGACGGGCGCCTCGCCCAAGCCGACCGACAAGATCAAGATCCACTACCACGGCACCACGACCGACGGCACCGTCTTCGACAGCTCCGTCGATCGCGGCACGCCGGCCGAGTTCGAGCTGGGCAGCCTGATCCCGTGCTGGGTCGAGGGGATCCAGTTGATGAAGGTCGGCGGCAAGTCCCGCCTGGTCTGCCCGCCGAACCTCGCCTACGGCGATCGCGGCGCGCCGCCCGTCATCAAGCCGGGCGCGACGCTGACGTTCCAGGTCGAACTGATCGACATCGTCGCCTCGGCCCCGCCGGCCCCGCCGGCCGCGGCGCCCGAAAAGCCGGCCGGGACCCCCTGAGTCCGCGGGAACGAGGAGGCTCCGTGACGTTCGCGAACGAGACGCAGCGGGCGGTCTACGAGCGCGTCCGCAGCTTCATCGAGGACCTGTTCGGCGAGTTGGCGGTCTACCGCGACGACGCGCCCGCCTTCGCGGTCGCGGCCGGCTCGGCCGTCGCCCACGTCCACGTCCTGCCGTGGACCGACGAGGGGGCGATCGTCACCACCCGCGCCTTCGTCGTCAGCGGTGCGCGGCTCGAAGCCGACCTCATGCGCTGGATGCTCGAGCGCAACGCCGAGGCGCTGTGGGGCGCGTTCGGCATCGACGAGGACGGAGAGATCGTCATCGACCACAGCGTCAACGGGCCGACCTGCGACAAGGAGGACCTGCGCGCCTCCGTGCTGGGGGTGATCTTCTCGGCCGACCGCTACGACGACGAGATCGTCGACCGCTGGGGCGGCGAGCGGGCGCTCGACCGGAAACCCTGAGGGCCGGAACGTCGCCGTGGTCCGCCCGGAAGAACTCGCCCGGATCGCGCTCTTCGAGGGGCTCGAGCCGCGGACCCTCGCGCTGGTCGCGGGGATCGCGGTCCCGCGCCGCTACGCGCGCGGCACCGCGATCTTCGCGGAGGGGGAGCCCGGGGCGGGGTTCCACGTCGTGGTTGAAGGGCGGGTCAAGGTCTTCAAGCTCTCGCCCGACGGTAAGGAGCAGATCCTGCACGTCTGGGGTCCCGGCGAGCCGTTCGGCGAGGTCGCGGCGCTGGAGGGGCGGCCCTTTCCAGCGCACGCCGAAGCGCTCGAGGACTGCCGCACCGCCTACCTCCCGCGCGCGGGGCTGCTCGAGCTGATCCGGCAGAGTCCCGAGTTCGCGCTCGAGCTGCTGGGCGAGCTGGCAGGGCGCCTGCGGCGCTTCGCGCAGATGGTCGAGTCGCTGGCGCTGCGCGAGGTCCCCGGACGCCTCGCAGCGTACTTCCTGGTGCTCGACGAGCGGCAGGGCGGAACCGGCCGGGTCGAGCTGGACCTGGCCAAGGGGCAGCTCGCGAACCTGCTGGGAACGATGCCGGAGACCCTGTCGCGGATTCTCGCCCGGCTCGCGCGGGAGGGGCTGCTCGAGTCGGCGGGGCCGCGCGGCTACCGCCTGACCGATCGCGCGGCCCTCGCGGAGCTGGCCGCCGGGACGCGGCGGCTGGGGTAGCACAGAGCCCCGGCCTGGCCTAGTCGTCGAGCGGAAGACCGGCCGTGATCGAGAGCCCCGGCAGGCTCAGCCCGATCTGCAGCCAGCCGTCGTCCTCGGGCATCCACGCGTCGCGCACCAGCACTCCGCCGCAGTAGACGTGCGGCCGATAGGCCGCGCGGCCGCCCGCGACGACCGGGAAGCTGTAGACGACGTGGCGGTGGCCATGCGGCCGATACCAGAAGTCGCCGGCGAGGTAGGTCCGCGCGGAGTAGACGAAGGCCGGCGTCAACCGCGGCGGCACCACGAACGCGGCGGGAACGGCGACGGGGCGGGGCAGGGCGGGGGGACGGACGGCGGGCCGGCCGCAGCACCGCGCGGCGCCGCGACCGTGGCCGTGGCCGTGGCCGGGATGGTGGCGGTGGCCGTGGGCGAGCGCGGAAGCGCCCGGCACGGAGAGCATCAGGGTGAGGACGGCGGCCGCGAGGCCGGTGGGGATACGGGAGAACCGGGCGCGGATCATCGGACACCTCCTGCCGCACCCCTTCTGCGAGAAGCGGGCCAGCGCCCGGGACGCGTGGCGGGCCGTGCGCGTCGGCGCCGGGCGGGCGCATCCGGACCCCGGGTCCGACGCCGAACCCGTCCGGCGTCCTCCGGCGGGAGGTCGCCTGCCCTCCGGGGAGGACGCCCGCTATTTCAGGAGGAGGAGCGAAAGGGCCATGACCCCCATCCCGGCGATCACGCCGTAGATCGCCTCGTGTCCCTTGCCGTACTCGCGCGCGGTCGGGAGCAGCTCGTCGATCGAGATGAAGACCATGATTCCGGCCACCGCTCCGAACGCGAACCCCATCACATCGGGACTGAGGAAAGTCCGCAGCAGCAGGTAGCCGATCGCCGCGCCCAGCGGTTCGGCCAGGCCGGAGAGGACCGACCAGCCGAAGGCCTTGGCACGGCTGCCGGTCGCGTAGAAGATCGGGACCGAGACGCTGACCCCTTCCGGGATGTTGTGCAGCGCGATCGCGATCGCGATCGCGATCCCGACCCGGGGGTTGTCGAGCGCGGCGATGAAGGTCGCCAGCCCCTCGGGGAAGTTGTGGATCCCGATCGCGAGCGCGGCCAGGATCCCCATCCGCAGCAGCTTGCCGGAGTGCCCCGAGTGGCCGTGGTGCTCGGCGATCTCGTGGCGCATCTGCTCGACCTCGGAGACCGCTCGCACCTCGTGCGGGTTCTCGGCGCCGGGCACGAAGAAGTCGATCAGCCCGATCAGCGCCATCCCGCCGAAGAAGGAGAGCGCCGTCAGCCAGCCCGCCATCCGCTCCGAGTGGGCCTGGGCGAGCGCCGCATGCGCCTTCGGCATGATCTCCAGGAACGAGACGTAGAGCATCACCCCTGCCGAGAAGGCGAGCGAGATCGCGAGGAAGCGATAGTTGGTGCGGCGCGCGAAGAAGGCGATCGCGCTGCCGATGCCCGTCGCCAGGCCGGCGAACAGCGTCAGCCCGAAGGCGAACAGGACGGTGTCGGGGGTGGCATGCATCGGTAGAGTCCGGATTAGATCGCGGGGGCACCGAGGCCGTCAACGCCCGCGGGCCGGCCGCCACGGCGCGTTTCGCCTGGGAGAGGCTCCGGAAGAGCGCGCCCCGCCGCGTTTTCTCGCGGCGGGGCGGTTTTTCGCGCTCTTGCGGAACGCGGCGCCCGTCGCCGGGCGCCATGTCCCAAGATGGGCCCCGGCCGGCCCGGGCGCCACCCCGGGGCGAGCCGTGGGAAACTGGCCGGCGGGAGGGGCCGTGTACCTGGTTGGAGACATCGGCGCGACCAACGCGCGCCTGGCCTGGGCCCGCGACGACGGAAACGGCTTCGCGATCCGCGAGGTCGCAATCTACCCGTCCGACGCCGCGCCCGGGCTGGAGCGGCTGTTGCGCCGCTTCCTGGCCGAGCACCCCGGCCAGCCGCGAGCCGCCGGGTTCGGGCTGCCGGGGCCGGTGCAGGACGAGGTCGTCCGCACCACGAACATCCCGTGGGTCGTCGACGGGCGGGTGCTGGGCGAGTCGCTGGGCGCGCCGGTCGCGCTGCTCAACGACCTCGAGGCGGCGGCGCACGGGACGCTCGTGCTGCCGCCGGACGGCGCGGTCGTGCTGCAGGAGGGGGTCGCCAAGGCCGGCGCGCGCGCCGTGATCGCGGCCGGCACCGGGCTGGGCCAGGCGATCCTGGCCTGGGACGGCGCCGCGTGGATCCCGTCTCCGTCGGAAGGCGGGCACGTCGACTTCGGGCCGCGCGATGAAGAGGAAGTCGAGCTCTGGCGCTTCCTCAGCCAGCGCGACGGACGCGCGTCGTACGAGGCGATCGCCTCGGGGCGGGGGATCGAGGCGCTGTACGAGTTCTACGCCGCACGGCTGGGGCCGGCGGCACCGCCCTGGCGCGAGGGCGAGGATCGCGCGGCCGCGGTTGCCCGGGCGGCCGAGGCGGGCAGCCACCCGGCCGCCGCCGCGGCGATGGACCGGTTCGTGCGGATCTACGGCGCGCAGGCCGGCAACCTGGCACTGACGGCGCTGGCGCTGGGCGGCGTCTGGGTCGCCGGCGGCATCGCCGCGAAGAACGTCGAGCGGATGAGGTGCGGCGGGTTCATCGAGGCCTTCCGCGCCAAGGGCCGGCACCAGAAGCTGCTCGAGGAGATCCCGGTCCGGCTCGTGACCGACCGCGTGCTGGCGCTGCGGGGCGCCGCGCGCGCGGCGCGGCGGCTCGTCACGCGCTGAAGCCGGGAGGGTGCCGCAGCGCGAACCCCGTCGCCTGCTGGTAGGCGTGTGCCACGCTCAACAGCTCCGACTCGCCGTACAGCCGTCCGATGAAGGTCAGGCTGGTGGGCGTGCCGTCCGAGGGGCGGTACCCATCCGGCACCACCACGGCCGGGTGCCCCGTCAGGTTGGTCAGCAGCAGCATGTCGCCGCCGAAGCTCGGCACGACGAGCACCTCGACTTCCGCCATCAGCCGTTCCATCGCCGCGAGCGCCAGCGTGCGCACGCGCTGGGCACGGAGGTAGTCGACGGCCGCGATGAAGCGCCCCTGGCGGAAGACGTTGGGCCAGGCGTCGCGCACCTGGCGGACCAGCCGGTCGGCGCCGCCCGCGAGCGTGAACTCGTCGAACGCGGAGGCCGCCTCCGCCGTCAGGATCAGCGCCATCGGGCCCACCGGCGGGGTCGCGGGCGGAGTCACGGGGACGAGGTCGAGGCCCAGTTGCGCCAGCGCGGCGAGCGCCTCGCGGTCGAGCGCCTGCCACTCGGCGTAGCCCGGCTTCTCGTCCTCGGTGTCGGCCCACTTCGTGTAATCGGCATCGAACAGCTCGCGGACGACGCCGACCCGGACCGAGCGCGGGTCGCGCCGCGGCGGCCACGCGAACGGCCGGTCGACGGCGGTCGGATCGAGCCCGTCGGCGCCGTGGATCGCTGCGAAGGCCAGCGCGCAGTCCTCGACCGAGCGGGCGATCGTCCCGATCTTGTCCATGCTCCACGACAGCGCCATCGCGCCGTGCCGGCTGACGCGTCCGAAAGAGGGGCGCAGGCCGGTCGCGCCGCAGCGGGTGCAGGGCGAGACGATGCTGCCCCAGGTCTCGGTCCCCAGGCCGTACGGCGCGAGGCCCGCCGCGACCGACGAGGCCGTGCCGGCGGAGGAGCCGGACGAGCCCTGCGCCGGCTTCCACGGGTTCTTCGTCGTGCCGCCGTACCAGACGTCTCCCCAGGCCAGCTCGCCGACCGCGGTCTTGCCCAGCAGCACGCCGCCGGCCTCCTCGAGCCGCGCGATCGCCGTGGCCTTCCCGGGCCGGACCTGGTCGCGGAACGGCCCCGCCCCCCAGGTCGTGCGCACGCCGGGGTAGGACAGCAGGTCCTTGGCCACGAACGGCACGCCGTGCAGCGGGCCGCGGGCGCGGCCGGCGGCGCGCTCGGCGTCGGCGCGCCGCGCCGCGGCCAGCGCCAGTTCGGGCGCGACCGTGACGAAGGCCAGCAGTTCGGGGTCGTAGCGCGCGATCCGGTCGAGGCAGAGCTGCGTCAGCTCGACCGAGGTGAGCTCGCCCGCCGCGAGCAGGGCGGCGAGGCGCGTCGCCGGCAGGAACGCCAGCTCGCCGGGGCTGGCCGGCCGCGCGGCCGGTCCGCGGTCGAGCCGCTCCGGGGCGCGCTGCGGCGCGACCGGCGCGTGCGCCGGCCCGAGCGCGTCGGGGCGGAAGACCAGCGCCGGCCCGACCGCGTTGTCGAGCGGAACGGCGCGCAGCGCGGCCGCATCCCGCCGCAGGCCTTCCAGGTCCTTCGCCATCAGCTCGCGCTGCGCGTCGGTCAGCGCGATCCCCGCGACCCACTCGGCCTGCCCGATCATCGCGGGCGTGACTGCGCCGGGGCCGGCCTCGGCCGCCAGGGCGCTGAGTGCGCGCGTGAACACGGCCGAACCGACTCCCGCCGCGGCCGCGGCCCTCAGGATCTCGCGACGGTTCCAGCCCGGCTCGCTCATCGGGGTCCCTTCCCCGCCGGCCGTCCCGCTCACGGCGTCTTCGGCGGCTCGACCTGGTAGTCGATCGCGAACGGCGGCAGGTCCTTCTTTCCCTGCCTGAGGAACCAGTCGAACCACTGCATCAGCCGCAGCGTGTAGTCGTAGCGCGCCGGGGCGTTGCGGTTGCCGTGCCCCTCGCCGGGGTACCAGACCAGCCGGACCGGGACGTCCCCCTTCTCCTTGAGCGCCCGGTAGAGCATCCGCGACTGCGACGGGTCGACGCGCGGGTCCTCCTTCCCGTGCAGGATCAGCAACGGGGTCCTGGCCTCGCTCACGTAAGTGATCGGGCTGCGCTCGGCGTAGAGCTTCGGGTTGGCCGCGGGGGTGGTTCCCATGTGGACCAGCTCGTCCTCGCGCGGGATGTCGGTCGTGCGGGCCTTGATCAGCGTGTCCGAGATCCCGACGAACATCACCCCGGCGGCGAAGCGCGGGCTGTAGCGCGTGGCGGCCCAGGCGGTGAAGTAGCCGCCGTACGAGCCGCCCGTGATGCCGACCTTCGCCGGGTCGGCCAGCCCCTGTGCGATGAGGGCGTCGATCCCGTCCAGCACGTCCTCGAATTCCCGTCCGACCGGGTCGCCGAAGGCGGCCTTGGCGAACGCGAGCCCGCGGCCGGTGCTGCCGCGGTAGTTGGGATAGAACGCGGCGTACCCCTCGGCCGCGAGCAGCTGGCCCGGCTCGGAGTAGCGCGTCACCCAGCCGTTCTTGTAGTGCGCCTCGGGGCCGCCGTGGACGATCACGACCATGGGCGCCCGCGCACCCGCCTTGCCGTCGAGCGGCCGGATCAGGATCCCCTCGATCATCAGGCCGTCCCGCGCCGGGTAGCGGAGGACCTCCTGTTTCGCGAGCCGGCGCTCGGCCAGCCACGGGTTGCTGTCGGTCAGGCGGCGCGGCGCGGCCCCGCCGGAGAGGGGCAGCGCGAAGACCTCGCGCGGACGCGTCGGCGACTCGCCGGCCAGTACGGCCACCGTCCCGCTGCGGTCGAGCGCCAGCGACTCGAAGACGGGGTCGTTCGCCTCGAAGAGGATCGCCGCGCCGCTGCCGTCGGCCTGCACCCGGCCGAGCCGCGTCCCGGTGCCGACCCCCGCGAGGTAGACCAGCTCGCCGCCCGAGGTCGCGCGGAAGGCCTCGACGTGCCCCTCGAGCGTCGGCAGCAAGTCGCGCGGCGCACCGCCCGGGGCGGGCGCCGCCATCAGCCGCCCGGCCTGGTGGTCGTTGATGTCGGCGGCGGCGACGAAGACGATCGAGCGGCCGTCGGCGCTGAAATCGAACGGCCCCAGCTTCCCCGCGTGGTCGACCTTGCCCAGCACGGCGCCGGTCGTGGCGTCGATCACGTGCAGCACGCGGGCCACGTACTGGTCGTCGACCAGCGGGCGCGGCGAGAGGTCGGTCAGCAGGCGCGCGCCGTCCGGCGAGAAGGCGACCGCCCAGGGCTGACCGGGCAGCGTTTCGAGGGTTCGCGGCTCGCCGGACGGCCCGGTCACCGCGCCGCCGTCCGAGACGGCGAGCGGCTGCTGGACGATCCGCCGCGGCTGCCAGTCCTCCTCGTAGATCTCCTGCTTGAACCCCTTCTCGCGCAGGTTCTCCTGCTCCTTGGAGAGCGGGTCGGCGGCGACATATGCCAGCGCCCGGCCGTCGGGGCGCCAGTCGTAGGACTCGACGTCGCTCTTCGCGGCGGTCAACTTGAACGACTCGCCGCCGGCCAGCGGAAGGGCCCAGACCTGGCGCTGCTTGTCCTCGCCGCGCTTGGCGAGGTAGGTGACCAGCGCGCCGTCGGGGCTGAAGCGCAGCGCCGAGACGTTGACCTTGCCGGTGACGAAGCCGCGGGCGTTGCGGCCGTCGCGGTCGACCACCCACAACTCGGCCCAGGCGCCGCCGTTGTCGTCGATCCCCGGCCGACGCGGCACAGAGAGCGTGTAGGCGACGAGCGCGCCGTCCGGGCTGATCTCGAGCTCGCCGACCGTCCGCAGCTGCGCAATGTCCGCCGCGCTGAGCGGCTTCGGTGCGGCGGGCGCGGCCGGTGCGGGAAGGGCCGCCGGCGGCGCGGCGAGCGCGGCAGGGAAGAGGAGGGCGACGGTCAGGCAGGCGGTGGCAACGGCGCGTGCGGCGGAGCGCACGCGGACACGGATTCGGAACATCGCGATCCTCACTCGCCCGTGGTCCTGGGCGTAAGAGTCTTCGGGGCCCTGGCCTTGGGGACGGCGTGGTCGGCCTCCAGCGCGCCCGGCAGCACAAAGACCGTGACCGGCTCCCGGCCCGGCAGCGCGAAGGTGATGCGGTCGCCGCCCGCCAGCACGAGCCGGCGGGCGAGCAGCGCGCCGCCGACCTCCTCCGGCGGCTGCTCGACGTCGATGTTGTTGAAGTAGTACTCGACGTCCTTGCGCCGCTGTCCCTGCTGCAGGTCGGTGATCGCCCGCTCGACCGGCAGCCCGACCTGGATCCAGTTCCAGGCGAAGACGGCGTCGTCCTCCCAGATCGGCAGCCGCCAGTCGTCGCCGTCGCCGGAGAGGTAGGCGGCGAGCATGTCGGGCACCAGCGGCGGCGAGGGGATCGGCGGGAGCGCCTGCCAGCGCCGCGTCGACAGCTCGCCCGAATAGCGCTCACCGCGCAGCGTCAGGACCTCCCAGCGCGTCCCCTGGTCCAGCGGGTCGATCCGCGAGCCGTCCGGCAGCCGCAGCCCTCGCCCCTCGAGATCCCACTCCCAGACCCCCGCGTCCGACTCGCCGACCTGCAGCGCGGTCTTCTGCGGGCGGAACTCGGTCAGGTGTCCGCTCGGCGCCGTGACGATCAGGCCGGTGCGGTTCCCGGCGACGAAGGACAACCGGTAGCCCAGCGGGGTGGTGAGCGTGCCGCCGTCAGCCGAGAGGATCGACGGCGCGAGCGTCAGCGTCAGCTTGTCGTCCTTCAGCAGCAGCTCGAAGTGCGCTCCGTCCGCGCGGTCGATGATGACGGTCGTCCCGGCCGGGAGCGAGCGCAGGTAGGCCTCGCCGGCTGCGGTGTGCCGCTCGGCGCGAAAGGCCGGCGGGATCGCGGCCGGCGCGGCCTCCTTCGCCGCCGGCGGAACGGTCCGGGGGGGCGCCGGGGGGGGGGCGGCGGGGCTGGGCGGGGCGAGCGCGGCAAGGAGGGCCACGGCGGCGGCGAGCGGGCGGAGGGGTGCGGTCTGCATGAGCGCCATTCTAGGAGCGGTGGTATTCTCCCGCCCACCCGGACGATCTCCGCCGCGGATCGCACCCGATGATTCCCCTCGCGGCGTCCCGGACACGAACCCGCCCATGCACGCCCGACCCCGGACTAGCCACGATGACCTCATCCGGCGCGCCCAGAACGCGCTGGACGACGACCACTTCGAGGAGGCCGAGGCGCTGGGGCGGCGCGCGCTGATGCTCCAGAGCGACTCGCTCGACGCCCGCCAGGTGATCGCGTCGGCGGTGATCGAGCTCGGCGGCTACGAGGAGGCGGTGGTCCTGCTCGAGGAGATCCTGGCGGTCGAGCCGGACGACCTGGCGTCGCTGGCCGACCTCGGGCTCTGCCTGTTCGAGATGGCGCGCTTCGAGCGGGCCGAGGCGGTGCTCGCTCGCGCGCTCGCGGTCGACGACTCGGACCCGCAGTCCTGCTACTGGATGGCGCTCTGCATCGAGCGCCACGGTCCGGGCGAGTACGCCGCCGCCGACGAGCTGTTCCGGCGCGCGCACCGCTCGGATCCGGAGGCCTACCCGCTGCCCACGCGGTTCTCCCCCGAGGAGTTCCACGACATCGTGCACGAGGCGATCGACGAGCTGCCGGACGAGGCCCGGGCCAGCGTGCGCAACGGCACGCTCTCGATCCACGTGCCGGACCTGCCGCGTGCGGACGAGCTGTACGCCTTCGACCCGCCCGCCGATCCCTGCCTGTTCGGGCTCTACACCGGGACGCCGCTGCCCGAGCGCAGCGTCGGGCAGCTGCCGCAGCTCCCCGACGTGATCTGCATCTACAAGCGGAACCTCGAGCGGATGTTCCACGACCGGGAGGACCTGGTCGAGGAGATCCGGATCACGGTGCTGCACGAGATCGGCCACTACTTCGGGCTCGACGAGGACGAGCTCGAGGAGCGGGGGCTCGCCTGAAATCGGGAAACCGGGGACAGCTACCGTAAGTCGGTAAGCCGTCCAGCGAGGGGGCATGCCTTCCCCGCCATGTGCGGCTTACCGACTTACGGTAGCTGTCCCCGATTTCCCGGGTCTTCCGAGGTGTCGTCGAGCAGGCACTCGCCGTGCTCCTCGAGGCCAGCCGCGTCGTCCCCTTCGAGCGGCGGCGCGTCGGGCGACGGGAGCGGACCGCCCGGCGGCGGGAGGTAGCGCATCGGGTCGACGGCCTTGCCGTTCCGCCGGATCTCGAAGTGCAGGTGGCTCGTCGTCGCGCGCCCGGTGCGGCCGGCCAGCGCGATCTTCTCGCCCGGGGCCACGGTATCGCCGGCCCGGACGAGGATCTTCGAGGCGTGGGCATAGCGGCTGGTCCAGCCGTCGCCGTGGTCGATGATCACCAACTGCCCGTAGCCGCTCTGGCGGCCGACGAAGCTGACGAACCCCTCGCGCGCCGGGTAGATCGGCGTCCCCTGCGGGGCGACGACGTCGATCCCGGCGTGGATGTGGCGCCGGCGCTTCGCGCCGAAGCCCGACGTGTAGCGCCCGTCGATCGGCCAGGCCCACTCGCCGGTGCCGGGCTCGATCACCGGCGGACGGATCTCCTCGATCCGCGGGCTGGCGGCGGCGACCTGGATCCGCGCGGCGACCGGGATCGGCTCGGGGAAGGGGGGGACCTCCAGCGCCAGTTTCGCCCCCGGGATGCTCAGCTTCTGCCCGATCTTCAGCTGGCGCGGGTTCCTGATCCGGTTCGCGCGCTGCAGCGTCTTCAGCTCCACGCCGTAGACCAGCGCGATCCGGTAGAGCGTCTGCCCCTTCTCGACGACGTGGATCACCGAGGGGGCGGCCTTCTCCGCCGGCTGCTTCGTCGCGTGCGTCGTTTTGCGCGCGTCGGCCGTCGTGGCGCAGGCGGCGAGCAGCGTCAGCAGGGCCAGCAGCAGGAGCCCGGCCGATCGGCGAACGCGCGGGGGGAGCGGGGGGAGGTTCATTTCACCGCCTCCTTCGCGGGCGCGGCCGCGGGCTTCGGCGGGAGACCGATCCTGACGGAGGGCTTGGCGCCGAGGTCGATGAACAGCGCGCGGCCATCGCCCGCCGCAACGCCGCGGCAGGACTTCGCGTCGCCACAGCGCAGTTGGTCGGCGCCGCCGTCGTCGAGCAGGACGGCCGCGCCGCCGTCCGCTGCCGCCTGCCCGTCCGCCCCGCGGATGAACCGCACGTCGTCGCCGCCGAAGTCGATCAGCACCGCGGTCCCGCCGCCCGACGCGCCGGCCTGACCGTCCGAGCCGACGGACGAGAAGTCGTTTCCGCCGCCGTCGATCAGCAGGCCGTGGCCGCCCGACGCGGAGCCCTGCGCGCCGCGCGCCGCGAGAAAGACGTCGTCGCCGGCGAGGTCCAGCAGGATCCCGGTTCCGCGCGCCCCCTCCGGCGGGGCGCGAAGCCCTGCGCCCTGCGCTGCCGCGGCGGCCGCGCCGAGCACCTCCTCGCCGGTGGCCCGGTAGACATCGTCGCCCGAAAGGTCCGCCAGCAGCCCGACGCTGTGCCCGGAGGCCGCCCCCTGGCCGAGCCCGCCGGCGAGGTAGAGATCGTCGCCCGCGCCGTCCACCAGCATCCCGACGCCGGCGCACGCGTTCCCCTGCCCGCCGCTGCCGAGGAGGTAGCGGTCGTTTCCGGCCTCGTCGAGCAGCAGGCCGACGCCGAAGATCGCGCTCCCCTGGCCCAGCGCGCGGTCCTCGTAGCTGTCGTTCCCGCCCAGGTCGCGCAGCAGCGAGAGGCCCAGCGCGCCGGCCGCGAGCGCGCCCGGCGCCACCGGGCGGTAGCTGTCGTCCCCCTGCAGGTCGAGCACGACGAGCAGCCCGGCGTCGGGCGGGGGCGCGTAGCGCTCGCCGGACGCACCGTAGTGGTCCGGGCCGCCCAGGTCGATCAGGATCGCGTCGCGCGGGACCGCCCAGCCGTTGGCATCGACGCCGCCGAGGTACATCGGCCCCGCCACGGTGGGGAAGGGGCCGAGCGCGAAGCCGGTGACCCCGGGGACGTTCGTGCGCCAGGCAAAGGCCGGGGCCTCGTCCCGCGGCAGCTGCTCGAGGAACGCGTCGGTCGCCAGCAGCAGCGTGCCAGCGGCGCGGGCCAGCGCGCCGTAGTCGACGGCCGCGGCGTCGGCCCGGGGCGGCTGTCCCGAGGCCGCGAACGGGAGCATTCCGGCGGCGATTTCGGTTCGCGCCGCGGGGGGAAGCGCGGCCAGCGCCTCGGCCGCCCGCTGCCGCGCCCGCGCCAGGTCGATCGCCAGCTGCGCGAACGACGCGCGCCACGCCTCGGGGATCCCGAGCGCCGGATCGTCGAAGAGGTGCATCTGCTGGCCCAGCGCGGTGAGCTGGTCCGCGGCGTCGTCGGTGTCGGCCAGCGCCATGCGCTGGGCGGCGGGCACTCCCAGGCGGGCGAAGGCCTGGTCGAGCGCGACGAACGCGAACGCCCCCGCACCGCCGATCCGGTCCGCGCCCTGCACCAGCGCGACCCACGGGTCGGCCGCGCGCAGCGCGTCGAGCTGCGGTTCCACGGCGGACGGCTTGAGCCCGCGGCGGGCCAACTCCGCGCGCAGCGCCTTGTCCGTGGCGTCGTTCAGCGCGAGCGGGCGCGGCTTCGCTGTCGCGGCCGCCGGGCTCTTCGGCGGTGGCGGCGCGGCCCCGGCGGCGATCGCCGTCGCGAGCGCCGCGGCGAGGGCCATCGCGAGCGTCCCCAGCGCGGCCCCGCGCGCGCGACCGGCAGAGACGTTCACGCGCTCTCCTCGACGCGCCGCGCGCGCTCGGCGTCGAGCCATGCGGCCATGTCGGCCGGCAGCGGCGCCGTGATCTCGATCCGCTGGCCGGGCTGGCGGGGGTGCGGCAGCGACAGCGTCGCGCTGTGCAGCATCAGCCGCGCCGCCCCGACGCGCACCAGCAGCTCGTCGTCGAGCCGGCCCAGCTTGAGGTAGCGCCGGTAGGCGCGGTCGTCGAGCAGGTAGAGCTTGTCGCCGACGATCGGGTGCCCGGCGGTCGCGAGGTGGGCGCGGATCTGGTGCCGGCGCCCCGTCTTCGGGAAGGCGCGCACGAGCGACGCCCGCGCCATCCGCTCGAGCACCTCGATCTCGGTCAGCGACGCGCGCGCGTCGCGCCCCTCGGGGAGCTGGCGGAAGACGAAGCTGTCGCGCGAGTGGTAGCCCAGCGGGAGATCGACCGTGAAGCGGTCCTCGGCCGGCCGTCCGAAGACGATCGCCAGGTAGGACTTCTCGACCTTGCCGCGCTGGAAGGCGCTCTGGGCCCGGCGCGCGGCCCACGTGTGCCGCCCCAGCAGCAGCACACCCGACGTCTCGGCGTCGAGCCGGTGGGCCAGTGTCAGCTCGGGCGCGTTCATCTGCCGCCGGAGCAGCGTGATCACCGTGTTGCGCAGATGGGAATGCGTCGGGTGGACGACCACGCCGGGGGGCTTGTCGATCGCCAGCAGGTCGCCGTCGTCGTAGAGCACGGCCGGGTCGAACTCGATCGCTTCCTCGTTCACGTCGGGATCGTCGACCCAGACCTCGCCGTTTTCGCGGACCGGGGTCGAGGCCTTGACCGGGGCCTCCCAGGACAGGCGGACCCGCTCGTCGATCGCCTTCTGGATTCGGTTCCGGGAGAGCTTGGGGATCATCCGCTGGAGGAACTGGTCCAACCGGTACCCGGCGTAGGCCGGGCCGACCCGGAAACGGGCGGCGGAACGCGGAACATCCCCGGTCACGGCGGGGAGTCTAGCCCGGAACGGCCGGGATCCCGGCGCGGCGGCGGGACCGGCCCCCGCCCCGTATAATCGCCAAATGCTTCGGAACCGAGCCAAAGTGTTGATCGCGCTGGCCCTTGTGGCCCTGACGGGGGGCGCCGCGGCGCTCGCCCAGTACGGCCAGAAGGCGCTCGTCGCCCCCGGCGAGCCCGTTCCCGGCCAGCTCCTCGCGACCCAGGGGGGGACGGCCGGGCAGGAACTGGCTGGATTCCTCGGGCGGCGCCCCGTCTTCCTCGTCTACTGGCGCCCCAAGGACCCCGTTTCCGAGGCCAACCTGGTCACCGCGGCCGACGTCCATCAGGCCGCGGCTCCCGGAGCGGCGTTCTTCCCGGTCGCCGTCCTGGCCGCCTCGCAGTCCCCGAACGACGTCACGGCCCGGCTGGCGGCGCTGGGCCTGGGAAGCGTCCCGCCCCGGCTGGACGGCTCGGGCCAGCTGGCGACGATCCTCGGCATCCGGTCGGCGCCCGCCTTCGCGCTGATCGACGCGGGAGGGGTGCTCCGGCTGGCGGGCGGATCGGACCTGACCCAGACCGGCCCCAACGGGGTTTCGATCGCCGAGGCGGTCGCCCTCGCCGGCCGCGGGGCGCCGGTTCCGACGCTTGGGGTGCTCCAGCCCCAGCCCGTCTACCGGCTGATCGGCAAGCCGCTGCCGGACGCCACGGTCACCGAGCTGGACGGCCGGACCTGGCGCAAGCTCAGCGCCTACGCGGTGAAGGGAAAGCGCCTGGTCGTGTTCGCCTGGCTCCCGACCTGCTCCCACTGCAAGACCGAGCTGCCGCGCCTTCGCGACTGGTACCTGAAGAACAGGCCGGCCGACCTCGCGGTTCTCGACATCGCCCGCGCGGAGTCCCCCGCGCTGCAGGAAGACGCGCGTAAGATCATCGCCGACTACCCTTGGACCCACCTCCTCGACGTCGATCGCTCCGCGCTGCGGGCGCTGATGGTGACGGAGACGCCGAGCATCTACCTCGTCGGCGCCGACGGGACGATCCAGGGGATCCAGGTCGGCGGCCCGGTCAACTGGGACGCGTGGCTCGGCGGAGGCAAGCAGGTCGTAAGCGGCGCGCGGTAGACCGCGCCCCGATTCGAGGCAGTCATGGCCACCACGAAGAAGACCGCGAAGAAGGCGGCGACGAAGTCGGCCGCCGCCCGGACCGCCTCCGCAGCGGCGAAGAAGGCGTCCGCCGCGAAACAGGTGGTTTCCGCGAGGAAGCCGGTCGCGGTGAAGAAGAAGGTCGCGGTGAAGAAGGCGGTCGCGGTGAAGAAGGCGGTCGCGGTGAAGAAGGCGGTCGCGGTGAAGAAGAAAGTCGCGGTGAAGAAGAAAGTCGCGGTGAAGAAGGCGGTCGCGGTGAAGCCGGCACCCGCCGAGAAGAAGGCACCAGTCGCCAGGAAAGCACCGGTCGCGACGAAGGCACCCGCCGCGACGAAGGCCCCCGCGGCGAGACCGGTGCCCGCTGCAAGAAAGACGCCCGCGGCGAAGCGGGCGCTCGCCGCGAAGAAGGCGCCCGCCGCGAAGCCGGCCCCCGCCGCGAAACCGGTGCCCGCCACACCGGCGGAGCCCGCGCGTCCGATCGAGATCCGGATCAAGGTGACCCGCCGCGCCGCGCCAGCGGCTCCCGCCGAGGCCCCCGCTCCCCCGCCGCGCCGCGCCCGCGCCGCGGAGTCGCGCAAGCCCACCACCGCGGCGCCGCGCAAGGTCGCCCCCGCCACGCGCCCGCTCGAGCCGGCGCCCCTGGAGCTCGAGACCGAAGATCCGCGCCTGCGCCGCGCCGGGCAGGTCGCGTCGGAGCGCGCGCGCTTCGACCTGGGACCACACGGCAAGGTGATCGGGGAAGGGCTCGGTACGCTGCCTCCGGGCTACGACCTGACCTTCGTGCGCGGGCTGATTCGCGACCCGAACCATCTCGTCGCGGTCTGGGACATCAACGACGAGGTCGCGATCGCCGCGGCCGAGTCGATCGGCTGGGACCGAGTCGGGCTGCGCGTGCTCGACGAGTCGGGCCGCGTGCTGGTGCAGGAACTGGTCGGCGGCCGCGGCGGCACCTACCACATCCGCGTCGGGCGCCCCGGCCGCACGGTGCGCGTGGCGGTCGGGATCGACCGGCCCGACGGCTTCTTCCTGACGCTGGCGCGCTCGGCCCCGGTCCGGATGCCGGCCGACGCGCCGGCCGGAACCTTCGAGCCCTACCAGGAGATCCGGATCCCGGCGCGCCTCGACCGCCGCTTGCTGCTGCGCTCCGAGCCGCCGGCTCGCCCCGGCCAGCGCGGCCCGCGCCGCACCGCGCCCGCGGCGCGGCTGCACGAGCGGCTGCTGCTGGCGCTGCGCGTGCTGCCCGGCGATTTCTGGATCAGCAAGGACCACGAGCTGTGGCGCGCCTTCGCGCTGTCGGAGGCCGCGCGCGAGAGCGCCGCGGAGGACTGGCCGGAAGCGTTCCACGAGGCGGGCGCGGCCGGCGACGCCGGACCGCGCGGCGGCGCGCCGGGCGCGCCCGGCGAGTCGATCACCTCGCCCGCGGGATGGAGCGCCTCGGGCCCGGTCGAGGAGGCCCCGACCTCGCCCGGCGCGGCCGGCCGCTGGCTCTCCGGCGCCGGGCCCGACGGCCGCTGAAATGGAACGCGGCGCGTTCGTCCTGCTGCTGCACGCGCACCTCCCCTGGGTCCGCCACCCCGAGCTGCCGTTCTTCCTCGAGGAACACTGGCTGTTCGAAGCGGTGGCGGAAACCTACCTGCCGCTGATCGAGTCGTTCCGCGCGCTCGAGCGCGACAGCGTCCCGTTCCGCGTCACGCTCGACGTCTCGCCGACACTGGCCTCGATGCTGGCCGACCCGCTGCTGCAGCGCCGTACCGAGCACTACCTGCTGCGCCTGCTGGAGCTCCTGGAGAAGGAGCGGGTCCGCACCCGGGACGACGGCGGGATCGGCCCGGTGGTCGAGTTCTACCGCGATCGGCTGGGGCGCCTGCTGCACCTCTACCGCGACGTGATCGGCCGCGACGTCGTCGGCGAGCTGGCGCGGCTGGAGCGCGAGGGGATGCTGGAGCTGGCGACCTGCGCCGCGACCCACCCGCTGCTGCCGATGCTGATGGACCGGCCGGAGCTGGTACGGGGACAGGTCCGGACCGCGGTCCGCGAGCACAAGCGCCTGTTCGGCCGGGCCCCGCGCGGGATCTGGCTGCCCGAGTGCGCCTACGCCCCGCCCGTCGACCGCTACCTGGCCGAGGCCGACCTGAAGTGGTTCTGCGTCGACGCGCACGGCCTCGAGTACGCCCGGCCGACGCCGCGCTGCGGCGTCCACCAGCCGGTCTACACCGAGTACGGCGTGGCCGCGTTCGCGCGCGATCTCGAGCCTTCGCGCCAGGTCTGGTCGTCGCAGACCGGCTACCCGGGCGACCCGCTCTACCGCGAGTTCTACCGCGACGTCGGCTGGGACCTGCCGCACGACTACGTGGCCCCGTACATCGATCCCGACGGGACGCGGATGTTCACCGGCCTGAAGTACTACCGGGTCACCGACCGCAAGGGGTCGCACCGCGAGCCGTACCACCCGGGCTGGGCCCACCGCCGCGCCGACGACCACGCCGGCCACTTCTTCGACAGCCGCGTGGCCGAGGCGCGCGCCCTGACCGCCCGCTACGGCCGGCCGCCGGTGATCGTCGCGCCGTTCGACGCGGAGCTGTTCGGCCACTGGTGGTTCGAGGGACCGTGGTTCATCGAGCTGCTGCTGCGCAAGCTGGCGTTCGACCAGGAAGTGATCGCGGCGATGAGCCCGTCCGACGTGCTGGAGGCCCGCCCCGGCCAGCAGGTCGTCGCGCTCGAGCCGTCGAGCTGGGGCGCGGGCGGCTTCTACGACGTCTGGCTCTCGCCCGCGACCGAGTGGATGCTGCCGCACGTCGCGGGGGTCGGCGAGCGCTTCGTCAGGCTGCTCGACGAGTTCTCCGGCCGCGCCCCGTTCGTCGACCGCGTGCTGCGCCAGGCCGCGCGCGAGGTGATGCTGGCCCAGTCGTCCGACTGGCCCTTCCTGATCACGACCGGGACCGGCGTCGACTACGCGCACCGCCGCTTCACCGAGCACGTGATGCGCTACGCGCACCTCGAGCGGATGCTGCGCGAGGGGGCGCTCAACGAGGAGTTCGTCGCGCTGTGCGAGCAGCGCGACGGCCTGTTCCCGGCGCTCGAGCTGGCCGATTTCGTCTGAGCGGGGCGCGGTCATGGGCGGGCTGTCCGGGAAGCTGGCGTCGATCCGCGTGGTGCTCGTCGAGCCGCGCTACGACGGCAACCTGGGCCAGATCGCGCGCGCCATGCTCAACTTCGGCCTGACCCGGATGTGGATCGCCGGGGGGCAGGCCGACCCGCGGAGCCAGGAGGCGCGCTGGTACGCCCGGGCCGAGGGGGCGCCGCTGCTCGACGCGGCGATGCGGGTCGAGACCTTCGACCAGGCGATCCACGGCTGCGAGCTGGTGATCGGCACCTCGCGCCGGATGGGGAAGGGGCGGGGGCCGGCCGCGCTGCCGGGGCCGCTCTTCCGCGAGCTGGCGCCCTGGCGCCGGCCGGGCGAGACGGCGCTGGTCTTCGGCCGCGAGGCGCACGGGCTCTACACCCACGAGACCGACCGCTGCCACCGCGTCGTGGCGATCCCGTCGGACCCGGCCTGCCCCTCGCTCAACGTCTCGCACGCGGTGGCGGTGATCGGCTACGCGCTGTCGCTCGAGGCCCACGCCGACCTCGGCGAGCGGCTGCCTTCCGAGAAGGAGCCCGACCGCGCCGCCAGCGCCGACGAGCTGGAGGCGATGTACTGCCACATGCGCGAGGTCTGGCAGCGGATCGGCTACCTGCAGCACCAGAACCCCGACGCCGTGCTGCGCCGCTGGCGGCGGATCTTCGGCCGCACCGAGCTCGCCTCGTGGGAGGTCTCGATCGTGCGGGGTCTCCTGCACCAGACCGACTGGGTCGCCTCGCTGGCCGGGATCCCGGTCGAGGGGCCCCCGCGAGACCGTTCCGGCCGGCCGCGGCGCCGCTCGCCCGCGGCGCGGCGACCGCCCGCCGGAATCCGCTTCCGCCGGGGATCCGTCCGCGGAACAGTCCGCCTCCGGCGCGGCCGCCGACGAGGATGGCGAAGCATGAGCTTTCTCGCGTTCGAGGGGATCACCAAGAGCTACGGCGAGAAGCGGGCCGTGGACGGCGTGTCGTTCGAGGTCCCGGCGGGCGAGGTCCTCGGACTGCTCGGCCCGAACGGCGCCGGCAAGACGACGCTGATCCGGGTCCTGATGGACATCATCCGCGCCGACGCCGGGACGGTGCGCCTGCACGGCCAGCCGCTCGACGGCCGTGGGCTCGACCGCATCGGCTACCTGCCGGAGGAGCGCGGCCTCTACAGGAAGCAGAAGGTCGTCGACGTGATGGCCTACTTCGGAACGCTGAAGGGGATGCACCAGCGCGACGCGCGGCGGCGCTCGCTCGAGTGGCTGTCCCGGATCGGGATGCCGGAGGTCGCGAACCGCAAGGTCGAGTCGCTGTCCAAGGGGATGGCGCAGAAGGTCCAGATCGCGACGACCTTCCTGCACGACCCGGAGCTCGCGGTGCTGGACGAGCCGTTCTCGGGCCTCGACCCGATCAATGTGCAGTTCGTGCGCGAGCTGATCGTCGAGCGGCGGCGCGCCGGCCGGACGACGATCCTCTCGGCGCACCAGATGAACCTGGTCGAGGAGCTGTGCGACCGCGTGGCGCTGATCCACCAGGGGCGGCTGATGGTCTACGGGCCGCTCGACGAGGTCCGCGAGCGCTGGTCGCTGCCCGAGGTGCTCGTCGGGGTGCGGGGCGGGCTGCCGGAGACGATTGCGGGCGCGGCGTACGTCCGGCCCGACGGCGACGTCGACGGCGAGCGCGGGACCGGGGAGGCGGCGCGGTCGAACGGCCTCACGAGCTGGCGCGTCGGCCTGGCCGACGGCACGACGCCGGCCGGCCTGCTCGCCGGGCTGGTCCGGGCCGGGGTCGCGGTCGAGTGCTTCGAGAAGGCGCTGACGCCGCTGGAGGAGATCTTCATCCGCGTCGTGCAGGGCTCGGCCGCAGCCGGGCCGGAGGGGCGCGCATGATCCGCTGGGAGAAGGTGCGGGCCGTCGCCGGGTTCGAGTTCCTGTCGACCGTCAAGCGGCCGGGCTGGCTGATCGCGACCTTCGGGATGCCGTTGATCCTCGCCTTCTGGGGCTTGATCGGCGTGATCCCGGGCTTCTTCATCCACAAGAAGGAGAGCGAGATCCGGGTCTTCGGAGTCGTCGACAAGCCGGGCGTCATGCGGCTGTCCGGCGACACCAGCGCCCCGCTCCCGGAGCTGCCCGCAGAAGCGCGCGCAGCCCTGGAGAAGGCAGGCCAGGCCAGCGCCGCGGTCGAGGCGGTCCTCAAGGGAAACGCGATCTTCCGTCCCGTCGGGAGCGAGGACGAGGCGCGGCAGGACCTGGAGGGCGACCGGCTGGCCGGGTACTTCGTGCTGCCGGACGATTACCTCGCTTCGGGCCGCGTCGAGTCGTACATGCGCGAGGCCGGCCCCTTCGGGCGCGGCGAAACCGGGCGGCAGTTCGGGGAACTGATCAAGGAGCGGCTGCTCGAGGGGCGCGTCCCGCCCGAGTTTGCGGCCCGCGTCCGCCGGCCGGTCGCCGACGCCCGGAACTACAACGTGGGGCTCGACGGGTCCGTCACGCCGCGGGATGCGAAGACGGAGGTCGCGCGGCTCCTCGTCCCGGTGGCCTTCGCCGTGCTGCTCTTCTCCGCGCTCATGGGGACCGCCGGCTACCTGCTGCAGGCGGTCGCAGTCGAGAAGGAGAACCGGGTGGTCGAGGTCCTGCTCAGCTCGGCCTCGCCCGACGAGATCCTCGGCGGCAAGCTGCTCGGCCTGGGGGCCGCCGGGCTGCTGCAGATCGGGGCCTGGGTCGCGATGCTCTCGGCCGGAGCGGTGGGATTCGCCGGCCTGCTGGTCGCGTTCGGGATCTCGATCCCGTGGCTGTCCCTGGCGCTCGCGATCCCATTCTTCCTCGCCGCGTACATGTTCACGGGCAGCCTGATGCTGGGGCTCTCCTCGCTGGGCGGCACGATGCGCGAGGCCCAGCAGTGGTCCGCCGTGCTGACCATCCCGACGATCGTCCCGCTGATGATGTTCGGCGTGCTTCTGGCCGAGCCGAACGGCCTCGTGCCGACGATCCTGACCTTCATCCCGTTCACCGCCCCGCTGACCGTGCTGATGCGCGCCGCGATCGAGCCGGCCGGCTTCCCGTGGTGGCAGATCGCGCTGTCGTTCGTGGTGATGGTGATCTCGACCGTCCTCGCGCTGAAGCTCGGGGCGCGGCTGTTCCGGATCGGCCTGCTGCTGACCGGCAGTCGGCCGAGCCTGGCGCAGCTCTGGCGGCAGGCGCGCCTGGCGCGCGGGAAGGCCTGACGCGTGGTCCACCGCGGCACGATCGAGGTCGCCACGCGCGGCGCCGGCTTCTACGAGGTCACGGCCGAGCTGGCCCGGATCGTGCGCGCGTCGGGGATCGCAGACGGGATCGCGGTCGTCTTCTGCCGCCACACCAGCGCCAGCCTGCTGATCCAGGAGAACGCCGACCCGTCGGTGCAGCGCGACTTCCTGGCCTTCTTCGAGCGCCTGGTCCCGGCGGGCGACCCGCTGTTCGTGCACGACAGCGAGGGGGACGACGACATGCCGGCGCACGTCAAGACGGCGCTGACCCACACCTCGGAGGTCATCCCGGTCGGCGACGGCGCGCCGCTCCTGGGGACCTGGCAGGGGCTCTACCTGGTCGAGCACCGCCGCGCCCCGCACCGCCGCCGGATCGAAGTCCGCGTGCTGGGCGAGTGACGGGAGACCGATGAGAGAGCACCGCGCCAAGCTGGGGGTCCTGTTCCTGATCGTCTTCGTCGACCTGGTCGGCTTCGGGATGGTGATCCCGCTGCTGCCGCTCTACGCCGAGACCTTCAAGCCCTCGCCCCTCGCCCTGGGCTTCCTGATGGCCGCCTACTCGGCGATGCAGTTCGTCTTCGCGCCGATCCTGGGCCGGCTGTCGGATCGCTTCGGGCGCCGGCCGGTGCTGCTGCTCTCGCTCGCGGGGGCGGTCGCCGGCTACACGCTGCTCGGCATCGCGGCCTCGCTGCCGATGCTCTTCGTCTCGCGGGTCATCGCCGGGATCGCCGGCGCCAACATCTCGACCGCGCAGGCGGTGATCGCCGACATCACGGGACCCGAGGGGCGGGCGCGCGGGATGGGGGTGATCGGCGCCGCCTTCGGGCTGGGGTTCATCCTGGGGCCGGCCTTCGGCGGGCTGCTCTTCGAGCACTTCGGGCCCGGCGCGCCGGGGCTGGCCGCGGCCGCGACCTCGGCGGCGGCCTTCGTGCTGACCTGGTTCCTGCTCCCTGAGACGCTCGACCCGACGCAGCGCGACCGCGCGGCGCACGAGCCGTTCACGATCGCGCGCCTGTCGCGCGCGCTGTCGCACCCCTGCCTGGGGCTGGTGCTCGCGATCTACTTCGTGATCACCGCGGCCTTCTCCGGCTTCGAGGTCACCTTCGCCCAGTACTTCAGCCACCGCTTCGCGCTGGGGCCGAAGGAGGTCAGCTACCTGCTGGTCGGCGTCGGGCTGGTCGGCGCGATCGTGCAGGGCGGGCTGATCGGCCGGCTGGTGCCGCGCTTCGGCGAGACCCGGCTGGTCGCGTTCGGGCTGGTGCTGGCCGGGCTGACCTTCGCCGTCCTCCCCGCGGCGCCCAGCGTCGCCGTCTCGGCCGCGCTGCTGGGCGTGATCGCGCTCGGGCTGGGGCTCAACAACCCGTCGCTCTCGGCGTTGGCCTCGGAGCTGGCCGACCCGGACGAGGTCGGCGGGATCCTCGGGATCTACCAGGGCCTGTCGAGCCTGGGCCGGATCGTCGGACCGTTCGCCGGGGAGCTGGCCTACGGCAGCCTCGGCCCGTCGTGGCCGATCGGGATCGCGTCGGCCGCGTTCCTCGGCTCGGCCGCGGCCGCCCTGCTGCTGCTCGCGCGCCGCCGCGCCGGGCTCTGCGACCCGCCGAAGCGCGCGTCGGCCTGAGGGGGGAACTCGCGCCGTGCCGGGTGCGGTCAGCCCCGCAGGAAGAAGTACCCCGTCATCGCCGCCCCCGTCGCGATCACCAGCGCGCGCACCAGCTTCGGGTCGACCCGCTGGGCCCAGTGCGCGCCGAAGTAGCCCCCCAGCACCGCTCCCGCCATCATCGTCAGCCCCTGCGGCCAGTGGACGACGCCGGCGACGATGAACGCCACGACCGCGACGCCGTTGATGACGCTGCCCAGCAGCGTCTTGAAGGCGTTCATCTCGTGGATGTTGGTCATGCCCGACAGCGACAGCGCGGCCAGCATCATGATCCCGATTCCGCCGCCGAAGTAGCCGCCGTAGACCGCGATCGCGAACTGAATCGCGGCGACGGCCAGCCACGCCGCGCGCGATCGCTCGCCGCCGGAGTGGCCCGCGCCCGCCCCGTCCCCGCCGCGCTCGCGCAGCCGCCTCGTCAGCGCCGGCCCGAAGCTGAACAGCAGCGTCGCGAACAGCAGCAGCCACGGCAGAATCCAGAGGAAGGTCCGCTCGGGCGTCCTCAGCAGCAGCAGCGCCCCCGCCAGCCCGCCGGCGAGGCTCACGGCGCCGAGCGCGACGACCGCCGCGCGGTGCGCGCTGAACTGCCGCCGGTAGGCCCACGCGCTGGCCATCGCGCCGGGCTGCAGCGCGATCGTGTTGGTCGCGTTGGCCGGGATCGCCGGGACGCCGGTGAAGAGCAGCGTGGGGAAGGAGACGAAGCTCCCGCCGCCGGCGACGGAGTTGAGCGCCCCCGCCACGGCCCCGGCGGAGAACAGCAAGGCGGCGTCGGCGGGGGTCATCGCGGGGAGTATCGCGGAGCGCGGCCCCTGCGGGCCACCCTCCCGCCCCCGCCGGGGTAAGATCCCGCCCGCGCCGGCCGGCCCCGCGGTCCTGGCCCGCAAGGGGCCGGGCACGCGCATCGCCGTCGTCGGCGCCAGCAGCAACCCGGCGAAGTACGGGAACATCATCGTCGGGAACCTCGCGGCCAAGGGGTACACCGTCCTGCCGATCAACCCGAAGGAGCCGGAGATCCTTGGCCTGCCGGCCTACCCGTCGCTGGCCGCCGCGCCCGGGCCGATCGACATCGTCACGCTGGTCACGCCGCCGCCGGCCACGCTGGCGGTCCTGAAAGAGGTCGCTGCGCTCGGCCTGCCGGCGGCCTGGCTGCAGGACGGGAGCTTCGACGACGCCGTGCTGGAGTTCATCCGCGAGGCCCCGTTCCGCACCGTCTACGACGCCTGCATCATGGTCGTCAGCAACGCCTAGGAGAGCCCGCCATGTCCTCGAACCCGCCCCCACCCGAGACCCGTCCCGCCGCGCCGCCCGCCGCACCCGCAGGGCCGGGCTTCCTCGCCCGCGCCTGGCGCTGGACCAAGCGCACCTTCTGGCTCGGGCTGTTCTCCGCGGCCGCGATCATCGCGCTCTGGACCTGGGCGGCGCTCTCCTTCGACTACTCCAGCGGCGAGCGGACCGGCGTCGTGCAGAAGTTCAGCAAGAGCGGCTGGCTGTGCAAGACCTGGGAGGGGCAGCTGGCGATGGTCAACTACCCCGGCTCGATGCCCGAGATCTTCCACTTCTCGGTCCGGGAGGACGCCACCGCGGCCGAAATCAACCGGTTGCTCGGTCAGCGCGTCCGGCTGCACTACGAGCAGCACAAGTTCGTGCCGACGACCTGTTTCGGTGAGACCGAGTACTTCGTCACCAAGGCCGAGCCGCTCGAGGACCAGAAGCCGCCGGGCTACTGAGCCCCGCCGCCGCGCCGCCGGGTCCGCCGCTAAAAAAGAGAGTGGGGCGGCCTCGCGGCCGCCCCGTCGTGCGTAAAGCGCGGGGGAAAGGTCCGCCGGGTCAGGGAAGTGGGTTCGCAGCACCGCCGTCGGGAAGTCCGGCGGGCCGGGGCGCGACGTGCGCCTGGGGTGGCGGGAGGGGTGTTGCGGCAGGAATCACCGTCGGGTCCTTTCCCCCGGGGCCGGACCGTTCAGTCCGGGTGTGCGCCCATCCCGCCTTCGCGACGGGGTGGGTGAAGGTCGGTCACGAGGCCGGCCGGCTCGAGCCGCACCGCGCGTGCGCGCGGCAGCGGCTCGGGGCGAGCGCAGATCGCGCGCCCGCCGCCGGCCCGCTTCGCCTCGTACAGCGCCCGGTCGGCCGCCTCGAGCAGCGCCGCGGGCGACTCCACCGGGCCGCTGTCCGGGAGCGTCGCCACGCCGCACGAGAGCCGCACCGCGACGACGTCACCGTGCGGGAGGCGGAGCGGGACGACGTCGAAGCGCGAAAGCAGCCGCTCGGCAAAGGCGCGGGCCTCGGCCAAGCCGGTGTGGGGCAGCACGAAGGCGAACTCGTCGCCCCCCAGCCGCGCGACCAGGTCGGTGGCGCGGGCCAGGGCGCGCAGCCGGCGGGACAGCTGCGCCAGCACGCGGTCGCCCACCGCGTGCCCGTAGGTGTCGTTGACCTGCTTGAAGCCGTCGAGATCGGCGGTCACGACCGAGAGCGGGGTCTCATACCGCTCGGCCCGCGCGAACTCCTCCTCCAGCCGCGAGGAGAGCGCGCGGCGGTTGGCGAGTGCGGTCAGTTCGTCGGTGCCGGACAGGGCCAGCAGCCGCTCGTTGGCCGCGCACAGCTCGCGGTGCGCGCGCTCGAGCCGCAGGTAGAGTTCGCGCTTGCGCAGGTTGGCCCGGACACGGGCGTCCAGGTCCCCGGCGTGAAACGGCTTGGCGATGAAGTCGTCGGCCCCGGCCCGGAAGGCCGCCGCCTGGGCCGCGCGGGAGGAGCGGCCCGAGACGACCACGATCGGGACCGACGCCAGCGCCGGCTCGGCGCGCAGGTCGGGCAGCACGTCGATCCCGTCCCGCTTGGCCAGCGCCAGGTCGAGCAGAATCACGTCCGGGGCCTCTTCGATCGCGACGGCCAGGCCGCGCTCGCCGTCCCGGGCGTGCACGACCTCGATCCCCGCCGTGCGGGCGAGCCGCGCGACGGCCGTGGCGACGCTGTCGTCGCCGTCGATGACCAGCACCCGACGCCGGACGTCCGGTCGCAGCGCGCGCAGGCGGGTCGACATCCCGTCAGTCCTGCATCCGGCGGATGTAGGTCGGGATCTCGTAGTCGGTGAGGTCCGACGCACGGTCCAGGTGCGGCAGCATCGCGTCGTCGGCGAAGGCCGGGAAGTCCTCGAGGCTCGTGACGCGCTGGGGAGCGACGAGCGGCGCCGGGATCGGGTCGAGGTCCAGCACCGAATCGGCCGGCCCCCTCGAGGGCGTCGCCAGCTCCTGCATCACGCGCGAGGTCTCGGACCGCTCCGGCCGGCCGGCCATCACCCGGTCGAAGCCGGTCGCGATCACCGTGACCTTGACCCGCCCGCGCATCTCCGGCCGCGAAACGTAGCCGAACAGGATCGTGGCGTCCGGGTCGCAGGCGTCGTGGATGATCTGCGCCGCTTCGTTGACCTCGTGCAGCGACAGGTCGTCGCCGCCCGTGATGTTGAAGATCACGCCCTGCGCGCCCTGGATCGAGGTGTCTTCGAGCAGCGGGGAGCTGATCGCCTGCTGCGCCGCCGCTACCGCGCGGTGTTCGCCCTCGGCGATGCCGGTCCCCATCAGCGCCATCCCCATCCCCTTCATCACGGTGCGCACGTCCGCGAAGTCGCGGTTGATGTCGCCCGGGACGAGGATCAGGTCGGAGATC
>JALOKP010000038.1 GCA_025456425.1 Acidobacteriota bacterium | reverse complement strand
GACCAGCCGGGCGATCCCGCCGATCCCGACGTGGGAGCGGTCGGGCACGAAGCCGACGCTGGCCTGGCCGCGGAACGGCAGCAGGTGGTGGGCGCAGACCGAGACGAACCGGATCCCGTGCAGCACGACCGGCCCGGCTGCGCCGCCGACCGCCACCGGTTCCAGGTGCGCGTCGGGGTCCTCGACGTATCCCGCCAGCAGGTCGTCGGCGAAGGCCGCGGCGACGCGGCGGGGGGTCTCGCGCAGCAGCTCGTCCGGCGCCAGTCCGCTGGGGCAGGCCGACTCGACGCCGAGCCCCGCGAGGAACTCGCGGATCCCGCGCTCCATCCGCTCGCGGTTCACGCGCCGGCACCGCCCGGCGAGTGCTCACCGCGGTAGTAGCACGACGCCCCCTCGACCTCGAACATCTCGAGCGCGGTCAGCCCGGGCAGCGCCGGCTTGAGCTGGTCCCAGATCCAGACCGAGATCCACTCCGCGGTCGGGTTCTCGAGCCGGTCGTTCCAGTGGCGGTGGTCGGCCAGGTCGAGCACGCGCTCCTTCACCACCAGGTCGAGGTCGCCGAAGTCGATCACCATCCCGGAGTAGCCGTCGATCGGCCCCTCGAGCTCGACGATGAAGCGGTAGCTGTGGCCGTGCAGGCGCGAGCAGGCGCCGGGGTGGCGCGGCAGGATGTGGCTGGCTTCGAAGCGGTACTCGCGGCGCAGTCTCATGGCGAGAGGTGCTCCTTTCCGAGCGTGACCTCGACCCCCACCGAGTCGACCATCCCGTCGAGCACCGGCGTCTCCTTCTGGACCGAGACGCGGACCTCGTCGCAACGGTAGCGCTCGAGGATCTCCTTCGCGATCCGCACCGCGAGCGTTTCGATCAGGTGGAAGGAGTTCTGGCGCCCGACCCGGATCACGATGTCGTGGATCTCGCGGTAGTCGACGGTGTCCTCGATCCGGTCCGTCCCGGCCGCCTTCTCGATGTCGGCCTTCATCGCGATGTCGACGCGGTGGCGCACGCCGATCTGGCGCTCGAGCTTGGTCAGGCCGTGGAAGGCGTGGAAGCGGATCCCGTTGACGGTGATGCGGCCCTGCATCGCGGCGCTCCGGCGGCCTCGGGGGTGAGGCCGGGCGAGGCTACCCCCCGGGTCGGGCGGGGGCAAGCCGCCCCGCCGGTCTGCTATCTTGATCGGTCCGGACGGTCCCGATGAGCTCTTCCACCGCCGAACCCGACGCGCCCCCCGGGTCGCCCGCCGCCCCGGGAGGGGCTCCGGCCGGGGCCGCGCCGCGCGCCGCCCCGGCGCCGCCTGCTGCCGCGCCGGGTGCGATCGAGCGCTGGCTGGCGCGGCGCGTGCTGGGCGCGCTCGCGGCGCTCGAGCGCGGCCGGCTGGAACTCCGGCTCCCCGACGGCTCGGTGCGGCGCTTCGGCGCCCGCGAGGACGCCGGGGTGCCCGGTCCCGTGGCCGCGATCGACGTCCGCTCCTGGGCCTTCTTCCCCCGCGTCGCGCTGGGGGGCGACCTCGGCTTCGCCGAGTCGTTCGTCGACGGCGAGTGGACCACGCCCGATCTGACCGCGGTGATCTCCCTGTTCATCGCCAACGAAGAGGTGCTGGCGGGCGAGGCCGGCACCCCGAGCCTGCTGCGCCGGGCCGCCGACCGGCTCGACCACCTGCGCCGCCGCAACACCCCCGGCGGCAGCCGCCGCAACATTCGCGCCCACTACGACCTGGGGAACGACTTCTTCCAGCTCTTCCTCGACGCGACGATGACCTACTCGTGCGGCCTCTTCGAGCGCCCCGACGAACCGCTCGAGACGGTGCAGCTGCGGAAGATCCGCCGGATCCTCGACAAGGCGCAGCTCGCGCCGGGGATGCACCTCCTCGAGATCGGCTGCGGCTGGGGCTCGACCGCGTTGACCGCGGCCCGGGAGTACGGCGTGCGGGTGACGGGCCTGACGGTCTCGGAGGAACAGCGCGCCTGGGCCCTTGCGCGGGTCCGCGAGGCCGGATTGGCGGACCAGGTCGCGATCGAGCTGTGCGACTACCGCCACGCCCGCGGCTCGTACGACCGGGTCGTCTCGATCGAGATGCTCGAGGCGGTCGGGCACGAGTACTTCGGAGCCTACTTCGCGGCGATCGACCGGCTGCTGGCGCCGGGGGGCCGGGGCGTGATCCAGGTCATCACGCTCCCCGACCAGCGCTACGAGGGGTACCTCGGGCGCGTCGACTTCATCCAGAAGCACGTCTTCCCCGGCGCCGTGATCCCGTCGCTGACCGCGCTGTGCGAGGCGATGACGCGCGCCTCGAGCCTCGTGGTCGAGCAGCTCGAGAACATCGGCCCGCACTACGCCCCGACCCTGGCCGCCTGGCGCCGGCGCTTCCTGGCGCAGGCCGCCGAGCTGGCCCGGCTGGGGTTCGACCCGCGTTTCCAGAGAACCTGGGAGTACTACTTCGCCTACTGCGAGGCGGGGTTCGCCTCGCGCTACCTCAACGACCTGCAGCTGGTGCTGACCCGCCCCGGCCTGCCGGCGTTGCCGAGGACCGACCGATGAGTGCAGCCGTCAGCTACGTCCGCGAGAACCGCCAGCGCCACCTCGACCAGCTCATGGACCTGCTCCGCATCCCGTCGATCAGCACCGACCCCGAACTCGCCGGCGAGGTCCGCCGCGCCGGGCAGTGGGTCGCCGACCGGCTGCGCGGGGCGGGCTGTACACGGGTCGAGCTGTTCGAGACCCCGAAGCACCCGATCGTCTATGGCGAGTGGCTCGGTGCCCCGGGAGCGCCGACGGTGCTGGCTTACGGCCACTACGACGTCCAGCCGGTCGACCCGATCGAGCTCTGGACGACGCCCCCCTTCGAGCCGACCGTGCGCGACGGGAAGATCTACGCCCGCGGCGCCTGCGACGACAAGGGGCAGATGATCATCTACGCCAACGCGCTGGAGGCGCACCTGAAGACCGGCGGGACCTGCCCGGTCAACGTCAAGTTCCTGATCGAGGGGGAGGAGGAGGTCGGCTCCCCGTCGCTGGACGACTTCCTCAAGGCCCACAAGGACCTGCTGAAGTGCGACGCGGTGCTGGTCTCCGACACCGGTTTCTTCGCCAAGGGGGTACCGTCGATCACCCACGCGCTGCGGGGCCTGGTCTACCTCCAGGTCGACCTCTACGGCACCAAGTCCGACCTGCACTCCGGCAGCTTCGGCGGCGCGGTGATCAACCCCGCCTTCGCGGCGGCGCAGCTCGTCGCCGGGCTGAAGGACCTGAACGGGAAGATCAAGGTCCCCGGCTTCTACGACAAGGTCCGCAAGCTCTCCGCCGCCGAGCGCAAGGCCTTCGCTGCGCTGCCGCACAAGGACGCGAAGTACAAGAAGGAGCTGGGCGCGCCCGAGCTGTTCGGCGAGAAGGGATTCACGACGCTCGAGAGGACCTGGGCGCGGCCGACGCTGGAGGTCAACGGGATCTGGGGCGGCTTCACCGGCGCGGGGGCCAAGACCGTGATCCCGGCCGAGGCCCACATCAAGATCTCGATGCGCCTCGTTCCCTACCAGACGCCGGACGAGATCGCGAAGAAGGTGATCGCCTACATCAAGAAGATCGCCCCGAAGGCGGTCCGGGTGGAGGTGAAGAACCTGCACGGCGGCGAGGCCTGGCTGGCCGAGACCGACCACCCGTCGCTGGCCGCCGCGGCCCGTGCGCTGAAGCGTGCGTTCGGCAAGACGCCGGTCTTCATGCGCGAGGGGGGCTCGATCCCGGTCGTCGGAACCTTCGGCAAGTTGCTCGGCGTTCCGGCGGTGCTGATGGGGATCGGCCTGCCCGACGACAACCTCCACGCCCCCAACGAGAAGTTCGACCTCGACCAGTTCTACCGCGGCAACGAGGCCGCGGCGGCGCTGTTCGAGGAGCTGCCGGCCAGCTTCGCCGGCGGCGACGCGCCGGCCCCGAAGAAGAAGGCCGCCCCGAAGAAGAAGGCGGACGAGGCGGTGTCGTTCGCCTTCTCGCGCAGCGGGGGGCCGGGGGGCCAGCACGTCAACAAGGTCAGCTCGCGCGCCACGCTGCTGTTCGACGTCGCCCACTCCCCCGCCCTGGACGACGACCAGCGGGCCCGGATCCTGGCGCGGCTGGCGACGCGGATCTCGAAGGACGGCGTGCTGCGGGTGGTAGCCCAGTCCTCGCGGAGCCAGGCCGCCAACCGCGACGCGGCCCGGGAGCGCTTCGTCGAGCTGCTGCGCTGGGCGCTGGCGGAGGAGGCGCCGCGCTTCGAGACCCGCGTGCCGCGGGCCCAGAAAGTGCAGCGCCGGGAGGAGAAGGTCCGCCGCGGGGCGGTAAAGCGTCACCGCGGGAGGGTGCGCGGGGAGGAGTGAGCGGGGTTTCCCCCGCTCCCGGACCCGGGAAGGCGACCTCTTGACTTATCGCCTTTTCAGAAGGAGAATTTGAGACTAATATCTCCTCTTCAAAAGGAGAATCTGGACAGCGATGGTCGATCCTGCCTCGTCCGCCCTGGCCCTGCGGCTCAGCGAAAAGCTCGCGGCCTCGCTCGAGGATCCGCCACCCGAGTCGACGCCGCGCCGGGTCTTCGGCGCGGTCCAGTTCCCGCGCAAGGCGACGGCGGTGGTCGGGATGCGGCGCGCGGGGAAGACCACCTTCCTGCACCAGCTGCGTCGCGAGCGGCTGGAGCGGGGAGCAGCTCGCGAGCGGCTCCCCTACCTCAACTTCGAGGACGAGCGCCTGGATGGGCTGACGGCGGACCACCTGGGGACAATGGTCGAGGACTACTACCGCCTGTTTCCGGCGCTGCGCGGGCGCGAGATGGCTACCTGGTGCCTCGACGAGATCCAGCTCGTGCCAGGATGGGAGCGGTTCGTGCGCCGCCTCCTCGACTCCGAGCGGGTCGAGATCTTCGTCACCGGCTCCTCCTCGGCCTTGCTCTCGCGCGAGGTCGCGACCGCGCTGCGGGGCCGGGCCTGGGAGGTGGTGATCCACCCCTTCAGCTTCGAGGAGGCGCTGCGCCACGGGGGCCAGGCCGTCCCCGCTCGGCCCGGGTTCCTTTCCCCGCGAGAGCGCTCGCGGATCGAGCGCGCGTTCCTCGACTGGCTGGCCGGCGGCGGCTTCCCGGAGGCCCAGGGGGCGGACGCCGCGACGCGGCATCAGCTCCTGCGCGACTACGTCGACGTGGCGATCCTGCGCGACGTCGTCGAGCGACACGGGGTGACCAACGTGACCGGGTTGCGGTGGCTGGTCCGGCACCTGCTCGGAAACGCTGCCGCGATGTTCAGCGTCGAGAAGTTCTACGCGGCCCTCAGGTCGCAGGGAATCGCGATCTCCAAGGACACGGTCCACGAGCTGCTCGCTCACCTCGAGGACTGCTTCCTGGTCCGCACCGTCTGGATGGAGACCGGCTCCGAGCGCCAGCGCATGGTCAACCCGCGCAAGGCCTATCCCGTGGACGCGGGCTTGATCCCGGTCTTCGACCGGACCGGGCGCGCCAACCTGGGTCACGCGCTCGAGACGGCGGTCCTCATCGAGCTGGAGCGGCGCCGCCTCGCGGTGACGTACGTGCGCACGCCCGCAGGGTTCGAGGTCGACTTCCTTGCGCGCGCCGCGGGCGGCGGAACCGAACTGATCCAGGTCGCCGCCGACCCCACCGACGCCGGCACGGCGGACCGCGAGCTGCGCGCGCTCATCGACGCGGTCCCCGCCTTCCCGCGGGCAACCAGGCGACTGCTCACGCTGACCCGCGACGCGATGCCGGCCGACGTCCCGAAGGGGATCGTCGTGCAGCCGGCCTACGAGTGGCTCCTCACCGCTCCGCCGGAGCCCTGACGATGCGGCGGCCGGTTCGTCGCCTGCCCCTCGTTTCGCTGGTCGTGACCGCTGCCGCGCTGTTCGCGGCCGTCATCGGGGCCGTCGCGGACGAGCCGCGCTGCGTGCTTACCGGCACGACGGTCGACGAGCGCGGGCGCCCGCTGGAAGACGTCGACATCCGCGTGTGGATCCAGGGCGCGGAGGATTCGGGCGATGCGACCGCCGCGAGCGCGCGTTCGGACAGCGAGGGATGCTTCGCGCTCGGCGGGCTCTCTCCTGGAATCTACCGCGTCGAGGCGGCCCGCGACGACCGGGTGACGGCGCGCCGAGATCAGGTCCTCGTGGGCCCCCAGGGGGCGGCCGGGCTGGTGCTGCTGCTCGAGCCGGGGACCGTCGTGACCGGGCGCGTTCTCGCGAGCGACGGCCAGCCGTTCGAAGGCGCGGTGGCCTGCGTCGGCCCGCCTCGGCGACCCTCGCGCGCGGAGATCGAGAGCTGGTCCCGGGTCACGCGAGCGGAAGCGGGCCTGTGCGCGCGCAGCGGCGCGGCGGGCGCCTTTTCCGTGACCGGGCTCCCGCGCGACTCCCGCCTGGTCGCGCGCGCCGTGCGCACCGGCCGGCACTACACGGACCTGGGAGCGGTCGAGCTGCCGGCTTCTCGCTCGCGAATCGACCGGATCGAGCTCCGCCTGCCGCCGCCGATCCCGGTGATCGGGAGGATCGAGCTTCCCGATGGCCGGCCGTTTTCCGGCCCGGCCTCGCTCTCGGGAGGGCCGGGGTTCGAGGTCCGGGACGGGAAGGTCGCGACGGAGGTCGAGCAAGCAGGCCATGCTTGCGTGTTCATCGACGACTTCTGCGTCGTCTGCCGCGAACTCGTCCCCGGCGAACAGGGCGTCGCCGACTTCGGGACGATCCGGCTCGATCCCGGCGTGCGGATCGAGGGGTCGGTCCGGGACCAGGCGGGCCGGCCGATCCCGGCCGCCACGATCACGGGGGATTGCGGTGGATCGCACCGGCGGACGCACTCGGATGAGGACGGCTCCTTCGTTCTTTCCGGCATCGACGAGCGGCGGGATGAACACGGCGCGCTGCGCTGCGGCTTCAGCGTCGAGGCCGCAGGTTTCGAGAGCCGCAGCGTCCAGTTCGTGCCCGGGTTCCGGCCCGCAACGGTCGTGATGGAGGCCACGGGCGCAGTCGAGGGCCGGGTCGTGACCGGCACGCCGCCGCAGCCGGTTCCGGGCCTCTCGATCCGCGCATTCCCGGAAGGCGGTCTCCCCGGCGCACCGCTCACGCTCTCGACGCCGAACGGCTGGTTCCGCGTGAGCGATCTCGCGCCGGGACGATACTCCCTGCGAATCGGGTCCCCTGGCTTCGTCTCCCGCTGGATTCATGACCTCCGGCTCGAGCCGGGCGCGCGTGTGTCCCTCGGCGACGTGGCGCTGGTGCCCGGTCACGAGCTCCGGGGCCGCGTTCTCGATCGGCGCGATGGAGAGGGGATCGGAAGGGCCTGGATCTACGTCGGTCCTGCGCCGTGGCCCCACGGCCTCGACGCGGAAGCCGAGATCAGGACCGACCCGGACGGGGGGTTCGCGCTGTCCGGACTGGCGGCAGGACGGCACCGGCTCTGGGTGAAGCCGCCGGATCGACCCCCCTTCGAGTGCGAGATCGATCTGCCGGCGACGGGGCTCGTGACCCTCGAGATCCCGCGCGACGCCGTCGTCTACGGGACGGCCCGCGACAGGACCGGCGAGCCGCTCGCAGACCGCGTCATCCGCCTGAGTTCGGCTGACGGCTCGGAGAAGGCCGCCACCGCGGATCGTTCGGGGCGATTCCGGTTCGAGGGTGTCGCCCCCGGTGTCTGGCGCCTCCACCTCTCAACCGGCGCGGAGGACGGGCGACAGGTCCGGTTCCCCGTGATGGTGGAGCCGGGCGAGCGCCGGCGCGTCGACCTCTCCCTGGAGGCCGCGACGCTCGTTCACGCGACCGTGGAGCGGGGCTGGAACTTCCCGGTCGTGGCCACGGAATGGCGGCGCCTCGACGAGCCGCGGCCCGGAAGCGCGACGTCGTTCGCCGAGGTCTCGCCGGACGGGTCGCTCTCGGTCCTCCTGCCCGCTCGGGGAATCTACGAAGTCGAGCCGCTTTCCCAGACCGAGTGGCGTGGCGACGAAAGGGGTGGGGCGATCGTCGTGGATGCGCGGTCGCCGACCGGACAACCGCTGCGGATCGAGGCACCCACGGCGCGGATCTCGGGGACGGTCTTCGATGCGAACGGCGTCCCGGTCCCGAGAGCGAGCGTGATGGCGATCCAGCAGGTGGTCGGAACGGGACTCGAGCGCTCGCACCGCGACACCCGGACCGACGCGCGAGGAGACTTCAGGCTCGAGCGGCTTCAGCACGGGACCTACGCGCTCTTCGTCACGGCGAGCGGGTTCGTGCCGACCTGGACCGGTTCGATCGAGCTCGCGCGCGGCGCGACCGTCGTCGCCCCGCGGATCGAGCTGGACGCGGCGCGACCCGTGCGCCTGCGGGTGCTCGACCCGCTGGGGGCGCCGGTCCCCGAGGCCGAGGTCCCGCAGCCGTGGTTACCGCGCTATCGGAACGACCGCGACGAGATGGCCGACGACGCCGGCAGCATCACGATCGCCGTCGGCTCGGCCGGGCGCGAGGTGGTCGTGGCCGCGCAGAGCTTCGCGCCAGCCGTCGCCTTCGTGCCGCCGGCCGCGGAACATGCGCCCGCGCCGCAGCTCGTGCTCGAGCGCGGCGTGCCGGTCACGATCCGCGTCACCGGCGAGGGCGGAGCCCCCGTGGAGGGGGCCGTGCTCGAGGTCCGGACCGCGTCCGGCACCGATCTCTCCCGTGCCCTGTCCGGCTCCCCGACCCGCTCGGCCCGCCAACTGGTCTCCGATGGCGACGGCGTGGTCGAGTTGGCTCGCCTGGCGCCGGGCAGCTACCGGCTGCTCGTCCGCGCGCGGGAAGGGATCGCGTCGTCCCGCCTCACGGTGGGCTCCGGACCGGCAACGGCAACTGTGCGACTGGGAGAGCTCGACGCCGAGTGACGGGTGTCGTTCCCGGCCGAGCCGGGGACGGATCCGCTCCTACCGCTTCGCCTCCGACCGGAACGCCCCCGTCACCGCCCCCAGCACGATCGACACGACCGAGATCAGGAGCGCGCCGAACAGCGCCGGCCAGAACCCGTCGACGCGGAAGTCGATCCCGAACATCGAGGCGATCTTGGTCGCGAGCAGCAGCATCAGCGCGTTGATGATCGGGATCGCCAGCCCGAGCGTGAGGATGATGAACGGGCAGCTCAGGAGCTTGACCACGGGCGTGATGATCGCGTTGACGAAACCGACCACCAGCGCCATCAGTGCCAGGTCCTTCATCGTGCCGAAGCTGATCCCCGGCACGAGGTGCGCGGCGACGGCCAGCGCCAGCGCGGTGATCACCAGGCTCAACAGGAACTTCATCGGGCTTCCCTCCTCCCTTTCCGTGGCCTCAGGCGGACGGCCACGACTCCATGACCGACTCGACTACCCGGCGTGACAGCGGGTGGTATCCGTCCTTCGCCGACTCGAAGATCGACCGCCCCAGCGCCCGCGTCCGCGCGCTGGTCCCCAGCGCGGCGTAGAGCGGCCGCAGGTACTTCATCCGGCCGACGGTCGACAGCACCTCGCGCACGCGCGCGAAGACCGGCTCGTAGTCCGAGGCGGTCGCGATCGCCAGCCACTCGACCAGGATCTCGTAGTTGCCGCGGCCAGTCAGCGACAGCTCGCGGTCGAGCCAGGCGCAGTCGGCGGCGGGGAGCGGTCGCGGCAGGTTCTGCAGGTAGACCAGCAGGTGCGCCGCCGGCCAGCGTGCGGCGTGGACCGGGTCGGGGCGCATCCCGCCGCCCCACCCCGCCGCCGCCGACTCCAGCCGCTCCAGCGTTGCCGAGCGGAAGGCCGGCGCGTTCTTCGGCAGCCCGGTTTCGTAGAGCCACTCCTTCGACCCGACCGCCGCCGCGGCGCCCGGCAGTTCCTCTTCCAGGAACGCCAGGAACTCCTCGGTCGTGATCGACTGGAAGTGGAAGCGCTCGATGTAGCGCCGGATGAAGCGCTCGAAGCGCTCGCGCCCGGCGTGACGCTCGAGCAGCACCACGAAGCGCGCCCCCTTCTCGTAGGGGATCTGCGAGTAGGCGTCGTCCGGGTCGACGCCGGTGAGGTCGGTCCGCAGGCGGGTGAACGGCGAGTCCATCCCGAAGCGCGCGAAGGCTCCGTCCATGCCCTTCTGCCCGATCGCCCAGGCCACCGCGGCGGCGTCCTCGCCGTGCAGCGCCTCGAGGATCCGGCGCTCGGCCCAGACCGTGAACCCCTCGTTGAGCCAGAAGTGGTCCATCGTCGCGTTGGTGACCAGGTTGCCGGTCCAGGAGTGGGCCAGCTCGTGCGTCACGACGTCGACCAGCGAGCGGTCGCCGGCCAGCAGCGTCGGGGTCAGGAAGGTCAGGCGCGGGTTCTCCATCCCGCCGTACGGGAACGACGGCGGCAGGACCAGCATGTCGTAGCGCTCCCACTCGTAGGGGCCGAACAGCGCCTCGGCCCGCTCGAGCATCGTCCCGACCTCGCCGAACTCCCAGGCCGCGGCCTCGACCACCTCCGGCTCGGCCCAGACCCGGCAGCGCGGGTGGACGTCCTTCGCCGCGAGGTTCCCGACGGCCAGGGCCAGCAGGTACGAGGGGATCGGCTGCGGCATCTCGAAGGCAAAGGTCCGGGTGCCGGGGGCCGGCCCGGGCCGCGAGCCGGTCGAGCCGGCCGACATCACCGCGACCAGCGGCTCGGGAACGGTCACCTCCGCCGTGTAGCTGATCCGGACGCGCGGGCTGTCCTGGCACGGCAGGATCGTCCGGGCGTGGATCGCCTGGCACTGGCTGAAGAGGAACGGGTGCTGCCTCCCGGCCGTCTGCTGCGACTCGAGCCATTGCAGCGCGACCGCGTCGGGCGACGCGTCGTACTCCAGCACGACGCGCTCGGTGCCGGCCGGCAGCGCCAGCCGCAGGCGCCGCCCCTGGATCGCGTCCTCCGCGGCCAGGTCCCAGGGGACCTCCGCGCCGTCGCCGGTCCGGACCGAGCGGATCGCCAGCCCCTTGGTATCCAGGTCGAGCGGGCCGGCCGGCGCCGGGGCGGCCAGCCGCAGGGTCGCCGCACCGGACAGGCGCTTCGCGCCGAAGTCGACGGCCGCCTCCCAGTGGATCGAGCGGGTGAGCGGCTGGGCGTCGTCAAAGCAGGAGTGAGGGTCGAGGCGGGCCATGGGCTCTCCGGGAGGGGCGGCCGCCGGACGGGGGCCGGCACCGGCTGTGGAGGATAGCCGCCTGCGGCCCCCTGGGGCCACGGGCCCCGCCGCCCGAAGCGGCCCGCCGGCCGCGCACCTGCCAGATCTCCTCCGCCCTGAGCCGGACCCTGCGCGCGCTGCGCCACCGCAACTTCCGGCTGTTCTTCTTCGGGCAGATGGTCTCGCTGACCGGCTCGTGGATGCAGGGGCTGGCCCAGGGCTGGCTCGTCTGGCGCTTGACGCAGTCGACCTTCCTGCTGGGCCTCGTCGGCTTCGCCCAGCTGGCGCCGGTGCTGCTGCTCGGGCTGGTCGGCGGCGTCGCGGCTGACCGCTTCGAGCGGCGCCGGATCGTGCTCGCGACCCAGGTCGTGGCGCTGGCCCAATCGGTGGCCCTCGCGGCGCTGACCCTCTCCGGGCGGATCACGGTCGGGCAGGTGCTGGCGCTCGCGACCGTGATGGGCGTCGTCAACGCCTTCGACTTCCCCGGCCGGCAGTCGCTGATCAGCGAGCTGGTCGAGCGCGAGGACCTCGGCAACGCGATCGCCCTGAACTCGACGATCTTCAACGGGGCGCGGATCGTCGGGCCGTCGCTGGCCGGCGCGATCGTCGCGGCCTGGGGCGAGGGGACCTGCTTTGCGATCAACGCCGTCTCGTACCTGGCGGTGATCGCCAGCCTGCTCGCGATGCGCTTCCCGGCGCGACCGGCGGCGGCGGCGCGGGACGGGGCTTGGCGCGGGTTGCTCGAAGGGGTGGCCTACGCGCGCCGCACCCCGCACGTCCGGGCGCTGCTCGGACTGGTCGCGCTGACCTCGGTCTTCGGGATGTCGTACCTGTCTTTTCTGCCGGCGTTCGCCGGGGGCGTGCTGGAGCGCGGGCCAGGGGGGCTGGGGCTGCTGATGGGCTCGGTCGGCGCCGGCGCCGTCGTCGGCGCCCTGTCGCTGGCCTGGCGGCGCGGGATCCGCGGGCTGGATGGGGTCGTCTTCCGACACGCGGTGATCTTCGGGTCCGCGGTCCTGGTCTTCAGCCTGTCCCGCTCGTTCCCGCTGTCGTGCGCCGCGGTGGCCTGCGCCGGCTACGGGGCGATGGTCCAGATGGCCGCCTGCAACACGCTGCTGCAGGCGCTCGTCCCCGACGCGCTGCGCGGCCGGCTGATGAGCCTCTACACCGTCGGTTTCGCCGGGCTGATGCCGCTCGGCAGCCTGGCGATCGGCCTGGCGACGCGCTGGACACCGCTGCCGGCGACCCTCGCGGCCTGCTCGCTGGTCGTGCTGGGGGCGGGCGCCGCCTTCGGGCTGTGGGCCCGCGGCTGGGAGATCCCGGCGCCGGAGATGAAACCGGGCGGGGCCGAGGCCCCGCCCGTCACCTGATCGCTCGCTTCCGCCCGGTCAGCGGCAGGCGCGGAAGCTGCCGTAGTTCTTGCAGTTCTTGCTGCAGCAGTCGGCATTGACGCTGCAGAAAGCGCCGGTCGGCTTGCAGGTCTGGCAGAGCGGGTCGGTCGTGCAGTCGGAGTCGGCGCAGTCCCTGGCCCCGTCGCAGTCGTTGTTGAGCCCGTCCTTGCACTTGCCGGTCTCGGTCGCAGGCGGCGTGCCGCAGTCGGCCGGGCACTTGCACTTGTTCTCGCCGACCCCGCAGGTTCCGTTGCCGCAGGTCTCGCCGCCGCCCCCGCCGCCGCCCTCGCAGGAGCCGAGCAGGGACGAGATCTGCGGGTAGATCCGGTCGACCCGAACGCCGGAGTTGAGGCAGCCGCCGTAGTGGTGCAGGCCGACGACCTTGTGGTTGGTGGCCGAGAGGACCGGCGAGCCCGAGGAGCCGCCGATCGTGTCGCAGTAGTAGCCGATGTCGGAGGTCGCGTCGCGCCCGGAGTAGGGCGAGGCGTCGACCTTGCACAGGCCACCGGAGTTCTGGTCGGATTCGATCGAGAGCTTCTTGGGGCCGCCGTTGGGGTGGCCGGCGATGTAGATCCGCTCGCCGACCGGCGGCAGCCGCGGGTCGAGCGCCAGGCACGGGATCGAGCTCGCGTCGCCGGTCGTCGTGAAGAGCGTGTAGTCCAGCGTGTAGTCGGTCTTGAGCAGCTGGCTGCCCATCACCGCCGCGGTGTAGCTGGGCGAGCCGGAGGCGCAGCCGGGGGTCTGGTACTCGAGCCGCAACTCGGTCGACTGGACCCCGGAGGTGTCCGACGTACAGTGGTTGTTGGTCATGAACTGCCCGCCGTCGGAGACCTTGAAGGCGGTGCAGGAGGAGCAGCAGCCGATCAGCGCCAGCACGGCACCCCGCCCCTTCTGGTACTCGGCGTCGTAGGCCCCGCCCTGGTAGCACTTGGCGTCCTTCCAGTCCTGGGTCCCGCAGACGCTGTCGGGCGAGGGCCCGCTGCCGTCGAGCGGCTTGGTGCCGCGCCCGGCGCCGTCGATGTCGAACCCGTACCCGCCCCCCTGCGGGGCGAAGAAGCGGACGATCGCGGCCTCGCCGAGGATCGTGTTGGCCCAGAACTCGCCGGTGCCGTGCGGCCCCTTGCCGGCGTAGCGCCAGACCTGCGCTCCGTCCGGGCTGGTCAGCTCGACCCAATCGCCGTCGTTGAGCGCGAAGCGGGAGAAGTGCAGCCGGACGTAGGTCGCGCCCGGAAAGCGGACCTCCTGCTCGATCGGGCCGGCGCCGTAGCTTGGATAGGGGTGCGGCGTGCTGATCGAGAGCGGCTCGTACTCGCCGATCCGCTCCGGCGCCTGGGCCAGGGCCGGAAGGGCGGCGAGGGCGGCGAGCAGCATCGCGAGGGAGACCACCAGGGGACGCGCGCGGTTCGAACGGGTCATCGATCCTACCCTCCATCCCGCCGGCAACGCGGCCGCGCGGGGGTCGAAGGGAGATACCGCAATCAGGCACGCCGGATCAAGCAAAAAGATGCGGCGGCCGGGTGTCCTCCTGCCGCGGCGCGTCCTGGACGCCGGCCGGAACGGGGGACGGGAGCGCGACCGAGCCCGGCTGGAGCGGGCGCCGGAAGCCCCCGCGCAGCCCCGCGCCTCAGCCGAAGCGCACCCGCAGGAAGTGCCGCTTGCCGACCTGGATCAGCAGCTCGCCGCGGGCCGGGATCGAAGCCTCTTCCGAAACCACCTTCTCGCCGTCGAGCTTCACCCCGCCCCCCTGGATCAACCGCCGCGCCGCGCTGGTCGAGGCCGCGAGGCCCGTCTCCTTGAGCAGGGCCGGGAGCCAGACCGGCTCGTCCGCGGCCGGGAGTGTGACGGTCGCGATCTCGTCCGGCAGCTCCTTCCGCGCGAAGACCTGCTCGAAGTGCGTCACCGCCTCGTCCGCCGCGGCGTCGCCGTGGAACCGCGCGACCAGCAGCCGCGCCAGATCGACCTTCAGGTCGCGCGGGTGCCGCTCGCCGCGTTCCGCCACCTCGCGCAGGGCCCGCGCCCCCTCGGCCCCTTCGTCGGTCAGCAGCTCGTACCAGCGCCACATCAGGGTGTCGCTGATCGACATCACCTTGCCGAAGATCTCGTTCGGCGCGTCGGTCACGCCGACGTAGTTGCCGAGCGACTTGGACATCTTGTCCGAGCCGTCGGTCCCCTCGAGCAGCGGGACGGTCATGATCACCTGCGGCGCCAGCCCGTAGTCGGGCATGATCTCGCGCCCGACGTTCAGGTTGAAGAGCTGGTCGGTCCCGCCCAGCTCGACGTCGGCCGCCAGCGCGACCGAGTCGTAGGCCTGGGCCAGCGGGTAGAGCAGCTCGTGGACCGAGATCGGCACGCCGCCATCGAAGCGCTCGCGGAAGTCACGCCGCTCGAGCATCCGGGCCACCGTGTACTTCGCCGCCAGCTTGATCATCCCCTCGGCCCCGAGCGGCGAGAGCCACTCGGAGTTGAAGCGCGTGACGGCGCGCTCGCGGTCGAGCGTCATGAAGGCCTGGCGGGTGTAGGTCTCGGCGTTGGCCAGGATCTGCTCTCGGGTCAGCGGCGGGCGGGTCTTGGAGCGGCCGGAGGGGTCGCCGATCGCGGCCGTGAAGTCGCCGATCACGTAGACCACCTGGTGACCGAGATCCTGGAACTGCCGCATCTTGCGCATCAGGACGGTGTGACCCAGGTGGATGTCGGGCGCGGTCGGATCGAAGCCGACCTTCACCGACAGCGGCCGGCCGTCGTCGCGCGAGCGCTCGAGCTTCTGGCGCAGCTCGTCTTCGGAGATGAGGTCGACGACGCCGCGGCGCAGCACCCTGAGCTGCTCGTCGGCCGGCGGGAACTCGCGGCGCTCCGCGCTCATCGGCCGCTCCCGGCCGTCGAGGCGTAACGGACCCGCGCATCCAGCCCCATCTTCTCCCGGACCTCCTCCATCGTCGCCTGCGCAATCGGCCGCAGCGCGGCCGCACCAGCGGCCAGGATCTCGTCGACCCGGCCGGGGTGGCGCTCCAGCTCGGCGCGGCGCTCGCGCATCGGCGCCAGCGCGGCGTCGATGTTCTTCGCGACGACCTGCTTGCAGTCGCGGCAGCCGATCCCGGCGGTGCGGCACCCTTCGGCGGCCCAGGCCCGCTCCTCGGGCGAGGAGAAGAACCCGTGCCAGGCGAAGATGTTGCAATCCTCCGGGACGCCGGGGTCGGTCCGCTTCTTGCGGCGGACGTCGGTCTTGGCCGGGGCCAGCCTGGCCCAGACGACCTCCGGGGAGTCGTTGAGGCCGATCTGGTTGTCGAGGCTCTTCGACATCTTCCGCTCGCCGTCGAGCCCCAGCACCTTGCGGGCCGGCGAGAGGATCGGCTGCGGCTCGGGGAAGACCTCGCCGTAGCGGTTGTTGAACTTGCGCACCGCGTCGCGCGCCATCTCGAGGTGCTGGACCTGGTCCTCGCCGACCGGCACGCCGTCCGCCTTGTAGATTGCGATGTCGGCGGCCTGCAGCAGCGGGTAGGTCAGGAGGCCCGCGTTGACGTTCTCGGGCTGGTTCTTCGCCTTGTCCTTGAACTGCGTCATCCGCTCGAGCAGGCCGAGGGGGACGAGCGTGTTGAAAATCCAGGCCAGCTCCGCGTGCTCGGGGACCGCGCTCTGGACGAAGACGATCGAGCGCTCGGGGTCGATCCCGGCCGCCAGCCAGCCCAGCGCCATGTCGCGGATCCGCGCCGGCATCTCGGCCGGGTCGTAGTCCTGCGTGATCGCGTGCAGGTCGACGATCGAGAAGATGCAGGGGTGGCGATCCTGCAGCGCGACCCAGTTCGCCAGCGCACCCAGCCAGTTCCCGATGTGCAACTCGCCGGAAGGCTGCATCCCGCTGAAGATCCGGGTGATCGCGGCGGGGGCGGCGGGCGGCGGCCCTTCCGGCACAGGCCGGCCGGGCCGGGAAGGCGTTGCTCCGGGGGTCTCCTCGGGCGTGGTCACGGCGGGCGGTCCTTTCCGCAAGAGGCTGGAGCGCTGGAGTATATCGGCCCCGCGGGGGCCCCGCGCCAGCCTGGCGCCGGCGCCGGGGAGCGGCGCGCGTCCGCGTGCTAGCATCCGCCTCCTTGCCCCGGGGACGGGCCAAAGGAGACCCTCGTTGCGGCAGGCTCCCGCTGCTCTCGCCTCCGGCCGTGTGCTCGCCGCCGGACTGGTCCTGGCGGCGCTGGCCGCCGGAACGGCCTGCGGGCGGTCCGGGTCGCGGCCCGCCCCGGCCGCGACGGCCGAGCGCCCCAGCGTGCTGATCGTCGTGGTCGACGCGCTGCGCGCCGACCGGGTCGGGGCCTACGGCTACCCGCTCGAGACCACCCCGACGATCGATCAGATCGCGGCCGACCCCGACGCGGTGCTGTTCCGCCACCACTACGTCCAAGGGACCTGGACCAAGACCTCGACCGCCAGCCTCTTCACGGGGCTCTTCGCCTTCCAGCACGGCGTCATGGAGGGGCACGAGCCGGCCGAGGAGGGTCAGGAGCGGTTCTTCACGACGCAGGTCCTCGACGGCTCGTTCGAGACGATGGCCGAGCGGCTGAAGGGGGTCGGCTTCACGACTTTCGGGGTCAGCAAGAGCCACCACCTCCGGCCCGAGTACGGCTTCGCGCAGGGGTTCGAGGAGTACTTCGGCCCGAAGGAGGCGTCGAGCGAAGGCAAGCGGGTCGACCGGGTGCTGGAGATCGTCTCCCGGGCCGAGCCCCCGTTCTTCGGCTACCTGCACCTCGCGGGGCCGCACCACCCCTACCCTCCCTCGTCGCGCGACGAGGCGTTCATGCAGCGGCACGGCTTCGCCTACGACGAGAAGGCCCGCATCGCCGCCGGGGTGAACTTCCACACCCACGAGGTCAAGGACCGGATCAACACGGGCGGACTGCGCCTGACACCCGACGACGCGCGGTTCCTGAACCTGGTCTACGACGCCGCCACGCGCCGGGTGGACGAGAAGTTCGTCTCCGAGCTGGTCTCCGGGCTGAAGCGGCTCGGGGTCTACGACAACACGCTGCTGATCGTGACCGCCGACCACGGCGAGGAGCTCTACGACCACGCCGGCTACGCCCACGGCCACGCACTGTGGGAGGAGGTCATCCACGTCCCGCTGATCGTCAAGTTCCCGCGCGGCAGGCGCCCGCCGGGGCTGCCGCGGGAAGTCGAGTTCGTGACCCGCGCGATCGACGTCTACCCGTCGATCCTGGCCTTCGCCGGCCAGCGCATCCCCCCCGAGCTGCCGGGCGAGAACCTCTTCGACGGCACCGGCCCGCGCTTCGCCTTGTCCGAGCGCAAGGGGGAGTGGGCGCTGATCACCGACGGCTACAAGCTGATCGAGGCGGCCTCCGGCCCGCTGCTGTTCGAGCTGGCGAAGGACCCCGGCGAGCAGACCAACCTGGCCCCGGTCGAAGTCGAGCGGCTGGCGTTGCTGCGCCTGGTGACGGACGGGATCCGGCACGACGTCGTGCTGCAGCCGCGCGAGGCCGACTGGATCGGGACGGAGCTGGACCGGGAGGACGTCGAGGCGCTCAAGGGGCTGGGCTACATGCGCTGAGCGGCGGGCGCCCCGCCCTCCTCCCCCAGCGCCTCGGCGATCGCCCGCGCGTAGGCCCCCGCCGCTTCGGCGGGCGGCGTGATGCAGGCGAAGGCGCCGCGCGCGAGGAGGTCCCGCGCCGCCACCTCGCTCGAGGCGGTGGCCACGAAGCGCGCCCCGGGGTTGATCGCCCGGGTCTGCTCGAGCAGCGCGGCGTTGGTGATTCCTCTCAGGAACTCGTCGGCGATCGTCGAGACCACGACCTGCGCCGCCGCCACGCCGTGGTGCCGCAGCGTCTCGGGGTTGGCGACGTCGCCGTAGGCTACGCGCATTCCGAGGCGGCGGACGCGCTCGTGGTTGCGCAGGTTGTAGTCGATCACCAGGATCCGCGGCAGCAGCCCGGGCGCCGCGGCGGCCAGCGACCGGGCCAGCGCGTCGGCGTTCTGGAAGTAGCCGAGGAAGACGATCTCCGGCGCGGGGCCGCCGTGGGCGGCGTCGCCGGGAGCGGCGTGCCCGGGCCCCGCCCCTCCCGCGGTCTGCGGTGCGCCGACGGCGGCCCCGCTCCGCCCGGCGAGCCGCCCGATCGCGGCCGCGATCCGGTAGTTGGCCGGGATCGCGTAGGTGCTCAGCACGACCGACAGCATCAGCGCGTAGGAGATGACCGAGCCGTCGGCCGAGGAGAGCACCCCCTGCGCGATCCCGATCGGCACCAGCAGCAGCGAGAACTCGCTGATCTGCGCGATGTTGACCGGGACCGCGAAGGAGACGATCGGGCCCAGCCCCGCCGCCAGCAGCGCGGGCGAGAACAGCACGAGGCGGGTCGCGACGACGATCGCGACGAGCACCGTCGCCCCCGCCAGCTCCCGGGCTCCCGGGACCGGCAGGCTCATCCCCAGCGCGACGAAGAACAGCGCCATGAAGAAGTCGCGCAGGCTCGAGACCTTGGCCTGGATCTCGACCCGTTGAGGCAGGCGCCCGATCGTCAGCCCGGCGAACAGCGCCCCCATCTCGGCGGACAGGCCGATCCGGCGGAAGGCCTCGGCCCAGAGAAAGCACCAGCCCAGCGCGACCACCGCGAGCACGTCGGGGGCCGCGGAAAGCCCGGCCAGCACCCGCGGCAGGACCCAGTGGCTGAGCAGGATGCAGGCCGCGGCGAGCAGCGCCGCGCTGCCGAGCAGCGCGAGCACGCCCCCCTGTCCGGCCGTGCCGTCGCCCTGCGCCGCGACCCACGACAGCGCCAGCACGGCCCAGACGTCCTGGCCGATCAGCGTCAGCACCGTCACGCGGCCGGCCTGCGTCGAGAGGTCGAACTTGTCGGCCAGCAGCTTGACCACGACCGCGGTCGAGCCGAGCGAGGCCGCAACCGCGAAGAAGAACCAGCTCGCCGGGGCCTCGCCCAGTCCCGGCACGCGGAGCCCGAGGGCGTGGGCCAGGGCCTGGATCCCCAGCACGGCGGCGATCGAGACCGGCGCCTGCAGCAATATCGCCACCGCCGCCCGCGGCCCCAACCGCAGGATCCCGGCGACGTCCATCTCGATCCCGATGATGAACAGCAGGAAGACGAGCCCGAGGTGCGCCACCTGGCTCATCGCCGGGACGGCCCCGGCCAACTCGTCGGCGAACAGCCCGAGGGCCAGCCCAGCGGCGATGTAGGCCAGCAGGGCCGGCTGCTTGAGCCGGTGGAAGGCGACCGCCAGGACCGCGGCCGCGACGATCGCGAGGCCGATCGCCGGGACCAGGCCGTGGCTCCCCTCCTCCCCGCCCGCGGCCAGCGCCGCCGGGGCGAGAAGGACCGCCGCTGCGGTCGCGATCGCCGACCTTGCCAGACGGGCCACCCGGGTTCCTCCGCTGCGAGCGGCCTACTCTAACCGAGGCCCGCCGCGCCCCCCTCCCGGCCGGCTCACCCCGCGGGAGGGTCGCACCCCTCCCAGTGGTGGCCGCGCGCGCGGAGCGACGCGTACCCGCCCCGCGCGATCACGACATGGTCCAGCAGCGCGACGCCGAGCAGCGCCGCCGCCCGCCCGACCGCGAGCGTGAAGCGCAGGTCGTCGTCGGAAGGCTCCGCCCGGCCGGAGGGGTGGTTGTGGACCAGGACGAAGCCGACCGCCCCGTGCCGCAGCGCCGGCTCGAGCAGGTCGCGGGGCAGCGCCCGGGCGACGTTGAGCGAGCCCACCGCGACCGTCTCGCGCGCGATCAGCCGCGACTGAGCATCGAGGTAGAGGCCGACCAGGTGCTCGCGCCGCGCGTCGGCCAGGTCGCGGACCTCGCGCGCGGCCTCCTCGGGCCGGCGGATCGCCGGGGCCAGATGGGACGGCCCTGGCACGGCGCGGCGCCCCGCCTCGAACGAGGCGAGCAGCCGCGCCCGGGCCGCCCCGCGCAGCGGCAGCCGGACTTCCTCGCCGACCGCGGCGGGGCCCAGCAGCGCCGCGGCCAGCGCCCCGAGTCCGCCGGCCGCAGCCAGGCAGCCGCGCGCCCGCGCCAGGTCCGAGGCCGACGGCGCCCGCGCGCCCGCCAGCAGCAGCGCCACCAGCTCCTCGTCCGACAGCCGGCCCGGGCCGTGCCGGACCAGCCGCTCGCGCACTGCGGCCCCGTCGCCGCGTCCGCGGCCGCCCGTGTCCTGTTCCATCGCGCGCACCTCCGGCCGACGGAGGCGCAAGGGGCGTGCCATCGCGCGGGGCCGGTGGAACCGGGCGGGTCCGGCGCGGGACGACCGGATGCGGACGGCGCGGGCGGACACGCGTCCACCGGCGGACGGCGCGGGCGGGGCCGCGCGGCCCTCAGCGGCGTCGGCGGGCCAGCCCGAGGATCGGCACGAGGGCCGCGAGCGAACAGGCGATCGAGACCGCGACCAGCAGCCGCGGCGAGCGCTCATAGGCGAGACCCATCAGCGCGCTGCCGATGAACCAGCCGCCGCCGTAGGCCGCGTAGAAGGCGCCAAACGCCGTGCCGCGCCGCCCCGCGGGCGCGAGCTGCGCGACCCCGGCGCGGACCACCGACTCGTGCGCCCCCAGCGCCGCACCCCAGAGCAGCACGCCCGCCACCACGGCCGGCAGCGGCCCCAGGAAGGCGAGCGCCGTCGCCGGGACCGCCAACAGCGCCGCCAGCGCGAGCACCCCGAAGCCGAAGCGGTCGAACAGCCAGCCGAAGGCCAGCGCCGAGACCGCGTCCGCCGCCATCGCGGCCGCATAGAGCAGCGGAATCGCCGCCAGCGGGGCGATCTGCTGGTCGGCCAGCCGGAAGGCCACGAGCGGGAAGTCGGCCAGCCCCGCGCCGAGCAGCGCCGCCCCCGCGAGGTAGAACCAGTACGCTCGCGGCAGCGGCTCGTGCGTCGCGTCGTGCGGCACCTTCGAACTCGGCGCGAGTCCGCCGGTCTCGACCCGCGCCCAGGACAGGGTCGAGAGCGCCAGCAGCGCGGGGACGAGCAGCACCGCGAAGGCCGCGCGGTAGCCGCCGCCCCAGGCCAGCGCCGCCGTCACGACGAGCGGCCCGGTCACCGCCCCGATCTGGTCGAGCGCCTCGTGCAGCGCGAAGCCGCGCCCCGTTCCGACGGTCAGCGCGGCGCCGGCCAGGATCGCGTCGCGCGAGGGGTTGCGCAGCGCCTTGCCGAAACGCTCGACGAGCAGCAGCCCCACCGCGACCGGCCACGCCCCGGCCAGCGCGAGCAGCGGCACGGCGAGCAGGTTGATCGCGTAGCCGGTGAAGGTCAGCATCCAGTAGCGCCGCGAGCGGTCGGCCCAGATTCCGGAGACGAGCCGCAGCCCGTAGGCGATCAGCTCCCCCGCCCCGGCCGCGAACCCGACGACCGCCGCGCTGGCCCCGAGGCTCTCGAGGAAGGGGCCGCTGATGCTGCGCGCCCCCTCGTAGGTGATGTCGGCGAACAGGCTGACGACGCCGAACAGGACGATCGCCCGCCAGGCGTGGCGTTTGGCGTCGGCCGTCACGGCGTCAGCGCGAGGCGAGCGGATCGCCCGGGTCGGGACTGATGACGGCCTGCGGGAACCCGGGCTCCTCGCCGGCGACGGCGACGCGGTGCCCCTCGATCGTCAGCCGCCCCTCCGCCAGCAGGCGCAGCGCGAGCGGGTAGACCCGGTGCTCCTGCTCGAGGATCCGGGACGCCAGCGTCTCCTCCGTGTCGCCCGGCTGCACGGCGACCGCGGCCTGCGCGACGATCGGCCCGTGGTCGACCTGGGCGTCGACGAAGTGCACGGTGCAGCCGGTGACGCGCACGCCGTGGTCGAGCGCCTGCTTCGCGCCGTGCAGCCCCGGGAACGACGGCAGCAGCGCAGGGTGGATGTTCAGCAGCCGGCCGTGGTAGCGCTCGACGAACCAGGGCGAGAGGATCCGCATGTAGCCGGCGAGGCAGACGATCTCGACGCCGTGCCGGTCCAGTTCGGCCGCGACGGCCTCGTCGTGGGCCTGCCGCCCCTTGCCCTTGAACTCCTGCTGCGGCACGACCGCGGTCGCCACGCCGTAGGCCCGGGCCTTGGCCAGCCCGGCGGCCCCGGGATCGTTCGAGACCACGACCGCCGGCTCCGCCGGGATCTCTCCGGCGCGCATCCCCTCCAGCAGGGCGACCATGTTCGAGCCGCGCCCGGAGATCAGGATCCCGACCCGTTTCACCCCGGGTTTCATCGCTGGCGTCATCGCAGCGTCCCCCTGTAGACGACGCGCCGGTCGCCCGGCACGACCCGCCCGATCGGCCACGCCGTCTCGCCGCGCCCGGCCAGCTCGGTCTCGAAGGCCTTCGCGTCGCCCGGCGCGACCAGCGCGACCATGCCGACCCCCATGTTGAAGGTCCGCAGCATGTCGTCGTCGGGGACGTTGCCGGCCCGGTGCAGCGCCGTGAAGAGCGGCGGAACCGGCCACGACCCCAGTTCGACCTCGAGCGCCGTCCCCTCCGGCAGCACGCGCGGCACGTTGTCGGTCAGGCCGCCGCCGGTGATGTGGGCCAGCGCGCGGACCAGCCCCGTCGCCAGCGCCCCGTCGAGCGCCGGCAGGTAGCTCTTGTGCACGGCCAGCAGCGCGTCGGCCGCGCCCGTCCCGGTGCCGGGGATCTCGTCGTCGGGGCCGAGGCCCAGCGTCCCGAACACGATCCGCCGCGCCAGCGAGTAGCCGTTGGTGTGGAGCCCCGTCGAGGGCAGGCCGTAGGCCAGGTCGCCGGCCCGCACCGCGGCGCCGTCGAGGATTGCGCCCCGCGCCACGATCCCGACGATCGTTCCGGCCAGGTCGTACTCGCCGTCGCCGTACATCTCCGGCATCTCGGCCGTCTCGCCACCGATCAGCGCGCAGCCGTTGGCGCGGCAGCCCCGGGCCACGCCCGCGACCAGCCGCTCGGCCACCGCCGGCTCGAGCCGGCCGGTCGCGAGGTAGTCGAGGAAGAAGAGCGGCCGCGCCCCCATCACCAGGATGTCGTTGACGCAGTGATTGACCAGGTCCTCGCCGACCGTGTCGTGGCGGCCCGCCTTCCAGGCGACCATCAGCTTGGTACCGACGCCGTCGGTGCTGGCGACCAGCACCGGGTCGGGCACGTCGGCCGGGACGCGGAACAGCCCGCCGAAGCTGCCGAGGTCCGACAACACGCCGGGCGTGCGCGTCGCCGCCAGGTGCCCCTTGATCATCGCCAGCGCCCGGTCCTGGGCGTCGATGTCGACCCCCGCGTCGCGGTAGGTCATCCCGGGCTTCCCCGGCTGGTTCCCGCTCCCCTCGGCCACGATCGCTCCTCCGGGCGCCCGCCGCGCCCCGTTCCGGACCCGCCCCGCGCAGCCTACCGCCGCCGGCGCTCCTCGCTCAACGCCGCGCGGTCGGTCACCGCCAGCGGGTAGTCGCCGGTGAAGCAGGCCGAGCAGAAGTCGCCGACCGACACGCGCACCGCGCGGTGCATCCCCTGGAGCGACAGGTAGCCCAGCGAGTCGGCCCCGATCGTCATCCGGATCTCCGGGACCGACATCCGCGCGGCGATCAGTTCCTCCTCGGTCGGCGTGTCGATCCCGTAGAAGCACGGCGAGAGCGTCGGCGGGCACGAGATCCGGACGTGGACCTCGCGCGCCCCGGCCTGCCGCACCAGCTGGACGATCTTCGCCATCGTCGTCCCGCGGACCAGGCTGTCGTCGACCAGCACGATCCGGCGGCCGGCGATCAGCTCGCGCACCGGGTTGAGCTTGACCTTCACGCCGAAGTGCCGGATCGCCTGGGCCGGCTCGATGAAGGTCCGGCCGACGTAGTGGTTGCGCGTCAGGCCGAAGTCGAACGGCAGCCCGGCGGCGCGCGCGAAGCCGATCGCGGCGGGGACGCCGCTGTCGGGCACCGGCACGACGAGGTCGGCCTCGGCCGGCTGCTCGAGCGCCAGCTGCTCGCCCAGCCCGCGCCGCACCGCGCTGACCGGCCGGCCGAAGACCTGGCTGTCGGGGCGCGCGAAGTAGACGTATTCGAAGATGCAGGGGGCGGGCGCCGCCTTCGGCAGCGGGAAGCTCGAGCGCTCCTCGCGCCCCGGGCCGAAGACGATCAGCTCGCCGGGCGCGACGTCGCGCTCGAACTGCGCGCCGAGCAGGTCGAAGGCGCAGCTCTCCGAGGCGACGACCGGTTCGCCCCCCGGAAGCCGGCCCAGCGAGAGCGGCCGGAAGCCGTACGGGTCGCGGGCCGCGATCACGCACTCGCGCTCGGCGACGACCAGACAGTAGGCGCCGCGGACCAGGGACAGCGCTTCGACCAGCGACCCCGCCAGGTCGGGCCGCGCCGAGCGCGCCGCGAGCTGCAGGATCACCTCGGTGTCCGAGCTGGAGTGGAAGACCGCCCCTTCCTGCTCGAGCGAGCGCCGCAGGCTGACCGCGTTGACGAGGTTCCCGTTGTGGGCCAGGGCCAGCGGGCCGCGCTTGGTCTGCATCAGCAGCGGCTGGACGTTCTCGAGCCCCGCGCCGCCGGCGGTCGCGTAGCGGTTGTGGCCGATCGCGAGCGCCCCGGGCAGCCCCGCCAGGCGCTCCGGGGTGAAGACCTCCGCGACCAGCCCTCGCCCGGCCGCGCGCCGGAGCTCGCCCCCGTCCGAGGCCACGATCCCCGCCGCTTCCTGCCCGCGGTGCTGCAGCGCGTAGAGCGCGAGGTAGACCAGGTTGGCCGCCTCGGCGTGCCCGTGCACCGCGGCCACGCCGCACTTTTCGAGGAGGTCGGCCATGCCGCGCATTCTACCGCCCCCCGCCCGCCGGCGCGCCTTGCGGTCCGGCACGGAGGCCGGCCCCTACGCTTTCAGGGCGCGCTTGACGACCGCCGGCACGTGCTTGAGCAGGCGCTTCATGTCGAAGGCCGCGCGGATCCCCGGCATGCCGAGACGCTGCACCATCCGGGCGTCGGCCAGGCACGCCGCGAGGAGGTCCGGGAACTCCTTCGACCAGACCTTCATCGCGTTCTCCTGGACCAGCGTGTAGGCCTCCTCCCGCGTCAGGCCGGTGTCGACCAGCGCCAGCAGCAGGGTCTGGCTGAAGACCATCCCGCGCGAGCGCTCGAGGTTCTCGCGCATCGCGTCGGGGTAGACGAGCAGGCCCGACACGACGCGCGTCATCCGCCCCATCATGTAGTCGAGCAGGATGAACGAGTCGGGGACGATCACCCGCTCGACCGACGAGTGGGAGATGTCCCGCTCGTGCCAGAGCGCCACGTCCTGCAGCGCCGCCAGCGCGTTGCTGCGCACCACGCGCGCCAGGCCGCTGACGTTCTCGCTGGCGATCGGGTTGCGCTTGTGAGGCATCGCCGAGGAGCCCTTCTGCCCCTTCGCGAACGGCTCCTCGACCTCGCGGACCTCGGTCCGCTGCAGGTGGCGGACCTCGGTCGCCATCCGCTCGAGCGCCGCCGCCAGGAGCGCGAGCGCCAGCAGCACCTCGGCGTGCCGGTCGCGCGGGACGACCTGGGTCGAGACCGGCTCGCACTGCAGCCCGAGCTTCGCCATGACCGCCTTCTCGACCGCCGGCGGCAGCTGGGCGAAGGTCCCGACCGCCCCCGACAGCTTCCCGTAGCGGGCCGTCTCGCGGGCCCGGACGAGCCGCTCGCGGCCGCGCGCCAGCTCGGCGTACCAGGACGCGATCTTGAAGCCGAGGGTGATCGGCTCGGCGTGCACGCCGTGGGTCCGGCCGACCATCGGCAGGTCGCGGTACTCCTCGGCCTTCGCCTTCACCGCCGCCAGCAGCTCGTCGAGATCGCCGAGCAGCACGTCGATCGCCCCGACCAGCTGCAGCGCCAGGGCCGTGTCGAGGACGTCCGAGGAGGTCAGCCCCAGGTGCAGGTAGCGCCCCTCCGGCCCGATCTTCTCGGCCACCGAGGTCACGAACGCGATCACGTCGTGCTGCGTCGTCCGCTCGATCTCGAGCGCCCGCGCGACGTCGACCTTCGCCTTCTTCCGGATCGTCTCGTAGGCGGCGCGGGGCACCTCGCCGCGCTCGACCAGGACCTCGGTCGCCGCCAGCTCGACCTCGAGCCAGAGGCCCAGGCGCGCCTCGTCGGTGAACAGGCGCCCCATCTTCTCGCGCGTGTAGCGGGGGATCATCGTGGCCTCCGGCGCGTCACAGCCGCACCGCGGCGGCGGGGCGGTCCTGCCGCGCGGTGGTCAGCGAGACGTGCGTCCTGCCGGTCTCGGCCAGCGCGGTCTCGACCGTCGCGCGCGCCAGGACCGGATCGTTGTTGGTCTCGGACAGGTGCGCCAGCACGAGGTGCCCCGTCTCCTCCCCCACGACCTGGGGCAGGAACTCCGCCGCGTGCTCGTTGGAGAGGTGCCCGGTGCGCGACGCCACGCGCTGCTTGGTGGCCCACGGGTAGGGACCGCTCATCAGCATCTCCAGGTCGTGGTTGGCCTCGAAGACCAGCGCGTGGCAGCCCGCGAGCCGCGCCGCGACCAGCCGCGTGACGTGCCCCAGGTCGGTCGCGTAACCGACGCGCATCCCCTCGCTCTCGATCACGAATCCGACCGGCTCCGCCGCGTCGTGGGGGATCGAAAAGGGGGTCACTTCCAGGGCGCCGACGGTGAAGCGGGTCCCGGTGACGAAGAACTCGCCGGCCGGGATGTCGCGCAGCTGGACCTCGGCCGCCTGCCAGGTCGCGGCGTTGGCGATCACCGGTACGGTGAAGCGCCGGGCCAGGACAGCCACGCCCCGCGTGTGGTCGATGTGCTCATGGGTCAGCAGGATCGCGGCCAGGCCGCGCGGGTCCTGCCCCACCGCCGCGAGCCGCTCGACGATCTGCTTCGCGGACAGGCCGGCGTCGATCAGCACCGCCGTCCTCCCCGCCCGCACCAGCGTGCAGTTGCCGCGCGAGCCGGAAGCGAGGACGACGAGTTCCACCATCAGTGCGTCCCGGTGTGTCCGAAGCCGCCGCCGTCGCGCGCCGTCTCGCCGAGGTCGTCGGCCAGCTCGAGTTCGGCGCGCGCGACCGGGCTGACGACGAGCTGGGCAATCCGGTCGCCGCGCGCAATCGCGAACGGCGCGTCACCCCAGTTGACCAGCAGCACGCCCAATTCTCCGCGGTAATCGCTGTCGATGGTACCGGGGGCGTTGGGCAGCCCGACCCCGGCCCGCAGCGCGAGCCCGCTCCGGGCCCGGACCTGCCCCTCGAAGCCCGGCGGGATCTCGACCACGAGACCGGTCGGCACGACCGCGCGCCCTCCCGGAGGCAGGACCAGCGGCTCGATCACCGCCGCCCGCAGGTCCATCCCGGCGGCCCCCGCGGAGGCGTAGGAAGGGAGCGGAAGCCCCGCCCCGTGCGGCAGCCGTTTGACCCGCACCCGCACCGCCGGGATCACGCCGCCAGGTCCTCCTCGCGGAGCTTCAGCCGCGTGGCGCGGCCGACCGCCGCCAGCGCCGGCCTGGCACCCGCGACGATCCGCCCGGCCAGCGTCCGTACGGCCTCGGGGTCGACCCGGTCCAGCTCGGCCACGATCTCCTCGTTCCCGACCGAGCGGCCCAGCACGATCTCCTCGCGCGCGGCGCGGCTCATCCGGCTGGAGGTCGACTCGAGCGCGAGCAGCAGGTTCCCCTTGAGGTGGTCGCGCGCCACGTCGAGCTCCTCGGGCGCGGGGGCGTGCGCGGCCAGGTCGCGCAGCTCGCCGAGCGCGAGCTGCAGCACCTCGCGCGCGCTGCCGGTCGAGGTGCCGGCGTAGATCGTGAGCAGCCCGGCGTCGCGGTGGGAATGGACCTGCGACGAGACCGAGTAGGCCAGCCCCCGCTCCTCGCGGATCCGCCGGAACAGCCGCGACGAGATGCTCCCGCCGAGGATCGTGTTGAGCAGGTGCAGCGCGAAGCGATCGGGGTGTCCCGACGGGAGCGCCGGCAGCCCGGCGAGCAGGTGGAGCTGCTCCATCTCGCGCCGGTGTTCGACCCGCACCCCCGGCTGCCAGCGCGGACGGCGCCCGGCCGCCGGCCGCCGCCCGGCGGGGAGCGCGGCGAAGGCTCCGCGGATCAGCTCGCGGGCCCCCGGCCGCAGGTTGCCGGCGGCCGCGACGAGCATGTTGCCCGGGACATAGGCCCGGCGGAACCAGTTCTGCACCGTGCGGCGGCTCATCGCGGCCACGGTCGCGGCGGTCCCCTGGATCGGCCGTCCAAGCGGGTGTCCGGGCCAGAACTCCTCGCAGAAGAGGTCGTAGATCCGCTCTTCCGGCGAGTCGAGCACCATCCGGATCTCCTCCAGGATGACCTTGCGCTCGCGCTCCAGCTCCTCGGCGTCGAAGCGCGGGGCCCGCACGATGTCGGCCAGCAGCTCGACCGCCAGCGGGAGGTGGTCGTCCAGCACCCGGGCGTAGAAGCAGGTCTCTTCCTTCGAGGTGAAGGCGTCGACGTTTCCGCCGAGCCGGTCGGTCAGGAGGTTGATGTCGCGCGCCGTGCGGGTCCTGGTCCCCTTGAAGACCAGGTGCTCGATGAAGTGGCAGATCCCCGAGAGCGCTTCGGGCTCGTGGCAGCTCCCCATCCGCAGCCAGACCCCGATCGACACCGAACGCACTCCGGGCACGTCCTCGAACAGGAGGGTCAGCCCGTCGTCAAGGATCTCGCGCTCGAGCATGTGGAAGCGTCCCCGGGAAAGGGCGGGGAGTATCGCACGCCGGGGGGAGCGGTCAAGGTCAGCGCCGCGTCCCGCCACCGGAACTGCCGCTTCCCGGGCGCGTCGTCTGCCCCGGCTGCTGGCCCTGTCCGCCCGGCCCCTGCCCGCCCGACCCCTGTCCCCCCGGCCCCTGCCCGCCCGGCAGGCCGGGGATCATGTGCGCGCTGACGTCCTTGCGGTAGTCCTCGATCGTGTATTCCCACTTGTTGTAGGTGTCCTCGCCGCGCTTGACGGTGTTGAACGCCTTCTTCCCGCTCTTCGAATGCACGCCGACGATCCCCACCCCGCCGGGGGCGACCCCCTGCGGCTGGCGCCGCGGGTTCGCGGCCGAAGACTGCTCCCCCACCCGGAATCCGGAACTCGAGCCGAGCCCGAGCTCGCCCGGCTGGTTCTCCGCGCCGGCCTCGCCGCCTCCTTCGCTGGAGCAGGTCGAGACGACCCGGCCCGCCGCGCCGATCTTGAGCAGGCACCAGTCCTCGAACTTCGAGCCGCGGATCATCGGGTCGGTCCACTTCTTGCGCAGGAAGACCTGACCCTTCTGGCCCTTCCGCGTCAGCTGTTCGAGCTCCGCCGGGGCTGCCCCCTGGTCCTGCTGGTAGGCCAGGATCCCGGCCGCGAACTGCTCCTGGATGAACATCAGGTCGGCCTCGCGCTCGCGCTGCTCGACCACCGACCACTCCTGGATCGCCATCCCCGCCAGGATCGACATCACCACGAGCATCGTCATCAGGCCGGCCAGCAGCACGCCACGCTCCCCGCGGGGCGGGGCGGCGGGACGGGCGCGGCGGCGGCGCGGCGGCATCGGCAGTCCGGCTCAGCGCGCCGCGGCGGGGCAGGTGATCACCGTCGAGTCGGTCGCGGTCTTGCGCGAGGTGCAGGTGTCGAACCCTCCGGGTGGCGGCGGCGCCAGGCAGGCCCCTTCCTTGTTGCCGTTGTCGTAGGCCGTGACCACGACCTTGTAGTCGGCCAGTGTCGGGCTGGGGCGCAGGTAGGTGTGGTTCTGGCAGCCGACGGGCAGCACCGGGGTGTCGGAGTCGCCCCAGCTGAACTGGTAGGCGGTGACCTGGCCGTCGGGGTCGCTGGACACCGGGCAGAGCGTGATCGAGCAGGTGTAGGGGCTGGAACTGCCGATGATCCCGGTCTGCGGGGGCCCGGCGTCGACGGTCGGGGGCAGGTTGTCCAGCACGAAGTAGGTCGCCGAGGTCGAGGCGGTCGCTCCCTTGTTGTCCACCGTCGTCAGCGAGACGGTCAGGTCCTGGGGGTTGTTGTAGGTCCGGATGATCGTCGTCGACGCCGTCACCTCGTCGTCCGGGTTCGAGACGCCCGGGTCGGGGTTGGTCGAGGCGATGCTCCAACGGTACTCGACGATCTCGCCGTCGAGATCCTCGCTCGACGAGCCGCTGAACGTGACCTGCGAGCCGATCGGCGCCTGGTCCCGCGGCTGGATCGAGATCACCGCGGTCGGCTTCTCGTTGGTCGAGTTGATCTTGACGTCGACCGTCCCCTCGGCGGAGCCGCTCTTGACCCGCACCTTGGAGTCGGCATTGGTCGTCAAGACGTCCTGGGCCTCGCCCCGCTCGTTGGTCTTGACCAGTCCCCCGCCGCTGGCCATCGTCCCCGCGCTGGCCGAGAAGCGCACGCCGATCCCGGACTGCGGCTGGCCGTCGGTGTTGAAGACGACCGCCGTGATGGTCGAGCTGCCCGGGATGTCGGGGGCGTCGAGATCGAGCGAGGCCGGGCTGGCGGTGACCTCGATCACCCAGTCCGCCGCGGCCGTGGGCTCGGAGTCGTCGCACGCGGCCGCGAACAGCATCAGGAGCAGAAGCAGCCCACAGGGCAGGATCAAACTCGAGCGGAGCTTCATGGTCGTCACCCTGCCGCGGTTCGCGGCGTCGTCCTTCACAGGTCGCTGTAGCTCGCGCCGTTGAGGGTGGTCCCGGACGCGCGACTTCGCACGTCCCAGATCCCCGACGGCTGGGTCGGGTCGAGGCTGGTCTCGGGATCGGCCGGGACCTCCTCCCAGTCCGAGTCTCCGGTCATGGGATCGACCGGCATCTTGCGCAGGTACCCCTCGTCGACGAGCGCCGAGACGCTCGCCGGGTAGTAGCCCTTGTCGGCGAAGTACTGGTCGATCGTCTGGCGCAGGAGGAACAGGTTCGACTTCAGCACGGCCTCCTTCGCCTTGGTCTGCGCGTTGCGGTAGGTCGGCAGGGCGACCCCGACCAGCAGGCCGATGATCGCCACGACGACCAGCAGTTCGATCAGCGTGAAGCCGCGCTGGCGTCGCATCCGTCCTCCCCTCACCACGTCTTGTACTCGGTCCCGTCGAGGGCCTTGCCCTCGGCGAGCGAGTAGACGTCGAACAGGTTCTGGCTGTCCCACATCTCGTCGTCCGGGTCCTGCTTGGAGGAGCGCTTGCCCCACTCCGCCTCGCCGGTCAGCGGGTCGCGCGGGATGCGGCGCAGGAACTTGACCTTCAGTTCCTTGGCCAGGCCCAGGTCGAGTCCTTCGACCAGCACTTCGAGGTCGTCGGGCCAGTCCTCTGCCGTCGCGTCCTTCTTGGCCGACGGCACCGTCTGGACCACGTAGTGGTAGGAGTCGATCGCCCGCCGCATCTCGCGCAGGCTGCGCTTCAGCTCGATCTCCTGGGCCCGGCGCTCGAGCCGGTGCGCCACCGGCAGCGCGAGGCCCGCCATCGCCGTCAGCAGAAACACGACGACGAACAGCTCGACGAGCGTCACGCCGCGGTCCGGCGCGATGCGGGCACGGCGGCTCACGGCTTCTTCACGTCCAGGTTGGCGACCCGGAACGAGGCCGGCATCGGCTGCGCGTCGGGGCCGCGCACCTGCGCGGCCGCGAAGCCGAAGCCCGCGTTCCCCTGGTCGAGCGCGATGAAGCTCAACCGCACCAGCGAGCCGGTCCCGGAAGCCCCGACGCTGCCCCCGCGCGAGGCCGAGACCACGATCGTCCCGCCCTCGGCCGCCTCGACCGCCTGCAGGTCGTAGGCCGCGCCCCCCTGCTGCATGAACTCCCCGGGCTGCGCTGGAGGCACGAAGCGCAGGACCTTCTTGTCGTATCGCAGCTGGAAGTTGACCATCCCGACGTTCTCCGCCCCGGCGATCACGACGTCGACCGGGACGGCGTCGCCGGGGGCGGCCTGGGTGCGTGAGAGCGCCAGCCGGAGCTGGGCGACCGCGGTCCGCTTGGGCGGCTCGTTCGGGGCCTCGGCCTCCTCGTCCGCGGTCTCGCCCTCCGGCTCGTCACCCGGCTCGTCCGCCTCCTCCGACGGCGCGTCGACCGGCGCCGGCTCGGCGTTCGGGGGAACCGGCGGCGTCGGTGCCGCGGGCACCGTCCCGCGCGGCCTGCGCGGTGTCTCCGGGGCGGGAGCGGCCGGCGTCGGTGAGGGACCCGCGGCGGCGCGGTTCGCCCCGCCGCGTCCTCCGGCCGGGGCCGCAGCGCCGCCCGGCCCGGCGGCGGCCGGACGGGTCGTCATCTTGGAAGTCGATCCGGGCGCGGCGCCCGGCGGCTTCGGCGAAGCGACCTCCTTCTTCAGCCCCAGCTCCTGCTCGATCTGGTCCCACGGGTTGTAGCCGTCGGCGAACGGGCTCTCGCCCAGCGCGTTGCGGGCGATCCCGCGCAGCTGGATCTGCTCCTCGGTCCCGACCCACAGCGGAACCAGGTCGACCGACTCGATGTTGGGCACGCGGACGATGTGCGGGGTGATCGAGATCACGAGGTCGGTCGTCTCGGCCTCGTCCTTGTTCTTGCCGAAGATCCGGTTGAGAACGGGGATGTCCGAGATCCCGGCCACGCCGGAGAGCGACGAGCGCTCGGCGTCCTGCATCAGGCCGGCCAGCAGGTTGGTCTCGCCGTCCCCCAGCCGCAGGTTGGTCTCGACCGTCCGGGTGCCGATGATCGGCTGCTCCGTGCCGCCGGCCGCCGAGACCGACCCCTTCACCGCCGAGAACTCGAGCTTCATCTCGAGCGTGACTTCCTTGTTGTGATGCACGCGCGGCTTGACGCCGATGATGATACCGACGTTCTGGTAGGTGTACGACGTGATCGGCACGATGTTGCCGCCGATCGTCTGCGAGGAGTTGAAGGTGGTGGCCGGGATCGGGACGCGGTCACCGATCGTCAGCTTGCCCTCCTCGCCCTCCAGGATCCGGATCTGCGGCTTGGCGATCAGCTTGGTGTCGCTGTCCGACTTGAGGAAGCTGAACAGCACCGACGGGATCGGACCCAGGCTCCAGAGCGCCGAGTTGTTGAGGATCCCGAGGTTGTTGAGCGGGATCAGCGCCTTGCCGTCCCCGAAGACCAGCGCCATCGTCTTCGCCGACAGGTCGATCCCCAGGTCGCGCGTCCGGTTGCGATTGACTTCCAGCAGTTCGATGTCGACGACGACCTCGCCGCGGGACCGCTCGGCGACCTTGATCTTCTCGGGCGTGTCCTTGATCGTGATCGCGTTGAGCTGCGGGCTCTCGGCGACCCGCCGCATCTCGAGCAGCGAGCGCAGAATCCCCTGGACCTCCTTGGTCTCGGCGTTGGAGAGGTAGAAGGTCCGGATGACGTGGTCTTCGTACTCCTGGCGTTTCTGCCGGCTGTCCTCGGCGATCAAGATCGTGTGGGCGTCGATGACCTTGTAGAAGTGCTTGTTCATCATCATGAGCTGGTCCATCGCCTTCTCGAAGGGGACGTTCACCAGCTCCACGGTGAGCTTCTTCTTGAGGTCGAGCTTGTCGTCGAAGATGAAGTTGATGCCCGAGGTCTTGGACAGGATGTCGTAGACTTCGCCGATCGTCTGGTCGGGGAACTTGAGCGAGAGCGGGACGTTCGAGGCCGGGTCGAGCTTGGGCGGCCCCAGTTCCGCCATCTGGCGGTCGGCCTCGGCCTTCGCGCTGTCGAACTCGGAGGGCCGGGTCCGCTTGTACTCCAGCCGGTCGAGCGCCTTCTTCAGCTCGACCTGGGCGTACTCGTTGGTCGGGTCGAGGATCACGGTCTCCTGCAGTTCCTTGACCGCCAATTCGAGCTGCCCGGCCTGCAGGTACTGGCGCCCGCGGTCGAAGTGGGCCGCCGACGCGCGCAGCTTGGCCCGCATCAGCGCCAGCTGGTTGCGCATGCTCGTCGGGTCCTCGGCATTGGCCTTGGCGTAGGCCAGGACCGCCTCGTCCCACATCTCGCGCTCCGCGAAGGCCTCGCCCTTGCGGTAGGCATTGCTTCCGCTGGCGCATCCCGCCGCGACGAGTGCCGCCGCCAGCAGCAGCGCCAGCAGCAGTGCCGCGCGCCCCCGAAGTACCTGCTGGCGCTTGGGGGGCGCGGGGATCAGGCGCACGCTCTGCGTCTGGTCCGAAAAGCGCGGGTCCGTGTAGCTCACCACGACCTGGTCGATGTCGATCTTCTTGACCACGAACTGGTTGTCGAGTACGTCGCCGACCCTGACGGGCTCCGTCGTGGTCTTGCCTTCCTTCTTCTGCAGCACCGCCACGTACTCCTCGTTCTCCTGGAGCTTGGCGATGTAGGCGACGTAGGTGTAGCGGAAGGCCGGCGGCTGCGGCGGCGGGGGGGGCGGGGGCGGGGGCGGCGGCTCGGGGGGGAGCAGCGCGCGCCGCGCGGCCTCGGCCTGCCGCTCGCGCGCCAGCCGCGCCTCGCGCTCGACGCGCTCGACCTCGGCCCGGCGCTCGGCCTCCTTGCGGGCCCGCTCGGCCGCGAGCGCCTCCGGGCTCTGGCTGTACTCGAACAGGCTGCGCTGCCGGTCGTAGGCTTCCTCCGCCTCGGGCCGCTCGAGCGGGATCGACGGGATCTCGAGCATCGAGGCCAGCTGCTTGTCGAGCGGCGCGACCTTGTCGGCGGCCGCGCGCGCGGCCTCCTCACCGCCGGCGCCGAAGAGCGTCGTCCGGTAGTTCCAGCCCAGGGCCGCGATCGCGACCACGAGCAGGCCCATCATCACCAGCTGTCGGCGCTGGGCTTCCGCGATCTTCATCGGGGCTCCGTCGGACGCGCGGCGCGCCGCGGGCCCGAGCTGCGCTTCGCCGCCTTGGCCTTGCGGTCGATCTCGTAGGCTCGCCGCAGCTCGGGGGCGTTGAAGTAGGTCTCGACGTCGACGCTGAGCTGGAGCAGCCGGCCGCCCTCCTGGCCGCCGCCGAGCGCGACCTGGCGCACGATCAGGAACTGGTCGATCTCCTCCAGCCGGGCCAGGAACTGGCGCAGGTTCTCGTAACCCGCGGTCAGCGGGAAGCTGAAGGCCATCGCCTCGATCCCCTCCGCGGCCAGCGACTGGCTGCCGACCTGGACCCTCTCGGCGCGCACGTTGAAGTCGCGGCCGACCCCGTCGAGCGCGCGCTGGAACGGGACCATCCGGTCGCGCTTGGTGGAGAGCATCTCGTCGTAGAAGCGGTCGACGCCGTCCTGGACCCCGACGACGTGGTCGTGGACCCGCTTGAGCTGCGCGAGCGCTTCGGCCGACTTCTTCTCGGTCGCCGCGTCGCCCTGCTTCTCGGCCTCGATCCGGGCGATCTCCGCCTGCCGCGGCCGCACGAACAGGCTCCAGAGGGCGCCGTCGAGCAGCAGGAGCGCCAGCAGCAGGAGCAGCAGCCGCGGCGCGGCGCGGCGCACGTCGAAGCGCGGCGCGGACGGCGGGGTCGGGCGGGTGGCGCCGCCATTGGGGGGCGTGGGCGCGCTCATCGGTCGCCTCCCGCGGGGGGATCCGGGCTGGGCGGCGGATTGTCCCGTCGGCGGTAGCCGCTCTCCGGGGAGCGGTTGGGGTTGATCCGCGGCTTGAGCACCGGCTTGCCGTCGATCTCGCCGACCTCGACCGGGGGCGGATTCGACCCGGGCGGCCGCGGGGCGGCGGTCGCGGCACCGGTCGTCTCTCCGGCGGCAGCCCCGGCCCGCGGCGCGCGGCCGACGGACGGCGCTCGCGCCGCTCCGGCCGGACCAGCCTCCGCGCCGGCGGCGGCCGGTCTCGCGGAATCGAGCGGCACCCCCAGGCTCTGCGGGAGCGCCGCGCCGCCGGCCGGGTCCCCGCTCGCCGCGCCGGCGCCGGGAGCGTTCCCGGCCCGCGGGGCGGACCGCCCGCCGGCGCCCGCCGGCGCCGTCGGCGTCGCCCCGGAGGGGGCCGGCGCCGCGGACCCGCCGCGGGCGGCACGGCCGTCCGCCGGCGGCGCGCCGGGCGCTTCCTCGTCGGCGGCCGCGGCGTCGGCCGGTCCCAGCGCGAGTTCGGGACCAGCCTCCTCGATCTCGCCGCCTGCCCCGGCGCCGCGCTCGCCCGCGACGGCCTCGGCGGTCGCCTCGGCGGACTCTCCCGGAAGCTCCTCAGGCGGCTTGTAGGTGAACGCCAGGTTGAAATCGATCCGCTCGTCCGCCTGCCGCTCGTACTCCTCGGGCGTGACCTCGGAGAACATCGCCGCGTTCTGGAGCGCGTCCTGCAGGTCGAGGAAGCTGTCGAAGGTGCGGCCGATCCCCGAGACTTCGATCCGGATCCGCCCCTCTCCGGTCCGCTTGTTCATGACCTCGAACTGCGGCCGGATCGAGATCAGCTTGACGTCCCAGGGGGTGACCTGCTCCAGCGAGTTGAACAGGCGCGTCCACGAGAAGTTGCGCTGGTCGAGGATCGACGAGACGAACTCGGCCTGCGAGGTCAGCGTCTCCCGGTCGACCTTGGCCAGCGCCGCCTGCAGCGCGTCGGCCTCGCGCTTCAGCTCGTGCATCCGCTTGCGGTGCCCGGCGATCTCCTGCTCGAGCTGGGCCTGCCGCGACCCGGCGCTGAAGAAGGCCCAGGCGTTGTAGCCGGTGAAGCCGAGCGCGAGCGCCGCGACCACGCCGAGCGCCGCCCAGATCGGCTTGTCGTTGCGGTAGGGGCTCGACGCCAGGTTGATGTCGATCGGCTTCACGACACCCTCCTCAGCGCCAGCCCGACGGCGGGGAGCAGCTCGGGAACGGTGCCATCCGGCAGGCCCCGCAGCTCCGCGATGTTGCGGGGCGCACCGGCGATCCGCACCTCGCCGTAGCCTGCCTCGCGCGCCACCTCGGCCAGCGGGCCGGGGTCGAGGCCGACGGCGCGCAGCAGCGTCGAGGCCACACCGCGGCCCATCAAGTGCTCCTCGTAGTAAGACAGCGTCGACTTCAGCTCCCGCCCGACGACGCGCAGGCTCTCCTCACCCTGAAACGGGCCCGTCACGTGGTAGGCCTTGGAACGATAGAGGGCGAGCCGGCCGTCGCGGACCAGGGTGACGCTGAAGTAGGTCGGGGTGGCGTTGAGCAGCGCCGAGTCGCCGTCGAGCGGGGTCGGGCCGCCCGCCGCGGCGTCGAGCCGCGCCGCGTTGAGCAGCGCGAAGCTCGACAGGTCGATCAGGCCGACCCGCAGCCCGGCCGCGGTCAGCAGGTCCTCGACCGGCCGCAGGCTGGCGTCGGGGGCGACCGCCACGAGCACCTGGATCCGGCCGTCCTCCAGCCGGCCGAGCGGCTGCCACGAGAGACGGGCGTCCTCCACGCGAAACGGGATCGACTTCTTGATCCGCCAGCGGATCATCTCGGTGGCCTGGCTCGAAGCGGCCGGCAGCTCCTCGAGGTCGACCACGAACACCCGCGCGAACGTGTCGGGCACGGCCAGCGAGATCCGCGCGCTGCCGGTCGCGCCCGCCAGCTGCAGGCTCTCGATCACCGCCCGCACGAACGCCGTCGGATCCTCGAGCTGCGTTTTCATCAGGCCGGGGACGAAGCTCCCCTCGCGCAACGCCCGGTGGCCGTAGCCGCCGAGGTGGAACTGCCCGCGCTGGCGCGTCAGCCGGACCGTGATCACGGCGTCCTCGCGCAACTCGACCGCGACGAGCGGGTAGTGCGGCCGCATCCAGGCCGCGTCGCGCAACCCGGCCGGGATCAACCGCTCCATCCGCTCGCCGATGACCTTCATGTCCATCCCGCTGCCGTCTCCTCTGACCTGCCGCTCAGTCCACGAACGTGACCTTGTTGATCTCGCGCAGCGTGGTCTTGCCGCCCAGCACCTTCAGCAGGGCCGACTGCCGCAGCGGGATCATCCCCTCCTCGACCGCCTTCTTCTTGATTTCCGCCGACGGGCGGCGAGCCAGGATCATCTCGCGGATCTCGTCCGACAGGTCGAGCAGCTCCGAGATCGCCTCGCGGCCGCGGTAGCCGGTGCCGTGGCACTCGATGCAGCCGCGCCCCTCGTAGAACACCCGGTCCCGGAAAGCGGACGGTTCCAGCCCGGAGTCGATCAGCAGCTGGTCCGTCGGCTGCTGCCGGATCCTGCAGTTCGGGCAGATCAGGCGGACCAGCCGCTGGGCCAGCACGCAGTTCAGCGCCGAGACGAAGTTGTACGGCTCGACCTTCATGTTCAGGAACCGGCCCAGCACGTCGACGACGTTGTTGGCGTGCACCGTCGTGAACACGAGGTGGCCGGTCAGGGCGGACTGGATCGCGATGTTCGCGGTCTCCTCGTCGCGGATCTCGCCGACCATGATCTTGTCCGGGTCGTGGCGCAGGATCGAGCGCAGGCCGCGGGCGAAGGTCAGCCCCTTCTTCTCGTTGACCGGGATCTGCATCACGCCCTGGAGCTGGTACTCGACCGGGTCCTCGATCGTGATGATCTTGTCCTCGCTGTTGTAGATCTCGGACAGCGCGGCGTAGAGCGTGGTCGTCTTGCCCGAGCCGGTCGGGCCGGTGACCAGGAACATCCCGTAGGGCTCGCGGATGAACTTCCGCGCGCGACGCAGCACGTCCTCCTCGAAGCCGCAGACATCGAGCCGGAGCGTCTTGAACTTCTCCGACGCGGACTCCTTGTCGAGGATCCGGATCACGCAGTCCTCGCCGTGAACCGAAGGGATGATCGAGACGCGGAAGTCGACGGTCCGGCCCTTGATCCGCAGCTTGAAGCGGCCGTCCTGCGGAATGCGCTTTTCCGAGATGTCCAGCTCGGACATGACCTTGATGCGCGAGATCAGGGCCATGTGGAACCGCTTGTCGATCGGATCCATCGCGTTGTACAGCACGCCGTCGATCCGGTACTTGATCATCACCTCGCGGTCGCGCGACTCGATGTGGATGTCCGAGGCCCGGCGCTGCAGCGCGTTGAAGATCGTCGAGTCGACCAGCTTGACGATCGGGCTCTGGTCGGAGGTGATCCGCTCGATCGAGAGGACCTCCTCGCCCTCCTCGTCCTCGCGCACGACCTGGACCCGCAGCTCGTCGGTCGCCTCGTCCAGCACGCGCTGCGACGACTCCGAGCGCTTCAGGATCTCCTGGATCGCGGCGCGGGTCCCGACCGAGACTTCGATCGGCGTACCCAGCAGCAGCTCCAGCTCGTCGATCATCAGCACGTCGGTCGGGTCGACCACGGCCACGACCAGCCGCTCGCCGGCACGCCGGATCGGCACGAAGTGATAGCGGAACATCAGCTCGACCGGGATGGTCTCGAACAGCGAGAGGTCGATCTCGACGTCCTGCAGGTCGACGAACTCGAGCCCCAGGCGCTCGGCGCGCGCCCGCGCGTCGATCTCCTCGTTGATCGTGTCGGCGACCGCGCCGGGCACGAAGTTCGGCTCGAGTTCCTGGCTCTCGCTCATCGCGGTGGCCCCTCAGGTTCCCAGGTTTCCGACGACCTGCAGCAGCGGGTAGTAGATCGAGAACAGGAGCAGCCCGACCACGACGGCCATCCCCACCAGCAGCGCCGGCTCGACCAGCGAGACCAGCGTCTGCAGCTCGTGCTCGATCTCCTCGTCGGTGAAGTTGCCGACGTGGTCGAGCATCTCGGCGACGGTGCCGGACGACTCGCCGACCTTGACCATCTCGATCAGCATGTCCGGGAACAGCCCGGTCTCCTCGAGCGACGACCAGAGCGCCGCCCCCTCGCGGATCTTGCCGGCAACGCGCGCGATGGCCTGGCCGTAGATCGGGGTCCCGATCGCCCGCGAGACGATCTCGAGCCCGGTCACCATCGGGATGCCGCCCGAGACCAGCGTGCCCAGCGTGCGGGCGAAGCGGGTCACGACGAACTTGCGGGCGATCGACCCGACCACCGGAAGCTGGTAGACCAGCGCCTCGAGCGCGCGCTGCCCGGTCGGCGTGCGCCGCCAGACGGCGAGCAGTGCGCTCCCGCCGAGCACGACGCCGAGCCAGACGAACCACCACTGACGGATCAGCTGCGAGGCCCCCATCACGGCCCGCGTGATCAGCGGAAGATCGGCTCCGAAGTCGCTGAAGAAATCCTGGAAGTTGGGCAGAACATAGACCAGCAGCACGACCACCAGGACGACCGAGAGCGCGATCAGGATCGCCGGGTAGGTCAGCGCCGCGAGCACCTTCTTGCGAACCGACAGCAGCGTCTTGCTGTAGGTCACGTAGCGCTGCAGCACGGTCGCGATCTCGCCGCTGCGCTCGCCGGAGGCCACGGTGCTGGCGAACAGCGGCGGGAAGACGCCCTGGGCCGCGAAGGCGTCGGACAGCGCCTCGCCGGTCCGGACGCGGTTGCGGACGTCTTCCAGCGCAGCCTTGAAGACCGGGTTCTGCCGCCGCTCGATCAGCAGCGTCAGGCACTCGACGATCGGCAGCCCGGCCCGGATGAGCGCCACGAACTCCTGGTTGAAGAACAGGAATTCGCTCATCTTCACCGACCGGCGCCGCTTGACCAGGCCGCCCAGCGCGGCGCCCAGGCTGGAGCGTTTCTGGATCGAGAGGACGAGGAACTCCTGCCGCTCCAGTTCGCGGCGCAGCGTTCCCGGCTCGGTGGCTTCGAATTCCCTGTCGACGATCTCTCCGGTCGTCGTCGCCAGGCGGCAGCGGAAGATCGGCATCGTCAGCGCCCCGGGCCCGCCGCGGCGTCGGCGCCGTCGCCGGCGTCGACCGCCTTGATCGCAATGAAGATCGCGCGGTCCGGGCGGCGGCCGGGCGCTCCGACCAGTTCCTCGCGGCCCTGCGGCAGCGCCAGCTCGAGCCGCAGGACGGTGCGCGGCGCCGCGCCCGCGGCGCCGGCCTCGCCGGGCAGGGGCTGCTCGAGCAGGTCGAAGGTCTCGATCGAGACCACGCCGCGCTCGCGATCGACGGAAGCCACGCGGAAGGCGACGGAGTAGCGCTCGCCCAGCGCCGCCTCGGCGCGCTTCCCTTCCATCGCCCGCAGCGTGGTCGACGACAGCAGCTTGTAGCTGGTGTAGCGGGTCAGCTGCGAGAGCGACTCCGAGACGCCCCGCAG
>JALOKP010000149.1 GCA_025456425.1 Acidobacteriota bacterium | reverse complement strand
GGCGCTCGAGCCGTTCGGCGGGATCCAGGCCTTCGTGCAGCCGGGCGAGATCGTGCTGGTCAAGCCCAACGTCGCGTTCGACCGCTCGCCCAACCTGGGAGCGACCTCGCAGCCTGAGCTGCTGGCCATCCTGGTCCGGATGCTGCTGGTCGACGCCAAGGCGCAGGAGGTGCGGATCGCCGACAACCCGATCGAGTCGCCCGCCGACTGCTTCGCCAAGAGCGGCGTGCGGCGCGCCGCGGAGGAGGCGGGCGGGCGGGTCTACCTGCCGGACTCCAACGCGTTCCGCGCGCTCGACACGCCGGGGGCCAAGCTGATCGCGCGCTGGCCGATCTTCTACCGGCCGCTGACCAACGTCGACAAGGTGATCGGGATCGCGCCGGTGAAGGATCACAACCTCTGCAGTGCGTCGATGGGGATGAAGAACTGGTACGGGCTCCTGGGCGGGCGCCGCAACCAGTTCCACCAGGACATCCACGAGATCGTGTCCGACCTGTCGCTGATGATGCGCCCCACGCTGACGATCCTCGACGGCAGCCGGATCCTGATGAAGAACGGCCCTACCGGCGGCGACCCGTCCGACGTCAAGCCGGGCGACGCGGTCGTGGCCGGAGTCGACCCGGTCGCGCTGGACGCGTGGGCTTTCGAGCACCTGCTCGAGCGCGGACGCGACTATCCCGAGTACCTGGCCAAGGCCCAGGCGAAGGGGACGGGGACGCTCGACTGGCAGGGGCGGGTGCGCGAGGTGCGGGCGTGAGCGTGCGGCTCGAGCGCCTGCCGGCCTACAAGCCCAAGCGGCTGTTCCGGCTGACCAACGCGCGGATCGTCTCGCAGGCCTTCTTCTTCGGCGCCTTCGTGCTGGCGATCTGGGCGACCTGGACGACGCGCCTCAAGGGCTACCCGGTCTCGCGCCTGCTCGAGATGGACCCCCTGGTCCTGATCTCGACCGCGCTGGCCACCGGCTCGGTCTACCGCGCGCTGGGCTGGGGGCTGCTGGTGCTGGCGCTGACGCTGCTGTTCGGGCGGGTCTTCTGCAACTGGATCTGCCCCTACGGGACGCTGCACCAGTTCGTCGGCTGGCTGTTCAACACGCGCAAGCCGTCGGACCGCTGGGCCTCGAACCGCTATCGCCCGATCTACTTCCTCAAGTACGGGATCCTGGCGGTCTTTCTGATCCTGGCCGCGATGGGGGCGCTGCAGATCGGGCTGCTCGACCCGATCGTCCTGATGTACCGCACCTTCGCCACCGCGGTGGCGCCGGCCAGCGACGCGCTGGTGGCCGGCGCGGCCGAGCGGCTGAGCCTGGACGGGGTCTGGCTCGACAGCCTGAAGTTCCGGCCGGGGGTCGAGCACCGCGTCTTCGTCGGCTCGTTCTGGATCGGGCTCCTGCTGTTCGGGCTGGTCGCGATGAACACGGTGATCCCGCGCTTCTTCTGCCGCGTGCTCTGCCCCCTGGGCGCGCTGCTGGGGGTCTTTTCGCGCGCCGCGGTCTTCCGGATCAACCGCGACGTCCACAAGTGCACCGACTGCAACATGTGCCTGTCGCGCTGCGAGGGGGCCTCGGACCCGCAGGGTGCGGTGCGGCTGTCGGAGTGCTTCGCCTGCATGAACTGCATCGACGACTGCCCCGAGGACGCGCTGTCGTTCCGGGCGGTGGGGCTGGACACGCGGCAGGTCGTGCCGGCCCCGGACTTTGGCAAGCGGCGGGTGGTCTTCGCCAGCCTGGCCGGGTTCGCGGCGCTGCCGCTGATCAAGAACAACGGCGTCAACTCGGGGCAGAACTACTCGCCGAAGCTGATCCGGCCGCCGGGCTCGGTCGAGGAGCAGGAGTTCCTCGAACGCTGCATCAAGTGCGACCAGTGCATCAACGTCTGCCCGACCAACGTGCTGCAGCCGGCGACCTTCGAGGAGGGGGGCGTCGAGAGCCTCTGGACGCCGGTGATGAACTTCAACATCGGCCACTGCCAGCTCAAGTGCACGCTGTGCAGCGAGGTCTGCCCGACCGGCGCGATCCGCAAGATCACGGTCGAGGAGAAGCTGGGGCGCGGGGCCTTCGCGGCGGCGGGGCCGGTCCGGCTGGGGACCGCGTTCTACGACCTGGGGCGCTGCCTGCCGCACGCGATGGAGATCCCCTGCGTCGTCTGCGAGGAGGTCTGCCCGGTCTCGCCGAAGGCGATCCAGACCAAGGACGTCGAGGCCAAGGACGTGTTCGGCCGGGTGGTCGTGCTGAACAAGCCGTTCATCGTGCCGGACCTCTGCATCGGCTGCGGGATCTGCCAGACGGAGTGTCCGGTCACCGATTCGCGGGCGGTCTACGTCACGCCCGTCGGGGAGTCGCGCTCGCTCGAGCGGCGGCTCCTCTTGCAGAACCGCGCCCAGGGCGCCTGAGTCCGAACCAGGAGCGAGGAGAGAGCGATGAGCGAGAACGGGACGTCGAGGCGTGGGTTCCTGAAGACGGCGATCGCGTCCGGCGCGGCGGTGGGGGCGTGGAGCCACCTGTCGCTGGCGGCCGAGGGCGAGACCCCGGCGGCCGGCGGGGCCGCGCCGGCGCCGACCGTTCCGCGCCGCAAGCTGGGCGCGACGGGGCAGGAGATCCCGATCCTGCTGATGGGCTGCGCGCAGAAGTTCGACGAGAAGTACGACAAGGTCCTGCACCGGGCCTTCAAGGACGGCGTCGACTACCTGGACACCGCGCTGGTCTACGAGGACGGGCAGTCGCACAAGACGATCGCCCCGTTCATCAAGCAGATCGGCGACCGCAAGAAGCTGTGGATCACGTCGAAGGGGCCGGGCGAGGCCGACCCGGACAAGGCGAAGGCCTACGAGAAGGAGCTGGACACCTGCCTCTCGCAGCTCCAGACCGACTACCTGGACCTGTACTTCATGCACGCCGTCGACGACCCGGCGCGGCTGGGCCCCGAGTTCATCAAGATGGGCGAGCGGATGCGCAAGAGCGGGAAGGTCCGCTACTTCGGGCTCTCCTGCCACGGCAAGCAGGAGGTCGAGGTGATGAACGCCGCAGCGGCGGCGGGCGGGATCGACGCGATCATGTTCCGCTACCACTTCGCGCGCTACGGCGACCTGGCGCTGAACAAGGCGATCGACGCCTGTGTCAAGGCCGGGATCGGGCTGATCGCGATGAAGACGCAGGACTCGGTGCCCAAGGACCAGGAAGCGGTCGTGAAGTTCGAGTCGAAGGACTTCAACCTGGCGCAGGCCAAGCTCAAGGCGGTCTGGGCCGACGGCCGCCTCGCGGCGGCGGTCTCGCACATGGACAACACGACCAAGCTGGCCGAGAACGTCGCCGCGGCGCGCTCGCCGGTCCAGCTCTCGATGAACGACTTCCAGCAGCTACAGCGGCTGGCGGCGGCGCGGGCGCACTACGCGTGCCAGGGCTGCGCGCAGATCTGCGAGGCGCGCGTGGCGGGCGAGACGAAGATCGCCGACACGCTGCGCTTCCTGATGTATCACGAGTCGTACGGCGAGACGGAGAAGGCGCGGCGGCTGTTCGCGGCGCTGCCCGGGCCGGCGCGCCGGCTCGACGGCATCGACTTCGCGGCGGCGGCGCAAGCCTGCCCGCAGGGGATCGACATCGCGGCCCGCATGCGCCGCGCCCACGACCTCCTGGCATAACGGGGACAGCTACCGTAAGTCGGTAAGCCGGTCTATCCGGGGACAGCTACCGTAAGTCGGTAAGCCGATTGAATGTGGCGATTCGGCTCGAGGTTCCGAGGATCGCGGGGCCTGGCGGCGTCATCACGAGGCCGAAAAGCAACTTCGCGGCCGATGCCGCGAGATGTCCATGGTGTCCCCGGATGGCGCGGCTTACCGACTTACGGTAGCTGTCCCCGGTTTTCGAGTTCGCCCCAGAGCTGCGAGAGGAAGGTCAGCATCGCCTCGTGGCGGCGCGCGGCCTCGGCGCGGGCGGTCGGGGTGTGCATCCCGTCGGCGAGCTTGAGCAGCTTGACCGCGAAGTGGTCCAGCGCGTGGCGGCGGTCGTCGAGGCGGCGGCCGGCCTCGGCGAACGGGTCACCCGGGTGGTAGAAGAGGCCGTCGCTGCCCGCGGCGGCCATCGACTGGTGGCAGGCGAAGACGCGCGCGATCCCGACTGCACCGATCGCGTCGAGGCGATCGGCGTCCTGCAAAACCGCGCCGAGCGGGCCGGCCGGCTCGAGTCCACGCGACCAGCTCGAGGCGGCGACGGCGGCCAGGATCGGCGCGCGCTCGCGCGCGGCGTAGCCGGCCTCGGCCAGCAGCGGCTCGGCCGCCCGCGAGGAGCGCTCGCCGGCCGCTGGGCGGTCGGGGCCGTGCTTCGGCGTCGGGTCGAGGTCGTGGACCAGCGCCGCCGCCCCCGCCAGGTCGGGGTCGGCCCCGGCCTCGGGGGCCAGCCGCAGCGCCCAGCGGTAGACGCGGGCCAGGTGGAGCGCGTCGTGGGCCAGGTCGCGGCCGTCCATCAGCGGCGCGACGCGCTCCCAGAGCGCGAGGTGGCGCGGGAAGAGCAGCGCCTCGGGGGGGAGCGGGCCGGGGCTCCCGGTGGGAAGCGTCTCCGGAGCCGGTCCGGGCCGGACGCCGGCGCGCGGGCTCGCAGCGGGGGCAGGGTCCGCCCCCTCAACCGCCCGGCCGGTTCCGCCTTTGTTCCCGCGGCGCTGGACCTTCTCATCCACGCCAGGACGGTAGCACAGTGACGATGGGCGGAAGCGGCGTCGCCAGAAGCGTCGGGATCCTCCGCTATGAGCGCTTCGGGCGCTGGCTCGTCGCACGTTGACGTAGCGACGGTCGCCATCCACCCCTGCCCCGAGGTAGTTCCCAGGTCATCGGTGGGTGGTCGCCTTCAGAACTGCTTGCCGGCGGATCCGTCGGAGGAACGGCGCGCTCGGCGCGCTCCGAGGTATGAGCCGCACCACGACAGGAGCGGGAGAGCAAGATAGCCCAGGGTCATGGCCCACATCAGTTCGTCGCTGGGCCGAGTGAATCGCAGGACGAGCGCGATCATGCCAAGGAGCAGTGCGCCCCACGACGTCATCACGCCCAGGTACCAAACACGCGGCATCAGGCGACCGAACGCAAGACCGGCCAGGAGCGCGACAGCGGCGCTCGCGGCAAAGCGTAGCATCGTCCCCTCGCTCGGGCCGAGGTCAGAGAACACGAAGCCTGCTGACAATGCACCGGACACGATCACGAGTCCAGCAGCGCCAAGTGCGCGTAGCATCCCGTTTTCACCCCGACGAGACATGCCCCCGATCGAGTTCATTCGTTCTCCCTCCCGGAAAGGCGTGCGCCGGCACGGCGTCCGGAGAACCGTATCGGTGATGTTGGCCTGCTTCGGGACGGAAGCGTGTCAGCTGTGCGGAAACACCCATCGCGAACCTCCTCCCGTCTCCCTGTCCGAGTCAATGCTTTTCAATCGCCGCTCTCCGGCCCGGTCCCGCCTTCTTCACGTTTCCCGGCGACACACAACGCTGATGGGTGGTCCTTCTTGAGGCTCTCAAGGGCGACTTCGGTCTCCCCTTGCGCGAGGATTCGGGCGGCGGCGCGATGGTCGAAGATCGCCCACTAGATGAGTCTTCACCGCTTTCCTGCGCTCGTCTCGGGGTGACGCGGGGTCGGCGAGATGGCGGCTGCGCACCTGCCGCGTGGGCGGTCATCGCGAGGCGCATCAGGACTCCCTTCGCCCCTGCGCAGAAGAACGATCCAGCCGACATGACCGCAAGCGATCCCGCCGCAACGTCCTTTTCGACCGAGAAGTTCTCATCCGCCAAGTCCTCGTTGTTCAGTGCGACCGGGAAGCCCGGCCTCGGCTCCGCTCCGACGCGCCATGCGACAGTCACCAATTCATCCGGTTGAGATCCTGACGCTTCCTCACGCGCCGAGGATCGCACAATGTGGTGCCGTCTGGAAGCGGGCCCGATGTAACGAATCAGTTACAACCATCGGCCGAGCCTCAACACTTCACGAGGAAGCGATAGGGACGCGGTAGAGTGGAATGGTGCGGCGGCACGGCATGCCGACAGGAGGGGTGATGATGCAGAAGTACATTCTCTCGCTAGCGTTCTTGGTCGCGGTTGCAGGGGGAATCCCGGCGCTGGCTGGCAACTTAACCTTTCAATCAGCGTGTGGCGGCTCCGGTGTAAATGGATCATATGAGGTTCAGGGAGTACGAATCGATTTCCTTTCGTGTACGACTGCGAATGGGCTCCACTCCACGCTCCATAGCTCTACTGGTGCTCCCCTCACAGAACTCGTGAAGCAGGGTGATTCAATCACCTTGTACATTGGTGGGATCCTCGTGACCAGCTCGAACAGCCCGGCCGAATTGGCCGCGATGGACAGCATCCTCACCTCGCCCGAGTCAATCGTAGCAAGGTCGCTTCCGTCGGCGCTCACGGCGGCAGGCTTTGCTCCGACCGCTGGAGTCGTGACGGGAGTCGGTGCGAATGTGATCGCGTACACGGTCAGCCAGGGCCCGTTGGCACCGACGGGTAGTGGCTGCACCGATCCAAGTACCGGCTGCAGCGGGTGCTGCGGTATGGGATGCGCTGGCTGCTACGCGCTCGGGGCGGTGTGCACCTCAGAGTGTGCGGCTCACGACCAGTGTGTTGCCACGCGTGGCCACCTGGAATGTCTATATCTTCTGGACGATGCCATAAGGTCGTACTTTGAAGCTCTCAACCCGTGAACACCACGGTCTGCGGGGACACAGGCGCCCACTGCGACCGACTACGATCAGCGCACTGATGGGATTCGGCGTCATCCTGGCAGTCGCGTGCGGGAGTGTGTACCTGATCTACTGCGTCGCTTGGTTTGTTAATCAGTTTCTCGGTTGGTGGTAGATGATCCGTGAACGGAGCAAGGGGCGAGAGGGCGGCCGGTCCCAGAGACTGCATGGCAGGGGGCGTCCGACCGGGGTTCCCCTGGTTCCACGGGGACGGGGTTGTCGCTGCGATCATGATGTCGTAGAGGAAGTGCCGCGGTGAAGGGCGAGCTGCGCGTGAGTCAACGAGGGTAGGTCGGCCAAAGCGAACGGTGCGAGAGCGGCTCACGCGAGCCGCTCACGGACTTTGGCGGCCACGGTCGCCATATCCCGGCACCCCCCTCGCGGCGCGGGGCCTCGTCGCAGTCGCTGGACCAGTCGGGGCCGGTCGAAGCGAGCCCGGCCGACGGCCCCCCCCGCGCCAGCTGGGGACGGCATCTGCGGCGCCGGCGGCCGCCGTTCCGGCCGCCGGCGTGAGGCACGGCGACTCGCATCCTCCGCCCCGGCCCCACCGCCCCGACACCCTTCGCCACCCGCCCGGCCGGTCGCGAGGACCGTCGGGATCCTCGGCTACGGGCGCTTCGGGCGCGCGCTGGCGGAGCTGTTCGCCGACGCGGGGATCGCGGTCCGGGCGTGGGACCCGGTGGCGGAGGTCGAGCCGGGGATCGCGGTCGACGGCCCGGCCGGGCTGGCCGCCTGCGACGCCCTGCTGCTCGCGGTGCCGGTCGCGGCAACCGCGGCCGCGGCGCGCTCGCTGCGGCCTCACCTGGGCCCGTCCCACCTGGTGCTCGACGTCGCCAGCGTGAAGACCGGCCCGGTCGCGGCGCTGGCGGAGATCTTCGGCCGCGAGGTGCCGTGGGCCGGGACGCACCCGCTGTTCGGCCCCACCAGCCTGGCGCTGGGCGAGCGGCCGCTGCGCGTCGTGGTCTGCCCCAACCCGATGCACCCCGGCGCGGCCGCCGCGGCGCGCGCGCTCTTCGAGCGCGTCGGCTGCGAGGTCCGCGAGACGACACCGGAAGAGCACGACCGCGCGATGGCCGACGCGCACGCGCTGACCTACTTCGTGGCCAAGGGGCTGCTGGACGCCGGGGCGCGTTTCGAGGGCGAACTGTTGCCACCGTCGGCGATGGGGATCGTGCGCACGCTGGCCTCGGTCCGCTCCGACGCGGGGCACCTGTACACCGCGCTCCACCTGCAGAACCCGTACGCGGCCGAGGCGCGGCGCCGGCTGCTGGACGCGCTGGCCGCGGCCGACGCGGCGCTGCGCGCGCCGGGCGCGGCGGCGGCGGCCGAGGCCGCGGCAGGCGGCACGGCCGGGCCCGCGGCCGGCGCTCCCGACGAGATCCCCGACCTGGGCGCGCGCTCGCCCGAGCTGCGCGCCGCGCGCGACCTGATCGACGACGTCGACCGCGACATCCTGGCCCTGCTCGCGCGCCGTGCGCGGCTGGCCCGCCGCGCCCGCCGGGCCAAGGCCGAGCTGGGCCGCGGCATCACGGACCCGCGGCGCGAGGAGGCGCTGCGCGCCGACCGCCGGGCCTGGGCCGACGCGCTCTGCCTGGACCCCGACGCGGTGGACGAGGTGGTGCAGGCGGTG
>JALOKP010000148.1 GCA_025456425.1 Acidobacteriota bacterium | reverse complement strand
CGCGCCGCTCGACGACCTGGACGAGGACGCGCTGGTCCGGATCCTGACCGAGCCGAAGAACGCGCTGGTCAAGCAGTACCGCAAGATCTTCGACTTCGAAGGGGTCAAGCTCGAGTTCACCCCCGACTCCCTGACCGCCGTCGCGAAGAAGGCGCTCGAGCGCAAGATCGGGGCGCGCGGCCTGCGGCTGATCATGGAGGAGGCGATGCTCGACCTGATGTTCGAGATCCCCTCCGAGTCGGAGCGCCGCGATCTGACGATCACCAAGGAGTACATCGAGCGGCCGGACAAGGGCGAGGGCGCCCTGCGGCTGCTCGAGAAGGCCGGCTAGCGCGATCCGCGGCGTCGCGGATCGCAGCCGGTCACGGAGCGCGATGACCTCGACGGGCATCGAACGGCTGCCGATGGTCCCGCTGCGGGAGGCGGTCGTCTTCCCGCGCACGATGGTCCCGTTCGTGGTCGGCCGGCAGTCCTCGGTCCTGGCGCTCGAGCACGCCCTGGCCGGCGAGCCGCGGCGGATCTTCCTCTCCAGCCAGCGCGACGCCGCGGTCGACGAGCCGCGTCCCGAAGACATCCACCCGATGGGCACGATCGCCCAGGTGGTGCAGTCGCTCAAGGTCGCCTCGGGGAACGTGCGGATCCTGGCGGAGGGGCTCTGCCGGGCCCGCGCGCTCGACATCGTGCGCACGCCCGAGGGTTACCTGGTGGCCGAGGTCCTGCCGGTCCACGAGCCGGCAGCGACCGGCGAGGACGTCTCGGGGCTGGTGCGGCGGGTGCAGGAGCTGTTCGAGGAGTACGTCAAGCAGAACCCGACTCTCCCCGCCGAGACCCTGCTCTCGACCGTCAGGGTCACCGATCCCGGACGGTTGGCCGACACGATCGCGGCCCACCTGCTGGTCGGGGCCGATTTCAAGCAGGACCTCCTGGAGCGGACCTTCGTGCGTGACCGGCTGGAGCGGCTGGTCCAGATCGTGACGCTCGAGATCGACAAGCTGCGCTCCGAGCAGCGGGTCAACGCACGGGTCAAGCAGCAGCTCGAGCGGGCCCAGAAGGAGTACTACCTCAACGAGAAGATCAAGGCGCTGCAGCACGAGCTGGGGCGGGGCGGCAAGGAGAACGACCTCGACCAGCTGCGCGAGCGGATCGTCGCCGCGGCGATGCCGGCCGAGGCCCGGGAGAAGGCCGAGGCCGAGCTGCGGCGGCTCGAGGCCATGCCGCCGGTCTCGGCCGAGGCGACCGTCTCGCGCAGCTACCTCGACTGGCTGCTGGCGATCCCGTGGGGGAAGAAGACCGCCGAGAAGCGCGACCTCAAGCGCGCGCGGCGGGTGCTCGAGCACGACCATCACGGCCTGTCGGAGGTCAAGGAACGGATCCTCGAGCACCTCGCGGTGCGCCGCTTGGCGCCCGAGGGGCGGCGCCACACGATCCTCTGCTTCGTCGGGCCGCCGGGCGTCGGCAAGACCTCGCTGGCGCGCTCGATCGCCCGCGCGACGGGCCGGGAGTTCGTGCGGCTCTCGCTGGGTGGCGTGCGCGACGAGGCCGAGATCCGCGGCCACCGCCGGACCTACATCGGCGCGCTGCCGGGCCGGATCGTGCAGTCGATGCGCAAGGCCGGGGCGATGAACCCGGTCTTCCTGCTCGACGAGCTGGACAAGATGTCGACCGACTTCCGCGGCGACCCCTCGGCGGCCCTGCTGGAGGTCCTCGACCCCGAGCAGAATCACGCCTTCGTCGACCACTACCTGGACGTCGAACTCGACCTGTCGGACGTCTTCTTCATCGCCACCGCGAACGTGATGCACACGGTCCCGGCCCCGCTGCAGGACCGGCTGGAGACGATCCGGCTGGCCGGCTACACGCTGCCCGAGAAGCTGGCGATCGCCGAGCGTTTCCTGGTGCCCAAGCAGCTCGAGGCCCACGGCCTGGCCGCGCGTCAGATCAAACTGCCGGCCGCGACGCTGCAGCTGGTCGTCGAGCGCTACACGCGCGAGGCCGGCGTGCGCAGCCTCGAGCGCGAGCTGGCGCGGATCTTCCGCAAGCTGGCGCGCAAGCTGGTCGATCGCGAGTGGTCGGGGTCGTTCGCCGTCACGCCGGACGCGGCCGAGGAGCTGCTGGGCGTGCCGCGCTACCGTCCGCCGGAGGCCCGCCGCGAGAGCGAGATCGGCGTCGCGACCGGGCTGGCCTGGACCGCGGTCGGGGGCGAGATCCTGACCCCCGAGGTCTCGGCCGTGCCGGGGCGGGGCAAGCTGCTGGTCACCGGGCAGGTCGGCGACGTGATGCAGGAGTCGGCCAACGCGGCCCTGACCTACGTCCGCTCGCGGGCGGCGGAACTCGGGACCGATCCGGCCTTCTACCGCCGGCTCGACATCCACATCCACGTCCCGGAGGGGGCGATCCCGAAGGACGGTCCGTCGGCCGGGATCGCGATGGCGACGGCGCTGGTCTCGATGCTGGCCGGGATCCCGGCCCGTCCCGACGTAGCGATGACGGGCGAGATCACGCTGCGGGGCAAGGTCCTCCCGGTCGGCGGGATCAAGGAGAAGGTGCTCGCCGCCCACCGCTCGGGGATCCGGACGGTGATCCTGCCGCGCGAGAACGAGAAGGACCTGGCCGAGATCCCGTCCGAGGTGGCGGGCGAGCTGACCGTGGTCCTGGTCGGGCACATGGACGAAGTCCTGCCGGCCGCCCTGGAGCGGCCGCCCGTCGCGCTGGCGGTGGTCGAGGAAGCCCGCGACGAGGGTGATCGCGCCCACTGAGCGCGGCCGCCGAGACGCATGCGACCGGTGATCGGCCGTCGGCCGCCGACCCGCATCCGACCGGGCCGCCGTTGCGCTTCCCGGCCGGCTTCCCGATGCTCACTCGTATCCAGTAACGGGGCAGTAAACGGGGCCGGCACCCCAGAAAGAAGGCACTTTCTCCTTCCGCACCTGCGCCGCATTTCCGTATGATCCCGCACATCCTGCGCGATCGCGGCGCGAGCCGGGGCCGCGTGCGCGCCGTCCGGGAGCGTGAAGGGTTCCAGCGAGGAGGTCGACCGTGTCCGTCGAGTCCGTCTACCCCGTCAAGCCGCACATCAGGGAACGCGCCCACATCAACTCGATGGAGGAGTACAGCCGGCTCTACCGGCTGTCGCTCGACAACCCGGAGTGGTTCTGGGCGGAGCAGGCCAAGCTGATCAGCTGGTACCACCCTTTCAGCAACGTCTTCGACGCGGACTACGACGAGGCCGACTTCGCCTGGTTCTCGGGCGGACGCCTGAACGCCTGCTACAACTGCGTCGACCGCCACCTCAAGGACAAGGGCGAGAAGACGGCGATCATCTGGGCCGCAGACGAGCCGGGGGTCTACCGCCACATCACCTTTCGCGAGCTGAAGCACGAGGTCTGCCGGGTCGCCAACGTGCTCAAGGCGCACGGCGTGCGCAAGGGCGACCGGGTCTGCATCTACATGCCGATGATCCCCGAGACCGTCTACGCGATGCTGGCCTGCGCGCGGATCGGTGCGATCCACTCGGTGGTCTTCGGCGGCTTCTCCGCCGAGTCGCTGCGCGACCGGATCATCGACGCCAAGTGCCGCGTCGTGGTCACCGCCAACGAAGGGCTGCGCGGCGGCAAGAAGATCCCGCTCAAGAAGATCACCGACCGGGCGATCGAGGGGATGTCCCTGGTCGACACCGTGCTGGTGGCGCGCCGTACCGAGGTCGACGTCCCGATGGAACCGGGCCGGGACTACTGGCTGGACGAGGAGTGCCGCAAGCAGCGCTCGACCTGCACCCAGGAGTGGATGGGGCCGGAAGACCCGCTGTTCATCCTCTACACCTCGGGCAGCACCGGCAAGCCCAAGGGCGTGATGCACACCACGGGCGGCTACATGGTCTATGCCGCCTTCACCCACAAGCTGGTCTTCGACTACCATCCGGGCGACATCTACTGCTGCGCCGCCGACGTCGGCTGGATCACCGGCCACACCTACATTGTCTACGGCCCGCTGGCCAACGGGGCGACGACGGTGATGTTCGAGTCGATCCCGACCTACCCGGACCCGGGCCGCTACTGGCGGGTGGTGGACGACCTGGGGATCAACATCTTCTACACCGCGCCGACCGCGCTGCGCGCGATCGCACAGGCCGGCGACGAGTTCCCCAGGCGCTACCAGCGGACCAGCCTGCGCGTGCTGGGAACGGTCGGTGAGCCGATCAATCCGGAGACCTGGCGCTGGTACCACGACGTCGTCGGAGAGGGGCGCTGCACGATCGTCGACACCTGGTGGCAGACCGAGACCGGCGGGATCCTGATCACCCCGCTCCCCGGCGTGACCCCCACCAAGCCCGGCTCGGCCACGCTGCCGTTCTTCGGCGTCAAGCCGGTGGTGATGGACGCCAACGGCAAGCTCATCGAGGGGAACGGCGTCTCCGGGGCGCTCTGCCTGGCGACGCCCTGGCCGGGCCAGGCCCGCACGGTCTGGGGCGACCATCACCGCTTCAAGGAGACGTACTTCACACAGTACCCGGGCTACTACTTCACCGGCGACGGAGTGAAGCGCGACGAGGACGGCTACTACTGGATCACGGGCCGGATCGACGACGTCCTGAACGTCTCGGGCCACCGGCTGGGCACGGCCGAGGTCGAGAGCGCGCTGGTGGCGCACGACGCGGTCGCCGAGGCGGCGGTCGTCGGCTTCTCGCACCCGATCAAGGGGCAGGGGATCTACGCCTATGTCATCCTCGGCTCGGGCTTCGAGGGGGCCGACCCGGAGCAGATCCAGGGCGCGCTCAAGGAGCAGGTCCGGCACGTCATCGGCGCCTTCGCGGCACCCGACGTGATTCACGTCGCCAAGGGCTTGCCGAAGACCCGGTCGGGGAAGATCATGCGCCGCATCCTGCGCAAGATCGCCGGCGGGGAGTACGAGGGGATGGGCGACACCACGACGCTCGCCGATCCCGAAGTGGTGGACAAGCTGATCCAGGAACACCGGGATCAGGCCAGGTAACGGCAAGTCCGGCGAGCGCGGAGCGAGGGCCCGATGGGAGCGAGGATTCTTTTCATCCGGACCGACTCCGCGCTCGCCGAAGAGATCGTGCGGCTGGCTGGCCTGCCCCACTGCACCTTCGAGCGGGCCAGCGGCGCCGCGGATGCCCTGCAGCGCCTGCGGCGCCGGAACTTCGACGCCGTCGTCACCGACCCCGACAGCGGCATCGAGGAGGACATCGCGCTGCTCGGCGAGCTGCGGGCTGCGCGACCGGGCGTCCCCGTCCTCCTGCTCGCCCCCGCCGCCCGGCCGGAGGACGTGATCGAGGCGCTCCGCGCGCGCGTGTTCGCCTGCTTCACCGCCCCCTTCGAGCCCGCCCGCATCGCCGACATGGTGCGCCAGGCGGTCGAGTCGGCCGACGAGAGCTGGCGCGCGGCGATCGAGGTCACCTCGGCCGACACGGACTGGATCTCGCTCCGGCTGACGGCGCGGCGGGTCACCGGCGAGCGGCTGATCCAGTTCATGGCGGAGATGCGTGACGACCTGCCCGACGCCGAGCGCGACGGCCTGATGGCGGCCTTCCGCGAGATCCTGTTCAACGCGATCGAGCACGGCGCCAAGCTCGACCCGGACAAGGTGATCGATGTGGCCGCGATCAGGACCCGGCGAACGATCGTCTACTACGTGCGCGACCCCGGCTCCGGCTTCGACCGCGCCGCCCTGCCCCACGCGGCGGTCTCCAACCCGCCCGACGACCCGCTGCACCACGCCGACGTGCGGGCCGAGCAGGGGCTGCGGCCAGGCGGATTCGGCCTGCTGCTGGCCAGCAGGACCGTCGACGAGCTGATCTACAGCCAGCTCGGCAACGAGGTCCTGCTGATCAAGTACCTGGTCTGACCCCGGCTGCGCGGCGGCCTGACCTGGGATAGTCTGGAGCCCTGGGGTGCCCCGGCCCGACCGGGGTGTCGACCCCGTCGCGGGCCAGCTCCGGCTCGCCCCGCGACCCAAGGCAGCGCGACGAGGGCGGCGGGCCCGGCAGGGCGGCCCGCGCACCCGACGAAGGCAGGCTGGTGAGACCGAAGACCGTCGAGATGGTGCGCGCCGCGGCGCGTCCCGAGGACTTCCCGCGCGACGGACGGCCCGAGGTCGTCCTGCTCGGACGCTCGAACGTCGGCAAGTCGAGCCTGATCAACCGGCTCGTAGGGCGGAAGGGGATCGCGCGGGTCAGCAAGGCGCCCGGCCGGACGCGCGAGATCTTCTTCTACCTGGTCGACGACCGGGCCTACGTGGTCGACGTGCCCGGCTTCGGCTACGCGCGGGTGTCGGCCAGCGCGCGGGCGGCCTGGGACCGGCTCCTCGCGAGCTATCTCGGGCACCGCGAGCCGCTCCGCCTGGCGCTGCAGCTGGTCGACAGCCGCCACCCGCCGCAACCGCTCGACCACGCGCTGGCCGCGCTGCTGCTGGAGAACGAGGTTCCGTTCGCGATCGTGCTGACCAAGGCCGACAAGATCTCGGGCTCGCGTGCAGCCCAGGCGGCGGCCGAGGTCCGGCGCGAGATCGACCTGCCGCCCTGGATCCAGGTGGTGACGACCTCCGCCCACACCGGGGCCGGGATGAAGGAACTGTCGCGGATCGTCGACGAGGCGCTGGCGCGCCCCGCCGGGAAGGACGCATGAACCTCCACGACCTCAAGAACATGCGCGCGGGCCAGCTGACGCGGCTCGCCAAGTCGCTCTCGATCGAGGGGCTGTCGCTGATGCGGCGGCAGGAGCTGGTCCACCGGATCCTGGTCGAGCAGGTGCGGACGGGGGAGCGCGTCGTCGCCTTCGGCGTGCTGGAGCTGCTGCCCGACGGCTACGGCTTCCTGCGCTCGCCCGAGCACAGCTATCTGCCGGGTCCCGACGACATCTATGTCGCGCCCGGGCTGATCCGGCGCTTCGGGCTCGGGACCGGGGACCTCGTCACGGGCCCGTTGCGCCACCCGCGGCGCGGCGAGAAGTTCTTCGCGCTGCAGGAGCTGGAGACGGTCCAGGGGCGGCCCGCGGCCGAGATGGCGCGGGGCAAGAAGTTCGAAGAGCTGACCCCCTGGCACCCCGACGCCCCGCTGCGGATGGAGACGACCAAGGAGAACCTGACCGGGCGCGTGATCGACCTGCTGGCGCCGATCGGCAAGGGGCAGCGCGGGCTGATCGTCGCGCCGCCGCGTACCGGCAAGACGATGTTCCTGCAGGCGATCGCCCACGCGATTGCCGAGAACCACCCGGACGTCAAGCTGCTGGTCCTGCTGATCGACGAGCGGCCGGAGGAGGTGACCGACATGCAGCGCACGGTCCGGGGCGAGGTCATCGCCTCGACCTTCGACGAGCCGGCCAGCCGCCACGTCCAGGTTGCCGAGATCGTGCTCGACCGGGCCAAGCGGATGGTCGAGTTCGGCGACGACGTGGTGATCCTGCTCGACTCGATCACGCGCCTGGCGCGGGCCTACAAC
>JALOKP010000147.1 GCA_025456425.1 Acidobacteriota bacterium | reverse complement strand
TCGATGTACCAGAAGTTCTACTCGGCCCGCTCGCCGGCCGAGGCGCGGAAGGCGGTGGCGCTCTGGATCGTCGGGACGATCGTGGTCGAGACGCTCGTCGTGGCGATCGCGATCTACAGCTCGGCGCGGCACTGGCCGGAGGTGACGGCCTTCCGGATCGCCGGGACCGTCAAGGAGCAGGTCGCAGCCGGCGCGGTTCCTCCGGGGGACGCCGTCACCCGCGCGATCGAGATCGCGCAGGATGCGGCCGTCCGCGGCGAGCTGAAGCCCGACCAGGTGGCCCCCCTGCACACGCTGCTCAACGAGGGGTTCAGCGGCCTGTCCGACGCCACCGCGGTGGCCCACGCGAAGATCGGGATCGACCCGGCCTCGCTGGTGCTGCAGGCCGCCGGGGACCTGATCGGCAGCCACGGGATTGCCGTCTTCTTCGGACTGCTGCTGCTCGGCGCGGCCTGCGCGGTCGTGATCTCGACCGGGATGAACTACCTGCTGTCGCCGACGACCAACATCATGCGCGACATCTACCAGCGCTTCGTCCACCCCGGGGCGGACCAGACGAAGATGGTCGCGCTGCAGAAGGTCTTCGTCGTGCTGGTCGGCCTGGCGGCCTTCATGATGATCTGGATCCCGACCTATTTCGGCCTGAACATCTCGGTGCTGAAGTACTCCTACTTCGCCTACACCGTGTACGGCGTGTCGATCACGCCGGCGCTGCTCGCCGCGCTGGCCTGGAAGCGCGCCACCTGGCAGGGCGGCCTGGCGTCGATCGTCGGCGGCGCGGCCGCCGTGCTGGCGCTCGACGTCGTGCTCCCGCTGCTGGCGCCGTCGGTGGTCGTGGGCGGCGACCCGTGGGGGATCCCCAGCATCTACTTCTCGGCCGCGATCTCGATCGGGCTGCTGGTCCTGGTCAGCCTGGCCACGCCGCCGCCGACGCGGGAGCAGCTGGGACCGCTCTTCCCCGAGGAGAAGTAGGAGAGTCATGTTCCATCGTCATCGGACGCCAGGCCGGGTCATTCTCGCCGCGGTTGCGCTCCTCCTGGTCGCGCCATCGGTGGCTCGGGCCGGCACGGAGGCCGGCCCCTACCGGGTGCTCGACGCCGGCGGCGCGCCGGTCGCGGGCGCGCGGATTTCGGTGACCGGGCGCGCCGGCTCGGTCCTGGCCGACGCCGACGGCCGTTTCGCGCTCGAGCCGCCCCCACCGGTGCCATTCGAGCTGGTCGTGATCGACGCGCGCGGGGCGTTCCTGGGGACGATCCTCGTCGAGCGGGCGGACGCGACCGAGCTGCGCCTTCCGGCGACCGCCCTGACCGAGCTGACGGTCCGCACCGACGTCGCCCCGGCCACGCTGGGGGCCCCCGCCTCGGCACCGAACCTGGTCACGCGCGAGGAGATGGAGCGCCGGCAGCCGGCGCGGATGACCGACGCCCTGGCCGAGATCCCCGGCGTCGGCCGGCTCGAGGAAGGGCAGTCGGTCGTGCCCTCGATCCGCGGCCTGGCGCGCGGACGGACGCTGATCCTGCTCGACGACGGCCGCGTCACCGCGGAGCGCCGCGCCGGCCCGTCGGCCAGCTTCCTTCAGCCGTTCATGCTCCAGGGGCTCGAGATCGTCCGGGGCCCCGGCTCCGTCGCCTACGGCTCGGACGCGATCGGCGGCGTGATCCACGCCCGCCAGCCGCTCCCCCAGCCCGGCATCCGCTCGGGCCGCTACGAGGTCTCGGGCGGCGCCGGGCAGCCAATGGCGACCGGGGGCGTGGCGTTCAACCTGCCGCTGGGCACCGGCGCGATGACCTTCGCGGGCCAGCAGCGCTGGTTCGGGGACTACGACTCGCCGCAGGGAACGGTCGACAACTCGAGCGCGCGCGACCGCAACCTGGCGCTGGCCGGGCTCTGGCCGGCCGGGACGGCGCGCCTGTGGTTCAACCTCTACGACGGCGAGACCTGGGACATGGGCAAGCCGGCGAAGGACTCGGACCGGACGCGCGCCTGGTACCCGGAGGAGCGCTCGACGCGCCTGGCGCTGGGCGCCGACCTGCCGGGAGGCCTGGGGTTCGACACGCTCGAGCTGCGCGGCTTCTTCGGCTACTACGAGCTGCTCACCAACCGCGAGCGCTTCCCGCAGCCGGGCCCGCCCCCCGTCACGCGCCGCCTGCAGCAGGCCGACGTCGACGCTCACGACGCCTCCCTGCGCGCGGCGGGATCCAAGAGCTTCGGCGCGCTGCGCTTCTCGACCGGGATCGAGGCGGTGTCCCGCTTCGACCTCGAGGCGATCGACATCACGACGCGCTACGACGCGGCCGGCCAGGTGACGCGGGTCGAACGCAACCAGTCGATCGAGGACGCCAGCCGGCTCGACCTGGGGGCCTTCGCCGAGGGCTCGCTCCCCTTCGCCGGCGGCGCGCTGGTCGCCGCGGCCGGCGCGCGCTACGACTGGGTCGAGACGAAGAGCACCGGCGCCAGCTTCGGCGACCAGCAGAACCGCGAGGACGCGGTCACCGGCTTCGCCGCGCTGACCTGGCACTTCGCGCCGGCCTGGGAGGTGGCGCTGCAGTGGGCGCGCGCCTTCCGGGTCCCGGGCCTGTCCGACCTCTACTTCGTCGGGCCGACCGGGCGCGGCGTCGTGACCGGGAACCCCGGCCTCCAGCCCGAGACGACCAGCCAGTGGGACCTGGCGGTGCGCCGCACCGCGGGGAGCTGGCGCTTCGCCGGCTACTTCTACCGCTACCGGATCTTCGACCTGATCGAGCGCTATGAGGACCCGGTCGGGAGCGCCAACTTCTTCTTCCGCAACGCCGGCACCGAGCAGCTCGAGGGGGTCGAGCTGGAGAGCGAGATCGACTTCGGGCCGCGGTGGGTGCTGGGACTGGGGGCCAGCTGGACCCGCGGCGAGATCGTCGAGGACGGCAGCCTCCCGGCCGACGTCCCCCCGCTCTACGGGATGGCGACCCTGCTCTACCGCCCGGCCGACCGCTGGTGGCTGCGGCTGCGCGCGGAGGCCGTGCGGGCGGACGATCGTCCGGGGCCGACCGAGATCGACACCCCCGGGTACGGACTCGTCGGGGTCGGCGCCGGCTACCAGCTGTCTCCGCTCTTGGGGATCGAACTGATCGTCGGCAACCTCTTCGACCACGCCTATCCCGCGACGCCGGACGCGGTCGCCGCCGACGGGCCGGGGCTCAACGCGCAGCTCGTGGTGCGCGGCGGGTGGTGAGCTCTGCGGCGGGCGGCTACCCGCGCTCGCCGCCGCGATCCTCGCGGCCCCCGCGCTCGCTCCGGTCGGCGTCGGAAACCTCGTAGCGCAGGCAGCACATCAGGCGCCCGCACTGGCCGGAGATCTTGGCCGGGTTGACCGGCAGCCCCTGGACCTTGGCCATCCGCATCGAGACCGGGGCAAAGCCCTGGAGCCAGGTCGAACAGCAGAGCGGGCGGCCGCAATGCCCGACGCCGCCCTGGCGGATCGCCGCGTCGCGCACGCCGATCTGCCGCAGCTCGACGCGCGCCCGCAACTCGCGCGCCAGGTCGCGCACGAGCTGGCGGAAGTCGACCCGCCCTTCGGCCACGAAGAAGAGCGTGACGCGCCGTCCCGAGGGGACCGGGTCGGCTCGCACGAAACGCATCGCCAGGTTCAGCTCCGCGGCGCGCCGGGACGCGATCTGAAGCGCCTCGCGCCGGCGCTGCTCGAGCCAGCCCTCGGTCTCGTCGTCGGCGGCGCTCGCGAGGCGCAGGACCGGCTGCGGGTCGGGACCGGCCGGTGGCTCGGCCTCGAACGGCACGCGGACCACGGTCCCCAACTGGCCGCGCCCGCCGTCGCCGCCGATCACGCAGCGGTCGCCGATCTCGAGCGGGTCGTCTCCGGTCCGGCAGCAGACGGGCCGGACGCTGCCGGACTGGGCGATGCGGACGAGCGAGGTGCGGGCCAAGGGGTCCTCCGGGGTTCCTGACAAAAGGATAATGCACCCGGGGTTCGCCCGGCGGGGTGGAGCGGGTCGCGGCGGAGCGGGTCGCGGCGGAGCGGGTCGCGCGCTGGCGCGGATCGCGCGACCATGGATGCACGATGGGGCCGAGCGACAAGGGAACGGACGGCGAAAGTGAGAAGAACCTGGCGGTCAACCGCCAGGCGCGGCACGACTACGCGATCGAGGAGACCTACGAGGCCGGGCTGGTGCTGGTCGGGACCGAGGTGAAGTCGGCGCGCGGCGGGAAGGTCCAGATCAAGGACGCCTACGCCCGCTTCAAGGACGGCGAGCTCTGGCTGATCGGCCTGCACATCGCGCCCTACACCCACGCCTCGTTCGAGAACCACGAGCCGGAGCGGCCGCGCAAGGTCCTGCTCTCGCGCCACGAGCTCAAGCGTCTGACCGGGAAGATCGAGCGGGCCGGGTACACCCTGGTCCCGTTGCGGGTCTACTTGAAGGGGGCCTGGATCAAAGTCGAGCTGGCACTGGGGAAGGGCCGGCAGCGCCACGAGAAGAAGGACGCCCTCAAGAAAAAGATCCACGAACGGGAGATGCGGGACGCGGTCCGGAGGCGCGGCTGAGGGCCGGCCCGGCCAGCACCGCGTCCTCGCCCTGCGGCCCCAGCGGCACCCGAAGCCGCCCCCCGCCCGGCCCCGCCTCGGCCGCGAAGATCAGAGCCGTCGCTGCGGGCGGGACGACCACGGCGACCAGCGCCTCCCCGGACTCGTCGACCTCCGCCGTGAGGATCGTCGCCGGCGTCAGGCCGCGCCCGACGACCCGGACCGAAACGCGGGCCCCGGCCGCCGGCGATCCGTCGGCGGCCCGCCGGACGGCGATCCGTCCGGCCAGCCCGCCGCTCCCGGCCTCGTTGGAGAAGGTCAGCTCGAGCGTCTCGATCTCGCCGTCGGCCGCCAGCAGCTCCGCAAGGTGATCCGCGAGCGGCCCCTGCTCGGCCGCCGGCGCCACGCCGGAGTGCGGCAGCCCGGCCGGGCCGTCGGCCGCCGCGGCGAATTCGCCGTGCCGCGCCCGGCGCACCAGGTCCCGGTGCTGCCGGTCCAGCCGGGCCGCCACCACGGCCTCGGTGGCCTCCTGGGCGACCAGCTCCTCGTAGGGGTTCCGCTCCTGGTGCAGGATCTGCCCGCCGCAGTAAACGAGGCTCTCCAGGACCGGGTTGGCGCGGCCGCGGTCCTCGCTCTGCACGTGGTACGTCTGCCCCTCGAACCGGACGTCGGTGTTGTAACCCGTCAGCAAGGGGTGAGCCTCCTCGGTCGAATATGTCCGCCCGCGATTTCCTGTCCATTCTCCGTGGACAGGGGGGGCGGCGGCCCCGATAATCGCCGCCGCCTGCGCGGACCACAAGGGTTGTCCCCCCGGAACCGACAGCGAGACCGGGCCGGCACGCCGGCTCTGGGAGGGTTGGCCAGATGGCGATCCGACTGCCCGTCGAGGAAGCCCTCGACATCTATGACATCCACCTCTGGGGCGCGGGCTTCTTCGGGATCTCGCCGGAAGGGGACCTGACCGTCCGGCCGACCCGGGACCCGCGGCTGGGGCTCTCCCTCCCCAGGGTCGTCGCCGACCTGCGGCGGCAGGGGCACGACACCCCGCTGTTGTTCCGCTTCCCGCAGATCCTGCACACCTCGGTCGAGGAGATGGTCCGGGCCTTCCGTGCCGCGATGGACGAGTTCGGCTTCCACGGCGGCGACTACAGCCCGACCTTCCCGATGAAGGTCAACCAGAACCGCTGGGTGGTCGAGGCCCTGCTGGCCGCCGGCCGGCCGAGCCGGATCGGGATCGAGGCCGGCTCCAAGCCCGAGCTGATGGCGGCGCTGGCGCTGGACGTCGCGCCCGGCGCGCTGACCACGCTCAACGGCTACAAGGACTCGGAAACGCTCGATCTCGCGATCATGGGGGCGCGGATGGGCCGGCGCGTCGTGATCGTGATCGAGAAGCCGTTCGAGGTCGACCTGCTGCTCAAGGCGTTCGAGAAGGCCGGCGACGGGCCGCTCCCGGAGGTTGGACTGCGGGTCCGGATGTTCGCGCGCGGCGCCGGCAAGTGGCGCGAGTCGTCGGGCCTGACCGCCAAGTTCGGTCTGACGACCGGTGCGCTGCTGGAAGCCGTCGCCGCCTTCCGCTCCGCCGGCCGGCTGGACCGGCTGGCGATGGTCCACTTCCACATCGGCTCGCAGATCCCCGACATCCGCCGGCTCAAGTCGGCCTTCCGCGAGGGGGCCCGGATCTACGCCAAGCTGCGCAAGATGGGGGTCCCGCTCTCGATCCTCAACATGGGGGGCGGGCTGGCGATCGACTACGACGGCTCCAACACCGCGTCCGATGCCTCGCGCAACTACTCGATTGCCGAGTACGCCAACGACGCGGTCTACATCGTCAAGGAAGTCTGCCTGGAAGAGCGCGTCCCCTACCCGCTGATCACCACCGAGAGCGGGCGGGCCCTGACGGCGTACCACTCGATGCTCGTGACCGACGTCCTGGCGCGCATCACGCCCGACCTGCGGACCGGCAACAACGGCAAGGGGGCGACGCGCGAGCACGCCCGGGTCGTCCAGGAGCTGCGCTCGATGCTCGAGGACATGTCGGGGAAGAACTACCGCGAGTACTTCCACGACGCGACCGAGCAGCGCGACGAGATGGTCACGCTGTTCAACCACGGGCTCGTCACGCTCGAAGACCGCGCGCTGGCCGAGCAGTTGTTCTGGGAAATCGCGCGCCGGGCGCTGGCCTTCGCCAAGCGGGAGAAGATCCCGCTCGAGGAGTTCCAGGAGCTCGAGCAGGCGCTGGACCAGAAGTACATCGTCAACTTCTCGGTCTTCCAGAGCGTGCCCGACCACTGGGCCCTGGAGCAGCTCTTCCCGATCGTCCCGATCTCGCGCCTGCGCGAGACGCCGGAGCACAAGGCCACGCTCTGCGACATCACCTGCGACAGCGACGGGCAGATCGACCATTTCGTCGACATCAAGGACGTCAAGGAAGTCCTGCCGCTGCACGACCCGATCCCGGGGGAGCCCTACGACCTGGCGATCTGCCTGCTCGGCGCCTACCAGGACGTGATGGGAGACCTGCACAACCTCTACGGCGCGCCGGATGAGGTCCACGTCACGATCGACGGCGAGGGGCGTACCAAGATCGAGCGGGTCGTGCCGGGCGACACCGTGGCCGAAGTGCTGTCGGTCTTCCATTACGAGGAAGACGCGCTGGTCGCCTCGGTCGAGCGCCAGCTCGCCGCACAGGTCGAAGCCGGGACGATCGACGCCGACGCGACGAAGGCGCTGGTCGCGGAGTACCGCGGCCTGTTCGGCCGCGGCACCTACCTGCGCCAGCCGACGTAGGGGCCGCCCTCCGTGGCGGCCCGCAGGCCGCGATGCCATGCCTGCGGCGGGCGCCCGGGCGGGCCGGCACGGAGGCCGGCCCCTTGTATCTTGACCTCCCCTGAAACAGTGGCTGTTCCCGGCGGGGAAGCCGTGCCGGCCCCGAGGCCTTGAGCCTGAAGGTAGAGCGGCTCCCCGCCCTCTTCTCCGAGACCGGTGAACATCCGA
>JALOKP010000037.1 GCA_025456425.1 Acidobacteriota bacterium | reverse complement strand
TCCTTCCAGCGCGAACTTCCAGCGCGCCTCGGACTCGCGCAGCCGGCGCTCGGCGGCGCGCTGCTCGGTCAGGTCGAACAGCGTCGTCAGCAGCAGGTCCCGCCCCTCGAGCGAGACCCGCGCCAGCCGGACCTCGGCCAGCAAGGTCCGGCCGTCGAGCCGGCGGTACTCCCACTCGAAGGCGTGGAAGCCCTGCGCGAGCCCCCTCCGGAACATCGCGATCCCCTTGGTCCGCGAGGCGGCGCCGTCCGGCTGGTGCGGCGGCGAGAAGGCGGTCAGCGGCGTGCCGAGCGCGGTCTCCCGGTCGGGGCAGGCGAAGGCCTCGAGCGTCGCGCGGTTGCAGTCGAGCAGGCGCAGCGTCTTCGGGTCGAACAGCAGGGCCGGCCCGGGGCTGCTCTCGAAGAGCGCGCGGAAACTGCTCTCCGCCTTCCCCAGGGCGCCGCCGGTCTCGACCGTCGCTTCGTACGTGCCCGACACGCAGGTCCTCCGCCGGGAGCCGGAGGGGCCCCCGGACGGCTTGTCGGCCGGAACGGGTCCTCGCTTGAGTGGCTTCCCGAAATCTGACCTAAGGTCAACGCCGGATCCGGCGCGGCTCCGAGAAGGGGAGGTAGAGCGAGCCTCCCAGCCGCCCCAGCGGCCGGAGCGCGGCCGGGTCGATCGTCCCGCGCGCGTCGAGCAGCCCCTCCGCGACCTGCGCCCGCAGCACCTCGCCGAAGACGGCGACGGCGCTGCCGACCGGCAGCTCGTGCCAGAGCCGGCACTCGAGCGCGACCCGGGCCTCCGCGATCGCCGGCGCGGCGACCGAAGCCGACGGGATCGGGGTCAGGCCGAAGGCCGCGATCTCGCTCTCGCCGTGGGGCAGTTCGGCCGAGGTTCGGACCATCGTCTCGGCCAGGTCCTCGGAGACCAGGTTGATCACGAACTCGCCGGTGCCGCGGATGTTGACCAGCGTGTCCTTGAGCGTTCCGTCGCTCTTCTCGGTCGCGATCGAGAGCATCACCACCGGCGGGTCGGAGCCGATCGCCTGGAAGAAGGAGAACGGCGCCAGGTTGGTCGAGCCGTCCGCCGCGCGCGTCGAGACCCAGGCGATCGGCCGCGGCACGACCGCCGAGATCAGGAAGAAGTAGCGCTGGTCCGACGACAGGGCGGAGAAGTCGACGACCGTGCGCGTCGTGGCGGGCGTTTCCAACGGGTTCGTCCTCAGCGCTGGGCGCGCAGCCCGGCGCGGGCCTCGACCAGCAGCATGCGCACGACGTCGGCGTCCTCGCCGCGCGGGTTGTGGGCCAGGTAGGACTCGAACGCGACGATCGCGTCGCGCATCCGGCCCATCAGGAACATCAGCCGGCCGCGGTCGCGGATCTCGCGCGGGTCGTCGGGGCGGATCGCCAGCATCAGCTCGACCGCGTCGAGCGCGCGCTCGTAGTCGGGGCCGCGCCAGTAGATCGCCTTGAGGTTGGCGAGGATCCGCGCCAGGACCTGCGGCGGCGTCAGCGGCCGGAGGAAGCCCTCGCGGAACTCCGTCCGACCGCCCGAGCCGTCCGCGACCATCCGCCGCGCCTCGTCGAGCGAGACCGGTCGCCCTTCGCGGGCCGGGTCGAACAGGAAGACCTCCTCGCTGGCGCCGTGGCGCAGGAGGAAGTGGCCGGGCAGCGCGACGGTCTCGAAGCGGAAGCCGGCGCGGCGCGAGATCTCGAGGAAGACCAGCGCCAGCAGCGTCGGGGCGCCGATCCGGGTCGCCAGCACCTGGTCCAGCATGCAGCTCGCGGGGAGCGCCTCGTTGTCGTCCTCCGCCAGCCGGAAGCGCTCGTCCTCGAACAGGACGCGGGCGATCCCGGAGGCGAGAAAGCGCGGATGGCGCGCATCGCCGACCGACTCGCGCGCCGCGGCGGCCAGCCGGTCCAGCTCCGCCAGGCAAGCGGGGGCGTCGAGCTCCGGGTGCTCGAGGCGCGCGATGGCCAGCGCCCCCTCGCCGAGGGTCCAGGATCCGACGGGCTGGGAGAGCAGCTCTCCCAGCGCCTGGTGGGCGGCGTCGCGCATCGTCTTCTTCAATATCGGGCCGGCGGGGGGGGGCGTCCAAGCCGGCGCTCCCGACCCCGGGAGGGCCGTCCGGGGGCCGAAACGATCCCACAGGCCCCGGCAGGGCGCCACCCGGCGGCGGCGGTCGTGTGTAGGATGCGGCCCGTGCACGAGCAGCCGGTCGTCATCGCCTTCAACCCGATCGCGGGAGCGGGTCGCGCGGCACGCCTGGCCGGCGAGCTGGCCGACGCGCTGCGCGGTCTCGGGGTCGCCGCCGAGCTGGCGCCGTCGCGCGCCCCGGGCGACGTCACGCGGCTCGCGACCGAGCACGAGGCGCGCTGCCGCTGCTTCGCCGTGGTCGGCGGGGACGGCACCGCGCGCGAGGCGGCGGACGGGTTGACCCGGCTCGCGACGCCGCTCGCGTTCCTGCCCTCGGGGACCGCCAACGTGCTGGCGGAGGAGCTGGGCCTGGGCGCCGACCCGCGGCGGCTGGCGCAGTTGATCGCGGCCGACTCGGTGCGGATGCTCGACGTCTTCGAGGCGGAGGCGGCCGGCGAGCCGCGCCGCCGCGGGCTGCTCTTCGCGGCCGCCGGCTTCGACGCCGAGGTCGTGCGCCGCTTCTCACGCTGGCGCAGCGAGCGGCTGGCGGCCGGCGCCGCCCCCTCGCCGTTGGGCAAGGCGGCCTACGCCCTGCCGGTGGTTGAAGCGCTCGCGGCGTGGCGCCCGGTGCCGCTGGAGGTCGCACTCGACGGGGTGCCGCTCCGCGGCGGCCCGTTCGGGTGGGTAATCGTGACCAACACGCGCCACTTCGGGGGGCTGTTCACGCTGGGGGCGTCGATCGATCCCGCCGACGGTCAGCTCGACCTCGTCGCGCTCCCCGCGAGCGGGCTGACCGACCTGCTGCTGGCGATGGCCACGGCCTTCGCCGGCCGGCTCGACCTCTGCCCGGGGGTCGTGACGCGCGCGGTCTTCGGCGAGGTGACGATCGCCGGTCCGGGCGGCGTGCCGGCGCAGCTCGACGGCGACCCGCACGGCGCGACGCCGCTGACGGTCCGTCGCCTGCCGCGCCGCCTGCCGGTGATCGCGCCGGCGCTCGCGGCCGTCCCCGCGATCGGCTCCGTGGCGCCGGCGCCGACGCTCCCGCAGCCGGGATAGGGGCGCGCGTTGCTCGTCCTGGTCGCGCTGTTCTATTTTCTCAACTTCGCCACGGTCGGGGCCTTCTTCCCGTGGTACCCGCCGCTGCTCGCCGAGCGCGGCTTCGGCCCGGCGCTGATCGGCACCGCGCTCGCCACCGGCTCGATCGCGCGGATGGTCTTCACGCCGTTCTGGGGCTACCTCGCCGACCGCTGGCACGCGCGGCGCGAGATCATGGCGAGCTGCACGCTGCTGGCCGCCGTGTGCCTGGCCGGGACGGCGCTGGCGCAGTCGGTGACCGCGACGCTGGCCTGGATCTTCCTCTTTGGCTTCTTCGTGGTGCCGATCTTCCCGCTGGCCGAGGCCGCGACCTTCGCGCTGCTCGGCGAGCGGCGCGAACGCTACGGGCGGGTGCGGCTCTGGGGCTCGCTCGGCTTCATCGTGACCTCGCAGGGGCTGGGGCTGCTGGTCGGGCCGCTCGGCCTGGGCGTGGTGCCGTGGATCGCGGCCGGCTTCATGGCGGCGGCCGGCGTGGTCGCGCTGGCCCTGCCGGGGCGCGAGGCGAGCCGGGCCGAGGCGGCGGTGCGCGAGGGGCGCGGTCCGGCCGCCGCGGAGGACGCGGCCGGCCACTCGCTCGGCGCGCTGCGCGCCGCGCTCCCCTGGCGCACGCTGCTGGTCGTTTTCGTCGCGGCCGCGCTGGGACAGGCCGCGCACGGTCCCTACTACGACTTCTTCACGCTCCAGATGGACGCGCGCGGCGTCGCGCCCTGGACGATCGGCTCGCTCTGGACGCTGGGGGTCGCGGCCGAGATCGCGCTGATGGCGGCGGGGCACCGCGTGCTGTCGCGGCTGGGGCTGGCGGCGGCGCTGCGCTGGTCGCTGGCGCTGGGCGCGGCGCGCTGGGCGCTCTTCGCGCTGGCGCCGCCGTTGCCGCTGGTCATCGCCGGGCAACTGCTGCACGCCGCATCGTTCGGGCTCCTGCACCTGGCCACCGTCTCGCTGACCGACCGGCTGACCCCGCCCGGGCGCAAGGGGCTGGGGCAGACGCTGGTCTCGATGTGGGCCTACGGGCTGGGCGGCGGCGCGGGGCTGCTGCTGGCGGGCCAGTGGCGCGCGCCGCTCGGCGACGCCGGGCTCTACCTGGCGGCGGCCGCGGCCTGCCTGGCCGGACTGGCGGCGACCGCGGGGCTGCGCCGCGACAGGCCGCGCTAACATGCGCGCCGGCCGCCCGCCGGCGGCAGGGAGCAGGGCATGGGACAGCTCGACGGGAAGATCGCGCTCGTGACGGGCGCCAGTTCGGGGATCGGCCGCGCCACGGCCTGGACGCTGTTCGGCGAAGGGGCGCGGGTGATCGTCGCCGGCCGCCGCGGGGAGCGGCTGGAGGAGCTGCGCGACGAGATGATCAAACGGCGCGGCGACCCGCAGGCCTGCGGCGCGCTGACCGCGGACGTGCGCGACCGGCAGGACATCACCGAGGCGATCCGCGCGATCACCGACGCCGGCTGGGGCGAGATCGACATCCTGGTCAACAACGCGGGCCTGGCGGCCGGGCTCGAGCCGATCCAGGAGGGGGTCTTCGACAACTGGGACCGGATGATCGAGACCAACATCCGGGGCCTGCTCAATGTCAGCCGCGTGGTGGTGCCGGGGATGGTTGCGCGGCGGCGCGGGCACATCGTCAACATCGGATCGGTGGCGGGTCGCGACATCTACCCGGGCGGCAACGTCTACTGCGCGACCAAGGCCGCGGTCGAGATGCTCAACCGCGGCTTCCGTGTCGATCTGCACGGCTACCAGATCCGTGTCACGAACGTGATCCCGGGGCTGGTCGAGACCGAGTTCAGCCTGGTCCGCTTCGAGTGGGACCGCGAGAAGGCGGCGAAGCCCTACGCCGGGATGACGCCGCTCTCCGCCGCCGACGTCGCCGACGCGGTGCTCTGGGCCGTGACCCGGCCGCCGCACGTCAACGTCGAGGAGATCCTGCTCATGCCGACGGCCCAGGCGACCGCGACGATGGTCCACCGGACCGCGCCGTGAGCGGGGTGCCGCGGCCCGACGCGGTCGAGGTCGGCCCGCCCGACGCGGCGGCCAGCGTGATCTGGCTGCACGGGCTCGGCGCCGACGGCTGGGACTTCCACCCGATCGTGCCCGAGCTGGGGCTGCCGGCCGGCCTCGCCGTCCGCTTCGTCTTCCCTCACGCGCCGCACCGCGCGGTCACGCTCAACGGCGGGATGACGATGCGGGCCTGGTACGACATCGCGGCGCTCGACCTCGACGCGCGCAGCCACGACGCCGCCGGGATCCGCGCCAGCGAGGCCCTGGTCCGCGGCTTCGTCGAGCGCGAGATCGCGCGCGGCGTGGCCCCGGGGCGGATCGTGCTGGCGGGCTTCTCGCAGGGGGGCGCGCTGGCGATCCACGCCGCGCTGCGCGCCCCCTGGCGGCTGGCGGGCGCGATCGCGCTGTCGTGCTACCTGCTGCTGCCGGGCGAGCTGGAGAGCGCGCGCTCGGAGGCGGGCGCGGGGCTGCCGTTCTTCATGGCGCACGGGACGGCCGACCCGGTCGTGCCGTACGCGGCCGGCGAGCTGGCGCGCGACGCGCTGCGCGCGGTCGGCTACCCGGTTGAATGGAAGAGCTACCCGATCCCGCACGGGGTCAGTCCGCAGGAGATCGCCGACGTCGGGGTCTGGCTGGCGCAGCGGCTGGGCTGAGCCGCCCGCGACGGGGGTTCGTCACACGCCCTCGCCTCGGGCCCGCGCCGCCCAGCGGCGCGGCCCGTCCCGCACCCACTCGCGGGCCGAGGCGACCTGAGCCAGCGAGCGCAGCGCGCGGTCGCAGTGGCCGGCGCCCCAGACCGGAGGGGCGTCCGGGCCGAAGAACGCCTGGATCCGGCGCGCGGATTCTTCCTTGTAGCGCATCACCACCGCCGCCAGCGGCGCGCCGCGCGGGTCCTCGATCCAGACGATGCCGTGCAGGTGGTCCGGCACCAGGACCCAGGCGTCGAGGCTGATGTGCGGGTGGACCAGCGGCAGGCGCAGCCAGGTCTCGGCCGCGACCAGCCCCGCCGGCAACGGCGCGAGCGCGCCGTCCGCGAGCCGGGCCAGGGGCGGCGCCCCGGCCGCGGCGTAGAGCGTGACCAGGTAGGCGCAGTCGCGGCGGTCGTCCGTCGCGCGCAGGAAGCGCCGCACGCGGGGCGGCGCGGGGCGATCGAGGCGTGGCGTCGTCATGCGCCGATTGTCGGCGCGCCGGGCGCGCGGCGCGGGCCGATCGGCTGTCGGGCGTTGCCGGGGCGGGATTCCCGCGCGCGGGATGGCGGGTGCTACTCGACCTGCAGCGCGTACCCCACGCCCGGCACCGTGACCAGCAGCCGGGCCTCGGCGGGGTTGCTCTCGATCTTGGTCCGCACGCGGTGGACCAGCTGCTTGAGCCGCTGCCGGTCGCCGATCCCCTCGTAGCCCCAGACGTGTCGCGCCAGCCGCTCGCTGGCGACCGGGTGGCCGGCGCTGGCGGCGAGGAACTGCAGCAGCCGGAACTCGAGCGGCGTCAGGTGCACCGCGTCGGCCTCGCCGACCCGCACCTCCAGCCGCGCCGGGTCGAGCGCGACCCGTCCCGCCGTCAGCGTCGGCTCGTGCGCCGGCTCGGCGCGGCGCAGCAGGGCCCGCACGCGGGCCAGCAGCGTCCGCGGGCTGAACGGCTTGACCAGGAAGTCGTCGGCCCCAAGGTCGAGCCCGCGGACCTGGTCCTCCTCGCTGCCACGCACGGTCAGCATCATCACGGGCGTGCGCGAGGCGGCGCGGATCCGGCGGCAGGTCTCGAAGCCGTCCAGCCGGGGCATGTTGACGTCGAGCACGACCAGGTCGGGCTGCTCGCGCTCGAACAGCGCGAGCCCGTCGAGCCCGTTGCCGGCCTCCAGCACCAGGTAGCCGGCCTGTTGCAGCGCGAAGGCGACCAGCCCGCGCAGGTCGAGGTCGTCGTCGACGACGAGGATCTTCACCCGCGCCTCAGAAGCCGAAGCGCAGGCCGAGCTCGAGCGTGCGCGGCGGTCCCGCCAGCCCGAGCGCCTCGCCGAAGTTCACGGAGGTCACGCGCCCGTCGATCATCGCGGGATTGTAGCGGTCGAAGAGGTTGAAGACCTGCAGGTACCACTCGCCGCCGGCGCCGCCGTCGCCCAGCGGGAAGGGCTGCGACAGGCGCAGGTCGACCTGCAGGAAGGGCTCGGTCGAGAGCTCGTCCACCGGCTCCAGCCCGGCCTCGCGCCGCAGCTCGTTGATCGGGCCCAGGGGCGAGTCCTCGCCCTGGTTGCGCCCGACCCCCTCGGGCCGGTCGGAGGTGATCCCGTCCAGATTCTCGTCGCGGCCGGTCGTCACGTTGAAGGGCGTGGCCGAGGCGTACTGCGCCGCGGCGCCGACGCGCAGGCCCCAGAACCCCAGCCCGCACGAACCCGACAGCACCAGCCGGTGGCGCCGGTCGTAATCCGAGCGTCCCGTCTCGCCCTCGACGTCGTCGGAGTCGGGGGGAAGCGCGATCCCGCCCTTGAGCGGGTCCGGCGCCATGTCCTCGGCCTTCGACCAGGTGTACGAGGCGGAGGCCCAGTCGGACCCGCGCGACCAGCGGTAGCCGAGCGTCACGCCGCTGTACCAGGTCCGCCCCTCGGTCGTGATCGCGGCGATCGAGCCGACCGCCGGGTCGCGGTGGATCGGCATCCCGCTGGCGTCGGTCGTCACCACCGGGTTGAGGTCGCGCATCATCACCTGGTGGTAGCCCAGCACGCGCACCGCTTCCAGCGTCAGCGCGCCGTACTGCCCCAGCGCCCGGTCCGCGCCCAGCGTGTACTGCACCGCGTAGGGGGTGTCCAGCTCGGTCGCGGTCGAGAAGCGCATCGTCAGGTTCTCGGGGAAGACCAGCCCCGACAGGATCAGGTCGATTCCGTACTGCTCGACCACGTCCTCGGTGATCTCGAAGGTCAGCCCCTGCGGGAAGATCAGCCCGATCTCGGTCTGCGAGGTCACCGCGGAAACGGCCGGGAAGCCGAGCGGGATCTTGTCGTAGAAGACCCCCGCGCCGCCGCGCACGATCGTCTTCCCGTCCGGCGTCGCCAGCCAGCTGAAGGCCGCGCGCGGCGCGAGGTTGTTCGTGTCGCGTCCCGCGCCGCCGTTCTCGATCGTCGAGGGGACCGTGATCGCGCCCGGCAGGACGTAGCTCGCCAGGTCGTAGCGCAGGCCGTAGTCGAGCGTCAGGCGCGGGTGGACCTGCCAGCTGTCCTGCACGAACAGCGCGAGCTGCGTGTCGTCGAGCGTGACCTCCGGCCGACCGTCGATGTACTGGAAGACGAACGGGTAGCTGTCGATCCGGCCCGGCTCGTCGACCAGCCCGTCGCCGTCGTCGTCGACGCCCGGGATCCCGGGGCAGGGGACCGGCGTGGCGAGCTCGGCGCAGTAGGGGTCTCCCGGCGGGCAGCGCGGGACCTGCGACGCCAGAAGGTCGCCGCAATCGCCGGGCTCGAACGGCCGGTCGGTCGCGTAGAGGAAGTTGCCGTTGGGGTTGAAGGCGGTCCGCGCGCGGGTGCGGGTCCAGAGCAGGTCGATCCCGGCCTTGAGCTGGTGCGCGCCGACCGTCCACGCGACGTTGTCGAGCAGCTCGACCCGCTGTTCGGTCCGGTCCTGCAGCGCCAGGTTGTTGCCGCCGAAGATCCCCGACGGGCGCTCGACCCCCGGCCGCGTCGAGTTGGCGCGCTGGCCGAAGTCGGAGGTCCCGACCAGCGCCCGGAACTCGTTCACGACCGTCGGCGAGATCACCGAGGTCAGCGCCGCCGCGAACTGCCAGTCCTCTTCCTCGAGCGCGAAGCCCGCCTCGGGGGTCGTGATCCCGCCGACGTTGAGCCCCTCCGACGAGCGCCGGTCGCCCGACAGCCGGACCATCAGGAGGTCGCTCTCGGAGAGGTTGAAGTCGGTCCGCAGGAACAGGTTCGTGCTCCGGCTGGCGCCGCGCAGCACCCCGCCGGCGACGCCGTTGCGGTCGACGCCGGTATAGGGGTAGACGTCGTCGCTCGTCAGTTGCTCGAAGGCCGCGAAGTAGAACGCGCGGTCGCGGGCGAGCGGTCCACCCAGCTTCAAGCCGAACGCCCCCATCTCGCCCGAGTCGTCGGCCGTCGCGCCGGGCAGCCCCTCGACGAACTCCCCGGCCGAGTTGAACTCGCGGCGCGAGCCCTGCACGAAGGCCGAGGCGGCAAAGTCGTTCTCGCCGCGCTCGGTGACGACGTTCATCACGCCGCCCGAGGCGCGCCCGAATTCCGGCGCGAACGAGTTCTTCATCAGCACGTACTCGCGCACGACCTGCTGCGAGAAGAAGCTGTTGAGCGTCGTCGAGCTGACCCGGTCGCCGTTGTCGAGTCCGTCGACCAGGTAGGCGTTGGCCCGGCCCCCCTGGCCATTGGCCGAGAAGACCGCGCCGCGCTCGCCGAAGAACGCGCCGGGCGGGGTGGCCACGATCGAGGAGTCGAGCAGCGCGAGCTGGGTGATCGCGCGGCCCTGGACCGGCAGCGCGTCGACCTTCATGTCGTCGATCCGCAGCTCGGTCGCGGTGCGCCTGGGTTCGAGCAGCGCCGGGGTGCCCTTGACGTCGACCTGCTCCGCGAGACCGCTGAGCACGACGAAGTCGACGCGCCCGGCCTGCTGCAGCGCCAGCGTGACGATCCGCTCGCCGCCCGGGTTCCCCTCGGGCGAGGTCGCGGTGACGATCCACTCGCCCGGCGGCAGCGAGCCGACCAGGTAGCGCCCGTCGGCGCCGGTCAGCGCGGTGCGCACGACCCCGGTCGCGGCGTGCCGCGCGGTGATCACGGCGTCGGCGAGCGGCGCGCCGTCGGCGCCGCGGACCGTTCCCTGCAGCGACGCCGAGACGGTCTGCGCCGCCGCCGGCAGCGCGACGGACAGCGCGAGCGCGAGCAGCGCGGCAACGTGCCGCGCGGGCCGCCACGGAGGGCGGCCCCTACCGTCCATAATGGCCCCAGGGGCCGGTGCCGGTGCCACCGCGCGCCTGCACCAGGTAGAAGCGCGACGACGGGCTGCCGTCCCAGCAGGTCACGTTCCCGACGTCCGCGACCGTGCTCCAGCCGGCGGCCGAGGTCGCATCGTTCGAGCCCAGGATCCGGTAGCCGGCGAGGCAGGCGTCGGTCGCCGCGTTCCAGCAGAAGCGCAGCGTGCCGCCGGCCTGCCGCGTGATCCGCAGCCCCTGCACCTCCTGCGTCGGGGTGCAACCGCCGGCCGTCGTCGCCAGGACCTCGACCGGGTAGACCTTGTCCGGGTCGCCGAAGACCTGCGTCGGGTAGACCAGGCTCTCGTAGGTGCGCGTCACGCCGGTCGTCGGGTTCCGGAAGTCGGAGAGCGAGGTCACCGTGAGGTAGTAGCTGGACCCCGGCGCGAGCCCGCTGATCGTGGCCGAGGCCCCGTTGAAGCTGACCTGACCGGGGTGGGTCTGCGAATTGAAGGCGTAGCCGCTGGCGCTGCCCGAGTCGGTGTCCCAGTAGACCTTGTAGCGGCTGATCCGCTGCGGCAGCGCACCCGGGTCCCACGAGAGCGTGATCGAGCCGGCCGTCTGCCCGGTTACCGTGATCGACAGCGGCGGGTAGAGCCCGAACTTGATGTTGGTCTCGTCGACGGTGGTCCAGGAGTTCTCGTCCGGGACGTTCTGCTCGGAGCGGATCCGGGCCACCGTGCCCAGGATCGGGACCATCCACTGGTAGTTGATCGTCCGGACCTCGTCCGCCTTGAAGAGCGCCAGGCAGCCCGAGACGCTGTAGACGCAGAAGTCGGCGTAAACCTTGACCAGCATCGCGTTGAAGGTGTGCCCCGAGGGGAGGCGCACGACGCCGTTCTTGATCGCCGCCGCCCCCTGCTTGCCGGTGTGCGTGCCGCAGGCCTTGGTGTAGAGCTTGTCGAACAGGTTGGGGATGCCGCAGGTCTGGTTGAAGACGTTCTGCTCGCAGTTGAAGGGTCCGCCGGCCCAGGCGTCGCCGGGTGCGAAGTAGTAGCCCTTCGCGTCCTGGTGGCCGAACAGGTAGAGCGGCACCGGGGTCCGCGTCCCGCTCCCGTCGGTGGTGAAGCAGTAGCCGGTCTCGCCGCTGCCGAAAGCGCCGGTCTTCCCCTCGTTCTGGCGCCCGGCGCGCAGCCAGAGGGTCCGTTTCGTCGGGTCGGAGGTGTCGAACTGGACCGACTGGTTGTCCTTCCGGAGGTTCGCCGTGTTGTCGAAGCTCTTGTCGGTGCGCTGCAGCGACCAGCCGGAGGCGGAGGTGTAGCCGCAGCGGTTGAGGTTGCAGGTCTCGGCGGCGGTGATCTCGGCCTGCGACTCGGCGACCTCGGTCCCGCTCGTGTTGACCGAGAAGTCCCAGCTCGAGGCGGCGATCAGCTCGCCCGCGGTCGCGTAGGAGGGGGTGGTCAGCGCCGAGACCGGCGTCCCCTTGCCGCGGTCCCAGCCGTAGCTGATGTCGTAGTAGGGGCCGGTCGCGATCTCGGTCGAGTAGATCTTCAGGTCGGCGACGCCGTCGGGGCCGTAGGCGGCGGCCTCGGGCGGAGCGCTCCAGTCGTCCGGCGCCCCGTCCCAGAGGACCGAGGCCAGGAGCCGAGCGTCCCCGTCGACCCAGGCCCAGCCGTGGCGCGCAGGCCGCCACCCGCCCTCCGCGGCGTCGCGCCGTTCGAGCGCGACGCGCAGCAGGGTGGCCTCGCGCGGCCCCTCCGGCAGTTCGGCCCAGCCCACGCCACGCCCGGTCAGTTGCAGCCGCGAGCCCTCCAGCTCGACGGCGCGCGACTCGCCGGGGCGCAGCACCGCGAACGCGGCGGGCGGAAGGTCCGCGGCGCGGTCGACCGCCGTGGAGAGGGCCGACAGGTCCCAGCGCGACCGACCTTCGGGGGAGAGCGCGTCGGGCGGGGGCGGGGCGGCCGCGAGGGCCGGTGCCGCGAGGATCGAACAGACGAGGAGCGTCCGGTACACGAATCGCGCCACCGCCGTACTGGCGACCATCACCGTTAGAATCTCCTTCCGTCCGGATCCTGCGAATTATCCAACGGGCGGCCCCGGGAAGTCATCCGCAGAGGTTTGGTCGGGCCGGAGCGGATCCGCGGCGGGGTGCGGGGGTGCGGGGCACGGCCGGCGCGGAGGCGGGCGGGCCGCCCTAGAGCGATTCCCTCAGCCGGGCCGCCTCAGCCAGCCAGTCCGCGGCGTCGGGATCGCCCGCCTCCCGCCGGGCCCGCGCCAGCGCGTCGCCGCGATCGAGCGCCGCGGCCGCGCCGTCGGCGTCGCCGTTCCGGGCCAGCGCCTCCGCCAGGACGAGCTGGTTCGGGGGGAACTCCGGCCGCAGCGCCGCCGCCGCCCGGGCCTCGACCAGCGCCGCTTCGGCGTCGCCCGGCCCGGCCGGCCAGCCCGGGGCGCGCAGCAGGACCAGCGCCAGAGCCCGGTGCGGCCCGGCTTCGTCGAGCGCCGGGTCGGCGGCGATCGTCTTCCGCAGCAGCTCGATCATCCGGTCGACGCCGTCGAGCGCAGTCGACTGCCGCTCGCGCGCCTGCTGGCCGAGGCCCAGCGCCAGCCGGTAGTCGCACTCCGGATTGGCGGGCGCGCGCCGCTGGCACCACTGCGCGGCCTGGACTGCGCTCGTCGCCAGCTCGGCGCGGAGCGCAGCGTCGGATTCGTGCTCGACCAGCCAACTGCTCGCGCGCGCCGCGCCGAGCAGCCCGAGGACTCCCGCGGCGTCGGCACGCGCGGCCTCGAGGTAGAGCTGCCGCGCCTCGCGGACCGCGGCGAGGCCGCCGACCGGGTCCGCGCCCGCGCCTCCGCGCCGCGCCCAGGCCGCGCCGGCGCGCCGCAGCAGGTCGTCCGCGCTCGCTCCGGGCGGCGCCGCGGAGGGGCCGCCCAGCGCCTCGACCGGCGGCGGCTCCTTCAGCGCCGAGGCGCAGCCCAGGGCGAGCAGCGCGGCGCAGAGCAGCGCCCCCGCGGCGCCGCCGCGCGCCGCGCCGCGGCGCGTCACGGCGTCTCCGGCACCGCGTCCCAGGCCGCGCGCGCGCGCTTCAGCGCCGCCTCGTCCAGCGGCACGAAGCGCGCGATCCGCACGCCGGCCAGCGCCGCCGCGGCCTCGGGCCGCGCCGCGAGCCCGGCGAGGGCCTGCACGAGGGCCGTCGCCCGTGCGTCCGGCAGCCGCCCGCGCACGGTGCAGAGCAGCGCGCCCGGCAGCGGCGCCGAGCGGGTCACGGTCTCGAGCTCCTTCGCGAACGGCAGCGTCGCGATCGACGCGGCCTGCGCGCCGTCGAGCAGCAGCGCGACCTTTTCGCCCGCGGCCGCGCGCCGCAGCGCGGACAGGACGGCGCCCGCGGGGGCGAGCGTCACGCCGGCCGGCAGCGCGCCCCAGCCGCCGAGCGCCGGCCCGCGCACGAAGCGCGGTGCGTACGACGCGCCGCTCACCAACTGCCAGCCGGCGAGGTCGGCGGCGCCCTTCAGCTTCCCCGCGCCGGCGACCAGGCTCCAGCTCTCGCTGGCGTCGGGCGCACCGGCCTGGACCACAGCGAGGCGCGGCACCAGCCCCAGCTCCTTCTCGTACTTGAGGAAGGCGGGGAGCGGGACCATCGCCAGCGCGGCGTCGGGCTGCTGCAGCCGCGCGAGGCCGCCCTTCTCGGTCTCCTGGTAGACGGCGGCGAACCCGCCCGCGGGGAGCTGGGCCGCCGCGGCCACGGCCGCGGCCAGGGCGTCCATCGTCGGCTGGGCCTCTTTCGTCGAGCCCGGGAAGCCGGGCGCCCACGCGACGAGGCTCGGGATGCCCGCGGGGGCGGGTGCGGCCGGGGGCGCGTCGGCCGGGAGACTGGCCGCGGGACCGCTGGCGAGAGGGGCCGCGGGGAGGGCTGCGAGCGCGGCGGCCGAGAGGATGCGGAACGAGAGCACGGTCACCTCCGGGGGAGCGGGAGCAGGAAGCGCAGCGGGTGGCGCGCCGCGCTCCGGGCAATCTGCCACAGCACCGCGCCGACCGCGCCGGCCGGCATGTCCAGCGCGCGGGCGGCGGTGTAGAGCGACAGCAGGAAGCTGACCGCCAGGTTGAGCACGAACATCGTGCCGATCCCGGCCAGCGCGCGCAGGAACCAGCCCCCCAGGAACCACTCGTAGCCCAGCGCGGAGGCGGCGAGCGCGAGCTGTCCGGTGGAGAGGGTCACGTGGCGGGCGTCGAGCGGCAACCCCAGGAAGCGCCCGATCTCGGGAGCCAGGCCAAGCATGAAACCCAGCGCGAGGTTCGTGCCGAAGCTCCCCGCCCCGTGGCGCAGTCCGGCCGCCCAGCGGCGGGCGCGGGCCGCCCCGACGAAGCGCCCCCAGCGCTGGGCGACCCCCTCGGGGACCTCGTGAAGCGCGGTCCAGTTGTCGAACCAGCCGCCGGCCAGGCTGGCCAGCCAGAGGATCACCCCCGTCTCCGCCGCGTAGAGCGCGGTCAGGCTGTCGAGCGGGCTGTACTTGCGGTAGATCTCCAGCGCCGCTTCGACGGGGAGTAGCGGCTGGCCCCTCAGAGTCGACCACACCCACTCGAAGCCGTAGGCCGCGATCACGACCAGCAGCACGTTGGAAGCCGCCGCCGCCAGCTGGGACGAAGAGATCCGTGCGGCGAGGCGCGCCACTTCCTCCGGCCCCGCGCCGCGTGCTTCCCGCATCGCACCGGCCAGCGTGGCCGCGGTCATCGCCGGCTGCTTGGTCGCCAGGATCAGGTCGAAGCGCTGCATCAGGAGGAAGCCCGCGGCGTAGGCCAGGCCGTAGGCCAGCCCCATCATGAACGGCGGGAGCGCCAGGCCGTGAATCCCGGTCTTGGCGAGCGCGATCAGCGCGGCGACGACCCCGCCGCCGGCCGCCAGCAGCCAGATCAGTCCGTACTCGCGGCGTCCCTCCGCGATGTAGTGCTCGCCTACGGTGCCGCTGCGGTCGACGATCCGCCGGTGCAGCAGGCGCAGGTTGCGCGACAGCAGGTCGTGCACGCTGTGGTCGTCGCGGGCCGCCGCGGCCAGCTGCGCCAGCAGTTCGAAGAACAGCTCCGAACGCTCCAGCGGGGCGCGGGCCGTCGCCAGCCGCACCATCAGATTCATCCGCGCCAGCGCGCGCGCGACGCACTCCATGCCGAAGACGATGTCGACGCGGATCCCGCGCTCGCCGAGCCGGCGGCGGACCACCCCCATCTCCTCGCCGCAGGCTGCGCGCGCGTCGCGCCAGGCAGCGGCTGCCGAGTCGACCCCTTCGCCTGCGGCGCAGGCGGCGAGCAGCGCCTCGCTGGCCCGCCCGAAGCGGTAGAACGGCGAACCGGTGACGTTGCCTCCGGTGCCGCGCTCGCGGAACTCCGGCGCAAGGCCGATCGACTCGACGCGCAGCGCGAGCAGGCGGATGGCGTCCGCGAACCCCTCCGCGAGCCGGGCCCAGGCCCGATCGCCGGAGGGAGGAAGGAAGGCGGCGAGCAGGCGCAGCCGCCCGGCCGGCGTCGCCGCCCGCAACGGTGAGTCCGGCCCCAGCGCGGGGGCAAGGCGCAGCAGGCGGTGCGCCAGGTGCCGGCCGTCGCGCGGCCGGGGCACGAGCTGGCCGGACACGCGGGACCCCAGCTCGGCCAGGAATCCGCGCTGCGTGGAGAGGCCCGTCTCCGCCAGCAGCGCGGCCGGGTAGGCCGCCGCCAGCAGCGCGCCGGTGCGCGCCCGGAGCGCGGCGCCCCGTGCGGGGTCGCGCTCGATCGCGTCGAGCAACCCGGAGAGGTCGCCCGGCTCCGTCAGCGCGAGCAGGAGGCCGGCCAGAGCGTCGAGCTGCGCTTCGTCCGTGCCGGCGGCGAGCAGTTGCGACAGGGCTGCGGCCCACGGTCCGCCCGCCGGCGGTTCGGAGGTCGGGAGCGCGGGGAGCGGATCGTTCATCGGGGAGGGCCGGCGTGCGGCAGGTCGGGATCGTAACACGCGCTCTCCCGCCTCCGGTATGCTTGCGCGCCTTGGACACGCCGCCGCGACACCCGGTCCTCGAGCCCTTCTTCCGGCGCATCGTCGGGTTGCGCTGGGTTTTCGTCGCTGTCTACGCGCTGCTGGTCCCGCCCGCACTCTGGGCCGTGCTCTCGATCCCGCAGGACAGCGCGATCGAGCGGATGGTCGTGCGCAGCGATCCCGACTTCATCGCCACGCGCGCGTTCCAGGAGCTCTTCCCCGAGCCGCAGCGCGCGATCCTGGTGCTCGAGGCGCCCGACCCGTTCGCGCCGCCGGCGATCGCCGCGCTGCAGCGGCTCGAGGGGGCGCTCGCGCGCGTGCACCGCGTGCAGGCGGTGTCGGCGCTGACCGTCTTCCGGCGGCTCGACCCGGCCGCCGCGGACGGTCCGGGCGCGGGCGAGGCGCTGCGCCGCTTCGCCTCCGGGACCGACTTCTTCCGCCGGCAGGGGCTGGTCGGCGACGGCTTCCTGGGGGTGATGCTGGCGCTCGAGGTCGGCGGTCCCGACGAGCGCGACGGGGCGCTGGACGCGGTCGACCGCGCACTTGCGCAGGCCGGGCTCGCACCGGTTGCGGGGGAGTCCGGGATCACGGCGGTCCGCCGCGTCGGTGGGCCGTTCGTCGACGCCTGGCTCGAGCGCGAGACCGCGCGCTCGTCGCTGCGCTACTTCCCGCTCTTCGGGCTGTTCGTCGTCGCGCTGGTGTACGGGCTCTACCGCTCCCTGCGCGCGCTGGCGGCGATCCTGCTCACGCTGGCCGTCGCGGTCCTGCTGGGCGTCGCCGTCGGAGCGCTGCTGGGCTACGGCTTCACGATCATCTCGTCGCTGGTGCCGCTGACGCTGATGGTCACGGCCACGGCCTCGCTGGTCTACCTCCACTCGCGCTACGTCGACCACCCGCCCGGCGTGCCGATGCAGCAGCACCAGGTCTTCGCGCTGGCCAACAAGTTCCTGGCGGTCACGGTCTCGGTCTTCGCCGCCGCGGTCGGCTTTGCGGCGCTGGTCGTCTCGCAGATCCGGCCGGTGCGCGAGCTCGGGGTCTGGACCGCGCTGGGCCTCGCGGTCGGCTGGGTCGTCTGCTTCACGCTCTTTCCGGCGCTGCAGCGGATCCTGCGCGCGCCCGGCCAGGTCGAGCGCCGCGTGGCGGGGGGCTGGATCGAGTCCGCCGCGCGGCGGATCCCGCGCTGGAGCTACCGCTGGCGCTACGTGCTGGTCGGCGCGTCGGCGCTGCTGATGCTGCTCGGCGCCGGGGCGCTGTTCGGCGTGCCGGGACTCCTGGCGCCGATGCCGCTGCAGGTGGTGGGGCTCGATTACGTCGACCGCGACCTGCCGATCTACCGCGACTCACGCTGGTTCGGCGACAACGTCCTGGGGCTGTCGCAGGTCTCGGCCTGGATCACGACGCCGCCGGGTGCGGTGCTCGAGCCGGCGACGCTGGCCGCGCTCGACCGCTTTGCGCGCGCGCTGGCCGAGCAGCCCGAGGTCGGGACCACGACCGGCCTGACCGACATCCTGCGGCTGCGGCGCTACGCGGCCGGGGAGGGGGAGGCCTTCCCGCAGGACCCGGAGACGCAGGCCGCGCTGGCCGCCGACCTGGAGCAGCTCCTGCTGGCCGAGCCGGCGCTGCGCGGCTTCGTCGACGTGAAGACGCTGGGCGCGACGTACCTGACGGTCGTCGCGCGGCGCGGCGCGGCGCCGGCGCAGGACGCGCTCCCGGCGGCGGTCGAGCGGGCCTGGACCCGGGTGGCGGGCGATCCGGGGCTGACCGGGAGCTCGCTGCGGGTCGTCGGCCAGGGGCTGCTCGAGGCCCGGATCGCGGGCCACCTGGTGCCGACCCTGGTCGAGAGCTTCTTCCTGACCGCGGCGATCATCTTCGCGACCTTCTTCGTGGTGTTCCGCAGCGGCGCAGCGCGCCTGATGGCGATGATCCCGTCGCTGTTCGCGATCCTCACGATGTTCCTGGTGATGCGCCTGACCGGGATCCCGCTCAACGTCGCGACGATCCTGATCGCGACCACCGTGCTCGGGGCCTCGGAGAACGACCAGGTCCACTTCTTCTACCACTTCCAGGAGGGGCGCAGCGGGGCCAGCACCGAGCAGGCGCTGGCGCACGCCCTGCGCGTCGCGGGGCGCGCGATCTTCTTCGCGACGCTGATCAACGCCGGCGGCTTCCTGGCGCTCACGCTCTCGGACCTGCCGCCGATGCGGCAGTTCGGGATCGTCACCGCCAGCGCCTTCCTGCTGTCGATGCTGGCCGATTTCACCGCCCTGCCGGCCGCGCTCTGGATCTTCTTCCGGGCGCGTCCCGACGCCGGTGAGGGGGAGGCCCCGTGACCCGTCCGGCCCGCGCCCTGCCCTCGCTCCAGCGCTACGCGTGGCTCTCGATCGCGGCCGCTGTCGCGACGATCACGCTCAAGGCCGGCGCGTACTACCTGACCGGCTCGGTCGGGCTGCTCTCCGACGCGCTCGAGTCGGTCGTGAACCTCGTCGCCGCGGTCACCGCGCTGGCGATGCTGGCCGTCGCCGAGCGCCCGCCCGACGACGACCACCCGTTCGGTCACACCAAGGCCGAGTACTTCGCGGGCGCGGTCGAGGGGGCGCTGATCCTGGTCGCCGCCTTCGGGATCGGCGCGACCGCGATCGAGCGGCTGATCCACCCGCAGCCGCTCGAGCACGTCGGGCTGGGGCTGGCGATCTCGGTCGTGGCCTCGTCGATCAACCTCGGCGTGGCGCGCGTGCTGGGGCGGGTCGGCCGCCGCTACGGCTCGATCACGCTGGAAGCCGACGCGCGCCACCTGATGACCGACGTCTGGACGACGCTCGGGGTCCTGATCGGGGTGGCGGCGGTCCAGCTCACCGGCTGGCTGCCGCTCGATTCGATCGTCGCGATGCTGGTCGCGCTCAACATCGTCTGGGCCGGGGTGCAGCTGATGCGTCGCGCCGCGACCGGGCTGATGGACAGCGCGATCCCGGTCCCGGAGCGCGAGCGGGTCCAGCAGATCTTCGCGCGCTACGCGCCGGACGGGGTCGAGTTCCACTCGCTGCGTACGCGCCAGGCCGGGCAACGCCGCTTCATCGCGGTCCACGTGCTGGTCCCGGGCGAGTGGACCGTCCAGCGCGGCCACGACCTGCTGGAGCGGATCGAGCGCGAGGTCCGCGAGGCGATGCCCGGCCCGACCACGGTGCTGACGCACCTCGAGCCGATCGAGGATCCCGTCTCCCACGAGGACCGCGAGATCGACCGCTGAAACCGGGGACAGCTACCGTAAGTCGGTAAGCCGCGAATTACGGTAGCTGTCCCCGGATAGACCGGCTTACCGACTTACGGTAGCTGTCCCCGGTTTTCCGGTTTCAGATGCCGTCGGGGGCGCGGGGGAGGGTGATGCCGACCGCGGCCGGGCGTCCGTCGGCCGCCGGGCGGGCCTCGATCCGGCCGCCGTGCCGCTCGACGATCGACTTGGCGATGAACAGGCCGAGCCCGAAGCCGTTCTCCTCCGGTTCCTCGCCGGCGATCGAGCGCACGAACGGGTCGAACAGTTCGGGGCCGCGCTCGGCCGGCAGGCCCGGCCCCTCGTCCGCGACCCAGAGCGTCACGCCGTCGGGGGCTCCGGCTGCGCGGATCGAGATCGTCGAGCCCGCCGGAGCGAACTTGTTGGAGTTGGCGAGCAGGTTGACCAGCACCTGCACCAGCCGCGTCCGCTCCCCCTTGACCGGCGGCACCCCCGTCCCCAGCTCGACTGCGACCCGCTGGCCGCGCTGGTCGAGCAGCGGCCGCAGCGTCTCGACCGCGTCGGCCACGACCTCCGCCACGTCGACCGGCACGCCGCGGATCGCCCCCTGACCCGACTCGACGCGCACGCTCTCGAGCAGGTTGTCGATCAGGTGCGTCAGCCGCAGCGTGCCGCGCTGCAGCGCCAGCAACAGCTCGCGGGCCTGGGCCGGCGTCAGCCGCTCGATCTGGTCGAGCAGCAGCTCGATCGAGGCCAGCTGCGCCGAGAGCGGGGTCCGGAACTCGTGCGAGATGTTGGCCAGCACCGCGTCGCGGATCCGCCGCACCGCCTCGACCTCGGTCTCGTCGCGCAGCACCTGGGCCTGGATCCCCTCCTCGATGGGCGAACTGGTGATCACCACCGTCCGCCGCCGCCCGTCCGGCAGGACGAGGTGCTCGGTCGCGCGGGCGCCGCCGCGGAAGCGGGCGTGGAGAATCGGGCAGCTGTCCTCGCAGGGGCGCACGCCCCCCGGCCCCTGCGGGTTGAGCACGTCGCCGCAGAAGCGCCCGATCGCTGCGTCCTGCGCCACCCCCAGCACCGCCGCCGCCTGCGGGTTGAGGAAGCGGATCCGGCGCTCGCGGTCGACCGTGAAGACGCCTTCCGCGATCCCGGCCACGATCGCCTGCGACTCGGCCTGCTGCCGCCGCAGGTTGGTCGTCAGCTGCAGCAGGTCGCGGCGCATCTCCTCCAGCGCCGCGGCCAGCGCGCTGGTCTCGGCGCCCCCGACCCGCGGAACCGGCGTCGTCAGGTCGCCCAGCCCGATCCGCTCCGCCGCGTCGGCGAGCTGCAGCACCGGCCGCGAGACCCGCCGCGCGATCAGGAAGCCGGCCAACGTCGCGAGCACGCTCAGCCCCAGCGCCCAGGTCGCGAGCTTGCGCCGCAGCGTCAGCAGCGGGCCGTCCACCGATTCCAGCGGGAGGCTGACCTCGACCAGCCCGACCACCGCGCCGGCCGGGCTCTTGAGCGGGATCTCGGCCAGGTAGGCGTTGGAGCGCCGGTCCCGCACGGCGAGGTTCTCGGCCCGCGACAGCGCGCTGACCCGGTGCGAGGAGCGCGGCCCCCCGCCGGCCGCCAGGACCTGGTCGCGCTCGAGGATCGTGATCGTCAGCCCGACCTTCTCCTGCAGCCGCGCCGCCAGCCGCTCGTCGAGGACCGCCGCCGTCATGACCACCGCCCCGGGGCGCGACGGGACCTGGGCCGCGCCGCCGAGCAGCAGCAGCCCCCCCTTGGCGCGCGGCCGCAGGAAGACGCCGTGGCCCTCGGGGAGGTCGGCCAGGAAGATCCGCCAGGGGACCGACTCGCCGCTCATCGCGGCGATCCGCTCGCCGTCCAGCACGGCCGCGGCGTCGACCGTTCCGGCGCGCACGAACTGCTCGAGGAAGAGCGTCAGTCCGCGGGTATCGCCGACCTCGAGCGCGCGGAGCAGCGGCGGCCGGTCGGCCAGCAGGTGCGCCGTGTCGGCCGTGCTGCGGATCTCGTCGCGGATCGATTCCTGCACCGCCAGCCCGGCCCAGGTCACGCGCGACAGCGCCTCCTGGCGCGCGATCTGGCGCATCAGGCGGGAGGCGACGAGCGTGACGGCGGTGACGGCGACCAGCAGCAGCAGGACGTTGAGGGCAACGAGCAGCGCGCCGAGCCGAGCCCGCGGGCGGGTGTCCATCCTCTCCATTCTCGCACTCCGGCGGGCCGCGAGGGAGCGCGTCGCCAGTCCGTCGCGGGGGACGCCGGGCCGGCCCGGCGCCGGGCGCGGCTCAGTCCCGCTTCTTGCGCATGAACTCGGCCCCCAGCACCAGCGCCAGGGAGAGCGCCCCCAGGACGAGCGCGGCCCCGTACGCGCCGGCGTACTGCCGGTCGTCCAGCGCCCGGTAGATGTAGAGCGTCGCGGTCTCGGTCCGCCCCTGGACGCCGCCGCCGACGACCAGCACCGCCCCGAACTCGCCCAGCGCGCGGGCGAAGGTCAGGACCGCACCGTAGAGGAAGGCCCAGCGCAGCGCGGGGAAGGTGACGAAACGGAAGATCTGCCAGGGCCGCGCCCCCAGGGTCGCTGCCGCCTGCTCCTGGTCGGTCCCGAAGGCCTCGAGCGCGGGCGTCAGCTCGCGGACCATGAAGGGCAGGGTCACGAACAGCGTGGCCAGCACCATCCCCGGGAAGGCGAACGCGACCTGCCAGCCCAGCGCGTCCAGCAACGGGGCCAGGAGGCCGCGCCGGCCGAACAGCAGCAGCAGCATGTAGCCGGCGACCACCGGCGAGATCGCGAACGGCAGGTCGATCAGCCCGTTCAGCAGGCGCTGCCCGGCGAAGCGCTGGCGCACCAGGACCCAGGCCACGATCGTGCCGAACACGCCGTGGACCGCGACGCAGATCGCCGAGATCACGACCGTCAGCCAGAAGGCGCGCGCGACCTTGGGGTCGGCCAGGGCCGAGAAGACCTTGGCCGGCCCCTCTTCCAGCGCGCCGTAGACCAGGGCTCCGATCGGCGCCAGCATCAGGAAGGCGAGGTAGGCGACCACGACGCCGACCAGCAGCATCCGGCCCCAGCGCGGCCGCCCCGCCGCGCGCCGCTGCTCCCCGCCGCTCACGAGGAGCGCTCCCGCGCCCGCCGGCGCTGCATCCAGTCGACACCCAGCACCAGGCTGAAGGTGATCGCCATCATCACCACCGAGACCGCGCTGGCGCCCAGCCGGTTGTTCGACTCGACCTCGCCCCAGACGTAGACCGCCGCGGTCTGGGTCTTGAGCGGGATGTTGCCCGCGACGATCACGATCGAGCCGAACTCGCCGATCGCGCGGGCGAACGAGAGGATCGTCCCCGAGATCAGCGCGAACGACAGCTCGGGGACCGTGACCCGGAAGAAGGTCCGGATCGGGCCGGCCCCGAGCGTCGCCGCGGCCTCCTCCTGCGCGGGGTCGAGTTCCTCCAGCACCGGCTGGACCGTCCGCACCACGAACGGGTAGGTGATGAAGAGCAGCGCGAGGATGATCCCCGGCGGGGCGAAGATCACCTGGAACCCGAGGCGCTCGTTGAGGAAGGC
>JALOKP010000146.1 GCA_025456425.1 Acidobacteriota bacterium | reverse complement strand
GGCGGACGGCGACCGGCTGGCGCGCTTCCAGCGCGAGGCCCAGGCGCTGGCCGCGCTGAACCACCCGCACATCGCGCAGATCTACGGCTACGAGGAAGCCGGCGGCGTGCGCGCGCTGGCGATGGAGCTGGTCCCCGGCGAGGACCTGGCCGCACGGCTGGCGCGCGGGCCGATCCCGGTCGACGAGGCGCTGCCGATCGCGCGGCAGGTCGCCGAGGCGCTGGAGGCGGCGCACGAGAAGGGGATCGTGCACCGCGACCTGAAGCCCGCCAACGTCAAGCTCGACGCCGACGGGCGGGTCAAGGTGCTCGACTTCGGGATCGCCAAGGCGCTCGCGGGAGAGGGGACCGCGGCGCCCGCGACGAGCACGCCGACCGTGATGCCGACGGTCACGCACTCGGGGACCGCGGCCGGGATGATCCTGGGGACAGCGGCCTACATGTCGCCCGAGCAGGCGCGCGGCAAGACGGTCGACCGGCGCACCGACGTCTGGTCGTTCGGCGCGCTGCTGTACGAGATGCTCACCGGTCGCCGCGCCTTCGAGGGCGAGACCGTGACCGACGTGCTGGCCGCGGTCGTGACGCGCGACCCGGACTGGGACGCGCTGCCGGAGGAGACGCCGCCCGCGGTGCGGCGCCTGGTGCGGCGCGCGCTGGTGAAGGACGCGCGCAACCGGTTGCAGGCGATCGGCGACGCGCGCGTGGTGCTGCAGGAAGCGATCGCGGGCGCGCCGGAGCCGGAGACGCCGCCGGCCCGGCGCGCTGCTTCGCCTGGGGCCGCGCGGTCGCGAGCGCTGCCGTGGGCGCTGGCGGCGCTCTTCGCGCTGGCCAGCCTGGGGCTGGGGGCGGCGCTCTGGGCTCGGCCCCCCGCCGCGCCCGCGGCCGCGACGCGCACGATCCGCGCCGCGATCCCGCCGCCGCCCGGGACCGAGTTCGTGCCGATCGGCGCCGCGGCGGGGCCGCCGGCCCTGTCGCCCGACGGCCTGCACCTGGCGTTCGTGGCGCGCGACGCGGCCGGGACCCCGCGGCTCTACGTCCAACCGCTCGCGACCGGGGAGCCACGGGCGCTGGAAGGGACAGAAGGCGCGCGACGCCCGTTCTGGGCGCCCGACGGCCGCGCGCTCGGCTTCTCGGCACGACGGCAGCTGATGCGCGTCGGGCTCGACGGCGGCCGGCCGGTAGCGATCGCCGAGGTGTCCGACGAGCGCGGCGGGAGCTGGGGGCCGGACGGCACGATCCTCTTCGCGCCGGCCTTCGACGGGCCGATCTTCCGCGTGCCGGCGGCGGGCGGCGAGCCGAAGCCGGTCACGGCGCTCGACCGCTCGCGCCGCGAAGGGACCCACCGCTACCCCGTCGCCCTGCCCGACGGCAAGCACTTTCTGTTCCAGGCGCGCGGCTACCTGGCGTACGCGCTGGCCGAGGACGCGGTCTACGTCGGCGCGCTGGACGACCCGGCCTTCCGCGTCAAGCTGGTCGAGGTCGCGACGACGGCGGCCTACGCCGCGGGCCGGCTCTACTTCGTGCGCGACGCGACGCTCTACGCGCAGCGCTTCGACCTCGAGCGCCTGCGGCTGGAAGGGGAGCCGGTGGTGGTGGCGCAGGACGTGCGCTTCGATCCGCGCTTCACCTTCGGCGTCTTCTCGGTGAGCCAGAACGGCCTGATCGTCTACCAGGCGGCGGGAAACCAGGACGACGCCGAGCTGGTCTGGCTGGACCGTCGCGGCCAGCGGCTGGGACGGCTGGACGGGCCCGGGCACTTCGGTGCGGTCTCGATCTCGCCGCAGGGGGACCGGGTTATGGCGTCGGTGTTCGATCCGCGCAACTGGCGCGGCCACCTGCGCGTCTACGACCTGGCGCACGGCTCGTCCAACCGGCTGACGATGGAGCAGGCCTCGGACATCGACGGGGTCTGGTCGCCGGACGGGAAGACCGTCGCGTTCTCGCGCGTCGGCCGGCAGGGGATGAGCATCTGGACCAAGCCGGCCGACGGCTCGGCGCCCGAGCGGCTGCTCTACGAGGGAGATGGAGCGCTGGGCACGATGAGCTGGTCGGCCGACGGCCGCCACATCCTGGGCTGGTCCAGCCCCAGCGCGGAACGCGAGACCGGCCTGTGGCTGATCGACGCCACCGGGAAGGAGGAACCGCGGCGCTTTACCAGCTCGCGCTTCAACGGCGATCTGGCGGGCTTCTCGCCGGACGGCCGGTGGGTCGTCTTCGACTCCGACGATTCCGGTCCCAACCGTCCCTACGTCGCGGCCTATCCCGACACCGGCGGGCGCTGGCAGGTCTCGGACCAGGACGGCGACTCGCCGCGCTGGTCGCGCGGGATGCGCGAGATCGTCTACCTGGCGGACTCGAGCGGGGTGACCGCCGTGCCGGTCGACCTGTCCGGGAGCGCCCCGCGCTTCGGCTCGCCGCAGCGGCTGTTCGAGGCGCCCCTGGCGGTCACGATGGAGTGGCGCTACGACGTGACCCGCGACGGCGAGAAGTTCCTGTTCGTGCTGCCGCTGCAGGAGGCGCGGGCGGAGCCGTTCACGCTGTTGGTGGGGTGGGAGGGATAGAAGCGCGGCGAGCGGCTGCCTGCGACGCGGGAAGGGGACCGCGCGGCCCCCAGCTACCCGAGCAGCGCCATCAGCACCGCACCCAGCACGAACCAGTAGAACACCGCCCGCGCGAAGGTCCAGAGCCCCACCAGCAGGGCCCGGCCGGCCGGCAGTTCCAGTTGCCGCTGGAACCAGCGCGTCTCGACCGCGAGGTACCAGGCGATCCCCGCCAGCGCGATCGCCGCCCCGGCCGTCTTCGCGGTCCCGGCTTGCGTGCGCATCAGCACGGTCCCCGTCGAGACCGCCAGCGCGAACGGCGCCGTCAGGTAGCACTGGCTGAAGAACGGGCCGCGCAGCGTCGTGCGGTCGATCGCGAGGTGCCGCCGCCGCAGCAGCGTCGTGGCGGCGGTGAGCGGGAAGATGCTGAAGGCGAGCGCCCGCAGCATCAGGAGGTTCTGCGCCGAGCCGAAGAGCGTCTTCCCGATCGCCGAGTCGGTCTCCAGCCCCTTGGCGCCCAGGCCCAGCGCCAGGCCGTGCGCGAGCAGGAGCGTCAGCATCAGCAGCAGCGGCGGGCTGAGCGTGTCCGTGTACTGCTCGGCCGCGGCGTCGGTCTGCTCGCGCTCCGAGTAGCTCGCCGTCTCCAGCGGCCGGGTGGCGATCCGCCACATCGTCCGCGGGTAAAAGACGAGCCAGGTCATGACCTCGTAGAGCAGCTCCTCGAGGGAGCGGATGATCTTGAGGAAATCCACGGCGGGCGGCTCCGGGCGGAAGCGGGGAGGCTACCACGGGTGCGGCGGCCGGCCCCGGGCGCCCGGGCTACCCGCCGATCTGCAACAGCCTCTCGAGCAACCCGCCGAGATCGCAGGAGGCCCGCCGGTCGTCGCCCGCAGGGCGCCGCGTCCGGGTCACGAGGAAGCGCCGCGTAGCGCCGATCATGTCGGCTGCCCGATCGAGCCGCGCCATGTCGTCCGGGCCGGGCGACGCCGTCAGCTTGACCTCGATCGCCCAGCGCTCGCGGCCGGTATCGACGACGAGATCGACCTCGTAGAGGTCACTCGTCCGGAAGTAGTACGGCTCGAAGGACACGCCGCGGGCCGAGAGCGTGCCGAGCACCTGCTCGACGACGAAGCCTTCCCAGCTCGCACCCACCCAAGGCTGCGCAATCAACGCCTCGTAATCGGGTGCGTTCAGCACCGCATGCAGGAGGCCCGTGTCGCGCCAGTAGATGCGAGGCGTCTTCACCAGGCGCTTTCGCACGTTCGCCTGGAGCGGAGGGAGGCGGCGAGCCAGGAAGGCACCCTCGAGGTAGTCGAGGTAGGAGTTGACCGTCTTGTACGAGAGCCCGAGGCTCTGCCCGACCTGGGACGCGTTCCACGGCTGACCATGCAGCGCGGCGGTCATTCGCAGCAGGCGATCCGTCACGCGGGGCGCAGCCGGCAGGCCCCAGTTGGGAAGATCGCGCTGGGTCAGCAGCGCGAGGTAGTCCCGTTGCCAAAGCGGATACCGGGACGGCTGCAGGATCCCGCCGTCCGGGAAGCCACCCACGAGCCACAGCCGTTTTCGCGCCGCGTCGCTCGCGAGTTCACCGTACAGGAATGGCGTGAGCGTGAGGATCGAGAGACGACCGGCCAGCGATTCGGACACCTCGGTCATGAGCGCCGGCGAGACCGAACCGAGCAGCAGGAACCGGCCGGGACGACCCCTCTCGGCGTCGATCGCGCCGCGAATCCGGGGAAAGACGTCTGGCCACGCCTGCGCCTCGTCGAGAACGACGAGCCGATGGCCCGCGCAGAGAGTGTCCCACTCCAGATCGAGCCGCAGGCGATCGGACTCCTGCTCGAGGTCGAAGTACTCGCCCGGGAGAGATCGCGCCAGGGTCGTCTTCCCGCACTGGCGCGGGCCGACGAGGGTCACGGCCGGATAGGCCGCGAGCCGCGCGGCCAGGACCGGCTGAATCCTGCGCTGGAGCATGCTTGTAGTATAGGAGTCAGGTTCTAATTTGCAAGACCGGCGAGCGGCAGGCCCCCACTGCCGAGAGACCCGGGTCCCCAGGCCCCGGGGCCCCCGCTCAGTCGCGTTCGAAGTACGCGACCTTGCCGTACTCGCTGACGCCGCACTTCCCGCGCTGGCCCTCCGCGCGCCAGGAGTAGACCAGCCCGCCGTTCTTGACCTTCAGGTACTCGACGTCGACGTTCGAGGCACGGGTGCCCAAGCGCTCACCGGCGGTCTCGCGGCACTTCTGGGCGCCGCGCGAGATCTGCTCCTGGCCCGGGCGGCCGGAGTCGTACCACTCGTACGAGCCGCCGTGCCCCTGCAGGGTGATGAACTCGCCCGTCCGGGCGTTCAGCTCGCAGGTTCCGCGCTCGTTGCCGCCGCGCCAGTCGATGAACATCGTCCCGCCCGCGTACTCGGTCTGCGACAGGCGAACCTCGTCGCGGGAGACGCCGACTCGGCGCTCGACCTCGCGGCGGCAGACGTCCTGGGGGTCGCGGTTCCAGCTGGGCTTCGGGTTGTTCGGGTGGCCCCAGCCCCAGTCGTTGAACTCGACCACGCGGCCGCGGTCGTTGGCCGTGCAGTTGCCGCGCTTCCCGTTCGCCCGCCAGGCGAACTCGGTGTTGCCGCGGCTGCCGTCGTCGTACTCCAGCCGGACGTCCTGCGAGGACACGCCGACCCGTCGGGCGACCTCGGAGCGGCAGGCCTCCGACGCGCTGCGGTGGGTGCCGTAGTCGTTGTCCCAGGAGCCGCCGCCCTGCTTCTTGACGCCGCTGATGCGGGTGCTCTCGCGCTCCTTGTTCGTGACCTTGTTCTTCAGGACGCACTCGGTCGACTCGGTGCGGTAGACGTAGGCCAGGCAGCGCCGGTCCTCGCGGCAGGCGTCGATGCAGTTCTCCAGGTGGCCGGCGCGGAACGAGCGGTAGTCGCCGCCGGGCCGCTTCCAGCCCCACTCCTGTGTCATCTCCTGCGCGGACGCCGGGCCCGTCGCGGCAGCCAGCAGCGCGGCGGGAAGGAGCAGCAGGTGCGGGATGAGGCGGACGGCGCGGCGGGGGAGCAAGTCGGTGGCGATCACGAGACCTCCTGCGGCGGTATCCCGCGCGTGATTGCCAGGCTACGCACCAGCCCCCAGGCCGGCAGCGCAAGTGCACCCAGCAACAACACCGCGGTGATCCCAAAGTACCAGCTTTGCGGATCGGTCGGGAAGGGGAGGCGCCAGCTCAACATGAAGACCATCGCGAAGCCGGCGACCAGCCCGTAGCGGACGAAGGCCAGCGCGTAGATCGCGGCCCCGGCGAGCGACAGCGGCAGCCGCACCGCCATCGGCGCATCGTCCATCGCGAGGAAAGTGAACAGCACCGCGATCGCGTAGAAAAGCGGGATCCCCCAGCGGCGCGTCGACGCCGTGCGCGTCCCCAGCGCGACGAAGAAGGTCATCAGCATCGCCGCGATGGCCGCGCCGACGGCGCTGTTGAGTGCCGCCGCCAGCGCGTCGCGCACCGACGACAGACTGCCGACGTCGCCGGCGTAGGGGAGTGCCGGCGACAGGCCGAGCCAGCCTGGCAGGACGAAGCGCAGCCGCGAGGCCGCGCTCAGCGCCAGGCCCAGCGCCGAGCCGATCAGCAGGTCGCGCCCGACCAGCGGGTCGCTCCAGCGCCCGGACAAGAAGCGCGACCACGAGACGATGACCTGCGGCCGGCTGCGCCGCACGATCGGCTCGAAGGCCAGGTAGAGCAGCCAGACGATCAAGCCGATGAAGAGCCCTACTGCCGTCGAGGCAGCGAAGCGGTCCCACGCGGCCTCGACCCCCTGCGGCATCTGCATGCGCAGCGCGTTGGTCAGGGCCGTCAGCGCGGCGAGCGCCGCCGCCACCCGCCAGGCGCCGCGCCGGTCGCCGCGGCCGAGGCGCACGTTCTGCCGCGCGAGCAGGGCCGAGCCGATGATCGCGCCGACGATCATCAGGGTGCTGATCAGGCTGGCGGGGCCCGCGTCCGGAGCCTTCGCACGTGCTGCCGTGACCCACGGGTCGACGACGAGGAAGTAGCTGGGCCGTCCGCGATAGGACGCGGCCTCGACGCGCAGCGGGTACGTGTCGGCGCCGGGCAGCGTGCCGGTCCAGGCCGCGCGCTGATCGGCGAAGAACGGCGGCGACCACTGCGGCGCGGCCGGTTGCAGCGCGGCCGGATCGAGGCCTGCGGCGGTCAGCAGCGGGGTGAAGTCGGCGGGGGTGCCGGGGGCGGGCGCGGCATCCACGGCGGGCGCGGCGTCGGCACCGCCGCCCGCGCCACCGCCCGCGGTCCCCTCGGCCTCGTGCTGCGGCGGGGCAACGAACAGCTCGACCAGCCGCCCGTCGTCGCGGAGCACGACCGAGCTGACGCCCGGGGTCGCGTGCGGCGGGTCCTGGCCGCCGACGAACCCGAACCAGTTGAGCGGCTCGAACGCGGCGCTCGACTGGCGGTAGCGGAAGAGCGCGGGGCGGACGACCGCGGGGAACAGCCCCTGCCACGACGACGGGCCGCCGTTCTCGCCGGAGAGCCAGTCGATCGCGCCCTGGTCGTTGGTGAAGCGGCGCGACCAATCGCGGCGCTCGGTCGGCTGGCCGGTCGCGGCCAGGACCTGCCGCGCACGCTCGGCCAGCGCGTCGGGCGGCAGCGGCAGCGGCTGCAGCGCCAGCATCGAGTGGCCGGCTTCGATCGCGGCCCAGGCCAGGACCCCGGCGACGGCCAGCCCCATCCAGGCCCACGCCGCGCGCGGGCGCAGCGCGCCCTCTTCGCCCGCCGCGGCAACCAGCTCCGGGCTGGGGGTCTCGCCCGCGGCCAGCGCCGCGGCCAGCGCGTCGCCGCCCGGCAGCGCGGCGGCGACCGCCAGCGGCGTGGCGGGCCGGCGCGCGGGGTCGCGGTCGGTGCAGCGCAGGATGATCCGCTCGACGGCCGGGTCGAGGTCGCCGACCAGGCTCGACGGCGGCTCGATCGCCGCCTCGACGTGGTAGCGGCGGACGTCCTCGACGGTCTTCGCCTCGATCGCGCGG
>JALOKP010000145.1 GCA_025456425.1 Acidobacteriota bacterium | reverse complement strand
CGCAACCAGCTGGCGATCCGGCTCGAGGGGGACGGGGACCTCCTGCTCGAGAACTGGGCGCTCAAGCGCAAGGCGCCGCTGTTCGCGAAGGCCTTCAAGACCAAGCTGACCTTCCGCGGCGCGACGGAGAACTGAGATGGCGAAGGCGAAGAAGAAGACGGTCCGGCGGGCGCCGGTCAAGGCGCCGAAGGGTCTGGCGGCGCGCGTGCTGGCGCTGCGCGGCGAGATCGTGCAGGCGCTCGAGGTCTACCTCGACCAGTCGGACGCCGTGCTGGCCGCGCTCGAGGCGCGGCTGGGCGGGAAGGGGGCCGCGCTGCCCGAGGCCGACGCGGCGAAGCTGACCCGCGCGCTCGACAAGCTGGAGGGCAAGCTGAAGCCGGCCCGCGGGCGCGCGAAGGACTTGGCGCGGATCGAGAAGCTCCTGGAGGAGATCGAGGAGATGCTCGACGGCGGCGGGGCGAAGGCGGCGAAGGAGCCGAAGGCGGAGCCCGCCAAGGCCGATGTGGCGAAGAACGCCGTCGCGAAGGCTGCCACGCCGAAGGCGAAGCCCGCCAAGCCGAAGGCGAAGCCGCGGGCGTAGCGCGTGGACCTGGGAGGCGGCGGTGTCGCGGGGGGCGCGTCCGGCGCGGCGCCGCGCCGCGTGCACGCCTTCCCGCTGCCGCACGGGCTGCCCGAGGCGCGGCTGCTCGCGGCCGTGGCCGGGGCGGGATTCGCCGCCGGGCCGGCGCACGAGGGGGAGTCGGCGCAGCTCTTCCTCGACACGCACGGCGGCGGGCTGTTCAAGAGCGGCCTGCGCCTGGCGCGGCGAATCGACGACGGGCGCCTGGAACTGTTCGAGGACGGGCGGCTCGTCGCGGAGGCCGAGGCCGCGGGGATCGCCGCGCTCCCCGCGTCGGGCGCGCTCGCGGAGCGCGTCGCCGAGGCAGCGGGCGGCGAGCGGCTGCTCTCGCTGCTGCTGGTCGAGAGCCGCGAGCGCGCGTGGGAGCTGACCGGGCCGGGCGGCGCAGCGGGACGGGTCGCGATCGCGGCCTGGACCTTCCGCAACCCGCACCGGCGCCAGTCGGCGCGCGGCGGGCGCCTGCTGCTGGTCGAGGCCGAGGAGGGCGAGCCGGCGTTCCGGCTGACCGCCGCGCTGGGCCCGCTGGCCGGGCCGATGCCGGGGCCGCCCGATCCGCTGGTCGCCGGGCTGACCGCGCTGGGGCTCGCGCTGCCCGGCGCGCCCGTCCCGCCCGAGCTGAAGCTGCTCCCCGAGGACGACCTGGTGCGCGCGGCGCGCAAGGTGCTGGCGCGGCAGGCCTACAAGATGACCGCGAACCTGGAGGGGACGCGGCTCGACCTGGACCCCGAGTTCCTGCACGACCTGCGTGTCGCGACCCGCCGCTCGCGCTTCGCGCTGCGGCTGCTGCGCGGTTGGTTCGGGAGCGCGCGCTGCGAACCGCTGCGCGACGAACTGCGCTGGATCGGCGGGCTCCTGGGGACGGTGCGCGACCTCGACGTCTTCATCGACCGGCTGGAGCACGACCTGGCGCGCGCCGAAGCCGATCCGGCGGCGGTCGAGAAGGTGCTGCGCCTCCTGCACCGCAAGCGCGACGCGGCGCGGCGCGAGTTGGTGCCCGCGCTCGACTCGGCGCGCTTCGCCGCGGTCGTCGACGGGCTGCGCGGGCTGACGCCCGAGCCGGAGGCGCTGGCCGAAGCGGCGGGGCGGTACGGGGCGGAGCGCGCGGCGCGGGAAGTGCGGGCGGAGGGGGAGGCGGGTGAGCCCGCGTCGCCGGAGGCGGAAGCCGCGGAGGGCGCCGAGCTCTTGGCCGTCGCCGAGGCGAGCGCCGACGCGGTCACCGAGCCGGCCGAGGTCCCGCTCGCGGCCGAGATCGCCCCGCAGCTGGTCGCGCGCGCCGCGCGCCGCGTCCTGCGCTGGGAGAAGCGGCTGGAGGGCGCGCCCTCCGCGGCCGACCTGCACGAGCTGCGGATCCTGTTCAAGGGGCTGCGCTACACCTGCGAGTTCTTCATCGAGCTGCTGACGGAGGAGGAGCGCAAGCTGATCCGCGCGCTCGTCGCGCTGCAGGATTGCCTGGGCGAGCACCAGGACGCGGTCGTCGCGCAGGCCGAGCTGGAGGCGCTGATCGCGCACCGCGTCGCCGCGCGGGCCGGCGCCGCCGAACTGCTGGCGCTGGGCGGCCTGGTGCAGGTCCAGCGCGAGCGGCGCGCGGAGCGGCGCGCGCAGTTCGACGCGCTGTGGCGGAAGACGCGCGGGCGGGTGAAGCGGCTGCGCGACGCGGCGGGGTGAGCGGAGGGCCACCGACCACCGGGTAGCCCGCCCCGCGTTCGATCGCCCGCTCCCTCCTACCGCACCGTCAGCTTCCCCGCGAGCGCGGTCGAGCCCGCACCGCTCGCGACCGTGACCGTCGCCGGGCCCGGGGTGAGCCCCTTCGGCACCCGGCACTTGATCGTCTCGTCGCCGCCGGTCTCCGAGCGCGGCCAGCTCGTCACCGCGCAGGAGAGCGACTTGCCGGCCGAGATCGTCACCTTGCCCTTGGTGATGCCGAAGAAGCGCCCCGTGATCGTCAGCGTCTCGCCCGCCGCCACGGCTGCCGGGGAGACGGCGAGCGGCTCCGGGCGCCGGATCGTGAAGGCCGCGCTCTCCGTGATCGCGGACGCGCCCTTGACGGACGGCTGCACCTTGACCGCGTAGTCGCCGGCGCTCGCCGCCTTGGACAGCTTGGCGCGAATCGAGGTGTCGCTGGCCGCGGAGACGGCGAGGGCCGTGCTCCCGACGTAGACCTTGGGCTTCTTCGTCCCGAACCCGCTGCCGGCGATCGTCAGTTCGACTCCCGCCGCTCCCTGGGTGGGAGAGACCAGCAGGCGCACGATTCGCGCGGAGAGCGGGACCTGGACCGGCCCCGCGGGATCGCTGCTGGGGATCGTCAGCGTCGCCGCCGCCGCGCCGGCCGCGACCTGGGTGCAGACGACGTCGACGCCGCAGCTCGCGCCTGGCGCCAGCGTCTGTCCCGAGCAGCCGTCGTTCTCCAGCGCGAACGCCGCCGCGCCGCTGCCCGCGATCGTCAGCGCACCGATCGCGACCTGGCCCGAGCCGTCGCTTCGGAGACTGAAGCTCCGGCGCGGGGCCGCGCTGCCGGCGAGCAGCCGGCCGAAGTCCCCGTCGCCCGCGACGAGCGTGAGGCGCGGCAGCGGGACCAGCTCGGTCTCCGCCTGGGGCTCGTTCCGCGGGATCTCGCGGTTGCCGGCGGCGTCGGTCGCGACGCTGAAGAAGGCGTAGCGGTGGCCGAACTCGCCGCGGAAGGTGCCGAAGGTCTCGGTCGTCCCGAGCTTCCACGGCACGGGCGTGTCCCCGTCGCGCATCAGGAAGACCTCGTAGAGCGCGACCCCCGAGCCGCCCGCGTCGTCGTCGGCCGACCAGGCGACCGGGAACTCGGTGGCGTAGGTCACCGGCGCGAGCGGAACGACGCTCCCAGCGGGCCGCTCGGCGTCGAGCGTGTTGGACCAGGTGTTGGTCGCGATCGGGTCGTTGGTGTCGAAGACGATGCTGGCCGCCTGCGTCACGACCGTGCCGGAGGGCAGGCCGGCGCGCGGCCGCACGGAAAAGCGCATCCAGGCCTGGCCCAGCGGCGGCTCGGTGTTGGGCGGCAGGAAGCCGTCGAGCGGGTCCGTGATCGGCTGCGCCGTCACCGGGTCGAGCGAGGTGTAGCGCCAGACCAGGAGCTGCGCTTCGCGGTCCAGCCGGGCCGAGACGCCGGCCAGGAGGTTCACCTCCGGGCGCAGGTCGACCGTCGCGTCGAAGCGGTCGAGGCCGGGGGGCGGGGTGAAGACGTGCGTGCCGATCCGCACGCTCCCCAGGGCCAGCGTGTCCAGGTCGAGCTTCGCGGCGTCGAGCGGCGCCTGCACCACGACCGTCTGCGCCGGGAAGAGCGCGCTCTTCATGTTCTCGAACTCGATCTCGTACTCCAGCGGAGAGGCGGCGCGGATCCAGTTCGCCACACCGGAACCCTGCGGCCCGCTGATCTGGTTCGGGTCGAACGAGCGGCCTCCCTTGACTTTCTTCGTGGCGCGGGCCTTGACCGGCGGCCGCTTGGGGGAGGTCTGGACGCTTGCGGTGTACTTCTGCGCGATCGCCTTGGAGAACTCACTGCGGGTCTGCAGGTCGGGTGGGAGGGCGTCGAGCTTGAAGCCGTTGGTCTTGTAGATCCCCCAGAGCCGGCCTTCCCAGGCCGAGTCCATTACGCCCCTGAGGAAGGGGAAGTAGGTCGAGGCCGCAGGGGGGAGCTTGACCGAGGTGAGGAAGTTCATCGTCGTCGCCCCGTCGCTGAGCCGCATCAGGTCGCGGTACTCCTCGGCGGTGATCGAGCCCTCGTTGCGGAGCTGGTTCGTGATCCGCTTCTGGGCCTTCTGCTGCCGCGTCGCCTTGCTGCAGCGCGGCACGTCCTGCGAGGTCTTGTAGCCCCTGGTCGAGATCTCGTAGCCCCACTTCCAGATCGACCAGCCGCGAGCCTTGCGCCCCTCCTGGTCCTCGGCGGGTATCGTCGCCGTCAAGAGCATCGCCGTCTCGGTCTCGACGACGTCGACGGTCGGCTCGCCCGGCTCCCCCGCGCCGATCCGCTGCAGGTCGGCCGTGAAGGGGTCGTTGACGCCGACCCCCGTGACCGTCCCCTCGATCCGCAGGTGCTCCTCCGTCGCGTCGACGACGGTCTCGCTCATCTCCGCCGTCGGGTCCTCGGGCGGGATGTCCTCGAAGCCGCCGACGACCTCCGCCGAGAAGGTGAACTCCCCCTCGCGGTGGACCTTGAAGTCGTAGGCGTTGCTCTCGCCGCTGCCGGCTGCCAACTCGCCGATCATCGAACGGTAGGTGACGCGGCCGCTCTCGTCGACCGTACGCCGGGCCGGGTGCACGGCGGCCGCCCCGAACCGGTCGCCGTAGACGAACCCGCCCTGGAACGACGTCCCGTCGGGAGCGTTGAACCACATGTCGGAGATCCCGATGTCGTTGTTGGTCAGGTTGGAGAGCACGACCGCGTTGGTGCAGAGCGTGTCGATCCGCGCCAGGTCGTCGCCCGAGATGTGCAGCTCGGCGTCGGCGTAGGTCGCCTCCTCGACCATTAGCGCGCCGGTCAGCCGCGCGTTGCCGCCGTCGGGCCGGCGCAGCTCCAGGTCCCAGGCGCCGCGCGCGGCGTCGGTCAGGTTGAAGCGGACCAGGATCGTGTCGCCGGCGACGGTGCTGCTCAGCCGCTCGAGGAACTCGCCGGGGCGGTCGAACTCGCCCTCGCGCGTCAGCGTCACGACGGGGGTCTCGCCGAACAGGCCGCCGTAGACCACCACGGTCAGCGTCCCCTGGTCGCCGCCGCGCGGCGGGTTGACGTGGGTCAGCACCGGGCTGCTGACGTAGCGCACCGTGCAGGCGCGGTCGTCCTCGAGCGTGACGATCCCATCCGAGCAGTCGGCGTCGCCGCCCCAGCCGGCCAGCGAGGTCGTGGCGTAGTCGTACGACGGCGACAGCAGCACGCGCTGGCCCTCGGCGAAGTCGTACTCGCAGGTGCCATCGCAGCGCAGATGCGACGGGTCGACCCAGACCGAGCGGTTCGCGCCGGTCCCGTCGATCGCGACCGTCAGCCGCCGCGCCTCGCGCGCCGCGCCGCGCAGCGGCGCGTCCGAGACCACCCCCTCGGCGTCGACGTGGAGCGCCGCGCTGGCCGCGCCGAGAGTGAGCGGCTCGAAGCTGACGGTCTCGGTCCGGTGCTCGCCGGGCCCCAGGGTGAAGGTCAGCTCCGTGCCCGAGCCGGCGACGCCGATCCCGAACGGCGCCGGGGCGCTGACCGCGACCTCGACCGCCGCGCCGGCCGTGTTGGAGAAGGTCATCGGCGCGGTCAGGCGCGAGCCGACGATCACCGGGCCGAAGTCGATTCCCGCCGGCGTCAGCACCAGGCCCCGCCCGCCGCCGCGCAGCAGGACGGTGCGGGTTCCGCCGGCGCCGGCGTCGAGCGTCAGCGCGCGTTCCGCCGTGCCGGAGTCCGCCGCCGTGAACGACAGCGCGAGGCCCGCGCTGCCCCCGGCCGGGACGGTGACCGGCAGCGAGGAGACGACGGCGAAGGGGGCCGAGGTGGCCGCGCCGATCGAGAGCGCCGTGCTCCCGGCGTTGGTCAGGGTGAGCGACTTCTCGATCGTCCCGCCCAGTTGAACGTCGCCGAAGACGAGCGGCGAGGGGGCGGCGTCGAAGGCGGCCGCGCTCGCTGCCAGCGAGACGCTCGCCGGGCCGCCGGTCGTCGCGAAGGAGAGGGTCGCAGCGGCGGCGCCGACCGCGTCGGGCGCGTACCGCACGGAGATCGCGCGGCTGGCGCCCGCGGCCAGCGACAGGCTGCAGCCGTCGGGAAGCGAGAAGGGGGGCGCCACGCTGCAGTTCCCGGTCAGCGTGCCGGCGCCGGCGTTCTGCGCGGTCACGGTCCGGTCGGCGTGCGCGCCCAGAGTGACCGTGCCGAACTCGAGGGCGAGCGGGTCGACCGACAGCAGCGGCGTCGTCGGCACCGCGCCGCTCTTGAGCAGCGTGCCGTATTGGCCCAGCGCCAGGAACTCGCCGTCGGCCAGCGGGACCGCGTCGTCGAGCGTGTTCACGGTCGTGCCGGCGGCGACGCCCGACCAGTTCGTGCCGTCGGTCGAGGTCAGCATCGCGCCGCGCCGCCCGACCGCGAGGAACCGCCCGCCGCCGTGCGCCACGCCGTAGAGCCAGGCCGAGCTGGGCGGCGTCAGCTTGGTCCAGGCCGAACCGTCGGCGGAGACGACGAGCGTCCCGTACTCGCCGACCGCGACGAACGAGCCGCCGCCGAACTCGACGTCCCACAGCGTCTGGGTCGCGGCCTGCGCGGCGGCCGGGCTCCAGGTCAGGCCGCCGTCGGTCGAGCGCAGCGTGCGCGCGGTCGGATCGAGCAGCTTGATCCCGACCGCGACGAAGGTCCCGTTGCCGTGCGTCACGCCGTAGAGCCGGTTGATCGGCGGCGGGGACGCGACGGTCCCGAACGACACGCCGTCGGGCGAGCGCACGATCGTGCCGGCGTTGCCGGCCGCGATCACCACGCCGTCGCCGCAGGTCACGGCGTTCAGGTCCTCGCTGGTGCCGGCCGGCTGCTCGGCCCAGTCCGCGCCGTCGTCGGAGGTCAGGACCACCCCTCCGGCGCCGACCGCGACGAAGCGCGACGCGCAGCGGGTCACGCCGAGCAGGTTCTTCGCGGTGGGCGTCGCGCGCGGCGTGAAGGTCACGCCGTCGTCGGAGGTCAGGACCGTGCCGGCCCAGCCGACGACGACGATCCGGCCGCCCGCCGCGACCCCGGAGGTCAGCTCGACACCGGTCCCGCGCTGCCGCGCCGTGAACTGCAGCCCGTCGGGCGAGGTGTAGATCCCGCCGCCCCAGCCGACCGCGACGAAGCGCCCCTCGGTCCAGACGATCCCCTGCAGCGGCGCGCTGGTCGGGGAGGAGCCGGGACCCCACGCCGTCGCGTTGGTCGAGGTGTAGACCGCACCCTGGTCGCCGACCGCGACGAAGCGGCCCGCGCGGCGATCCCGAGCAGGTTGGCGTAGGCGCCCAGCGGCGCCTCGGTCCAGATCGATCCGTCGGTGGAGGTCGCGACGCTGGTCCCGCTGCCGGCCACGACGAAGCGGCCGGCGCCGAAGGTCACCGCCTGGTTGTACGCCGTCCCGGCTTCGGCGGGCGTCCAGTGCACGCCGTCGGTCGACACGAGCACGGAGCCCTTGCCGGCCGCGGCGGCGTTGGTGGCGACGAAGCGGCCGTTGCCGAAGGCGACCGCCGCCAGGTTCTGCGTCGAGCCGGAGCTGGCGGGAATCCAGCTCGCGCCGTCGGACGAGGTGAGGACCGCGCCCATCGGGCCGACGGCGACGAAGGTCCCGTTGCCGTACGCGACCGCGTTCAGCTCGACACCCGGGGCGCGCGCCGTCCAGTCGAGGCCGTCGGTCGAGGTCGCGATCCCGTAGCCGGAGCCGCCGGCCGCGACGAACTGCCCCGCCGCGTAGATCACGCCCCCCGCGTACTGCAGACCGTCCGGCAGCGGCTGCGCGCTCCACGACTCGCCGTCGGTGGAGGTCAGCAGCGCGCCTTCGCCGACGGCGACGCAGCGCGCCGGCGAGCAGGCCGCGGCGTAGAGCGGGTTCCCCTGCGGCAGCGGGTTGCGCCACGCCCACTGGGTCAGGTCAGCGGCGAGACACGCATTCGCCGCGCCGAGAAAGAAGATGGCCGTCGCCAGGACCCTAGGCTGCGCTGACATCGCTCGGCTCTCCGTTCGGGGGACGGGAGGCCGGCTCGCGCGACGAGCGCATCGGAAGGACGAAAGTACGGCGGGCGCACCGCGGGCCGGGCTTGGCCGTCGCATCTTGATACGGCGCGCGGGCGGGGAGCGTCAATCGCGGTTTCGACGATACCGTGCGAAAAAGCGCGTTACTCGGCCGCGTTTGCCGCGGCCGTCGTGCGGTGCGCGGCGTTGCCCGCGTTCAATCCCGGCGCGCGTTCCACAGCAGGTAGAAGCACGGGTTGCAGGGCGGGTCGGGATCGCTGGCGCCGGTCGTGCCGTCGGGCAGCGGACCGGAGACGAGATCGAACGGCCCCGTCGGGTCGAGGTCCCTGCGGCTCGTTCCCGACCAGCCAGTAGGCCTGGTCAAGGTATTCCTGGTTGGTGAGGTCGTGGGGTCACGCGCCGCATGGCGGCCGCGTTCGCGTGGCGTCTTCCGCGCGGGCGCATCGCTATCCGGGACCGGGATTCGCGAGGTCGAGCACCAGCAGCAGCGCGGCGACGACGCAGCAGAGCCACGAGAGTGCCGCCGGCAGCCCCGCCGCTGCCGCGGTCGCAGCGTAGACCGCGCCGCCAGCGGCGATCGTGCCGAGCAGGAGGCGCCGCCCAGTGCGGGCGAAGCCAGACCCGGCGGATCTCGGGTCGCTGGGGGCGCCGCCGAGCCCGCGCGGCGTGGCCCGCTCCTGCGCAGCCTCCGCGACGGCGCGCGGCTGGGCCTCGAGGGCCAGCCGCTCCAGTTCCTCCTCCGCGAGGGGAGCCTGCGCGGCGATGTAACTCTCCAGCCCGTCGAGCACCTCGTTGGCCCGCTCAAGGTCGGCCGCGCCGACGAAGAACTCCTGCCCGCTCGCGCCAGGCGCGCTGGCGAACGCGATTCCCGCGTGCTCCAGCTCATCCCGCACCCACTGCGTCTCGAGCGGCGCGTGGGCCACCGCCAGCTGCAGCGGTTCGGTCAGTGCGGACAGCGGCACCTCCGGATCGGTCTCCTCGTCGAGCGGGTTCACTCCGGCAGGCAGCCAGGAGATCGCTCGCTCGCGCAGCCCTGGCTCGTCGTCCTCGGAAACGAAGAGCACCGCCCCGCCCGACGCAGGTCCGAGGCCGAGCAGGCCGCCCTGGCGCGAGACGGCCAGGTGCGGCGTGCCCGCGGCGCGAAGGCCGCGGCGCATCGTGTCGATCGTCGCCGTGTCGTCAAGGTCGAAGACTCGGACCATCCGCAGCCGCTCCAGTTCACGCTCGGGGAGGTCCGGGGAGCTCTCCCGCAAGGCGGCGAGTAGGCGGGCGCGAGGAGCCAGGGCGGTTCTGCCGCAGGTGACGCAAGAGCCGACCTCGCGCGCGTAGCGCCCGCCGCACGACAGACAGAGCAGCGCCGCCTCGGTGTCCGAGAGATCAAGGCGGCATTCGTCGGGGGCGGCGTCGAGCGGGTCCGGTGGCACCCCGGCAGCGTAGCACCGCTGCCGGGGCCTGCGGTGTTGGTCGGCCGGCCCGGTCCTCCACGGCAACGCGCCTCTCCGCGATAACGCGCCACTCCGGGGCGGCGCTCAGCGGGCGGCCTCTCCCGACCCCCCCCGCGGCGTTGCGGGCGCCGACCAGGTAGAACGCCGTCCCTCCGGTTGCCGTCCCGGCCCCGAGAAGAAACCGCGCCCCCAATCCGGCAATCCGGGGACAGCTACCGTAAGTCGGTAAGCCAGACTATCCGGGGAACGCTGCCGCGAGTCGACAGGCTGAGGAATCCGGGGACGGCATGGATCTGTACTCCGACCGGATGGCCAGCACGGTGCGATTCACCGGGCTCGGCCGAAGCTCCACGATCGCGTCGGCCTCTCGGCTTACCGACTTACGGTAGCTGTCCCCGGATAGTCCGGCTTACCGACTTACGGTAGCTGTCCCCGATTTGTCAGTGGGGGCCGTTGGCGCCGTCGGTTCCCTCGCTGACGACCTGCCAGAAGAGCCCGTCGTCGGTCGTGACCAGCGAGGTGTCGGCCGTCTCGGCGATCGGGCGCCGCACGATCCACGGCCACTCGGGGCGGGACAGCCCCGCGTAGACGCGGTAGCGGAGGTGGCAGGGATCGCTCGCCGGGTTCCAAGACAGCCGGACCGCGCCGCCGCCGAGCCGCTCGACCGTCAGCCCGCTCACCGCGGCGCTCGGCCGGCAGGCGGCGCTGCCCGGCGGCTCGACGACGGAGAGCAGCAGGTGCGACGGCCAGGCCGCGCCGTGCTGCACGCGGTTGGTCGCGATCTCGATGCGCGTGTGCTGCCGGAACGGCTCGCCGGTCTGCGGGTCGACTTCGAAGCGCGGGAAACTCGACGACTGGATCGCCACTCGGATCCGGTGGCCGGCCGGGAAGACGATCGAGCTGTCCCAGAGCCGGATCTCGAAGCGCTCGACCTGCCCGGGCGTGAGCAGCCGCTCCTCGCGGAAGCCCAGGCGGTGGCGCGCGTCCAGCACGAGGTCAGTCACCAGCATCGCGCGGCCATCGGGATAGACGTCCTCCAGCTTGACGACCCAGTCGGTGTCGAGCCGGTCGGACGACGCGTAGAGGACCATCGTGATCGGGCCGCTCGCCTCGAGCGGCGCGGTGAGCGGCGGCGTCTGCCAGGTCACGACATCGGCGCGCGCGTCGACCGCGCGCTGGTCCTGCGGGCCGATCAGCGTCTCGGCGTAGAGGTTCGCGCCGCCGCGCGTCGGGACCGGCTGCGCCGGATCCGCCAGGTAGACCGTCTCGCTGGTTCCGGGCGCCACCGGCGCGACGCGCGAGAGCGAGCCGTCCGGCTGCAGGTAGAACGCAGTCGGCGTCGCGGCCGGCGGCCAGTCGGCGCGGGTGCGCCACGCGTTGCCGGGCGCGGTCGCGCCCTCCGGCAGGCCGGGTCCCATGGTGTAGACACGCGCCGGCGGGTCGTCCATCACGCCGGTGTCCTTCCGCTTGAGCCAGAAGTCGAACCAGCGCAGGCGAAGCGCCGCGTAGTCGGAGAAGACCGAGTGCGCCGGGTAGGTCAGCGCGCCGTGGGCCTGCTCCTGGTGCTTGCCGTGGGTCCAGGGGCCGATCACCAGCTTCTGGTTGCCGCGCGCGCCGGGGCCGCCCTCCGCGTTGAGGCGGCGGAACTGGTCGAGCGTCCCCTGGCTGAACAGGTCGTACCAGCCGCCGACGTGGAGGATCGGCGTACGGACCCGGTCGAGCCGCCGCATCAGGTTGCGCTCGTCCCAGTAGGCGTCCTCGTCGGGGTGGGCCCAGAACTCGAGCAGCTTGCCGGCCGAGCCCTGGTTGGCCAGCCAGGTCTCGAGGAAGCTCTTCAGGAAGACGCCGCCGGGGTAGGTCATGTGGTGATAGCGGTCGGCGGACGCCCACTCGGCGATCGAGCAGACCAGGTGCGGTGGCGCGGCACCCGCCAGCAGTAGCTGCGTCATGCCGGAGGCGGAGGCGCCAAAGGTCCCGACCTGCCCGTCGGCGAAGGGCTGCGCAGCCAGCCACTCGACCGCGTCGTAGCCGTCCTGGTTCGCGCCCCAGCCGTCGTCGTCGAAGACCTCGTCCTCACCGTCCGAGTCCTCGCGGCCGCGCGTGCTCTGCACCGCGACCGCGTAGTCGGCGACGAGGAACGCGCGCGGCGGATCGGGGCGGGCGTACGGCGTGCGCTGCAGCAGGACCGGCCAGCGCAGGCCCGGCCGCCGCGAGGGCAGGGAGACGTCGGTCGCGAGGGTCGTGATCCCGTCGCGCATCGGCACGCGCTCGAGCCGCCGGTTCCCGGCGACGCGAAAGTCGACGCCGGCGGCCGGGCCGGCCGCGAGGTTCACGAGCCGGACGCCCGGCCGCGCGGTGTCGGCGCGGCGCGGCGCGATCCCGGAGGCGTCGACCCCGCCGTACAGCTCGTTGAAGACGAGGTGGTGGAAGGTGAAGACGAGCAGCCGGTCCATCCCCGGCTGCGTCTCGTCGAGGTCGAGGCGGAAGTCGCCCAGCGCGTTGGTGACGGCGGTCCACTCGACGGGAATCGGCGTGTCGGGCGCGACCGACTCCGCCACCGACAGGCGGGTCGCGCCGACCGTCACGCCGGGGCGCGCGGCCCCGGTCTCCTCGGCCGTGACGCGGCCGGTGACGGGGCGGGACGCGAGGGCAGGGCCGGGGAGGAACGCGCTCAGCGCGAAGATCGCGGCGACGGCGGCCGCCGGGACAGGGATGCGCCGCACCTCAGCGCCCGGCCGCGAAGCCGAGGACCAGGGGCATCCACTTCGTGACTGATCTCATGCGCTCCCCTCCCGCGCGCAGGAGCGACCTGGCCTGCCGGCCGCTGCGAACCTTCTGAGACTACGCCAACGGGATCCAACTCGCTCTCAGTCGGCTCGGGTCGGGCGGCCCTCGCCGCGCAGCCGCTCCGCGCCGGCCGCGATCGCCTTCCGCTCGGGGGCGGGAAGGCGCGCGAGGTTGCGCACCTGCAACGCCATCCGCGGGTTCCCGGCGAGGCGCCGCTCGTGGCGCGCGAGGAAGTCCCAGTAGAGGGTCGTGAAGGGGCAGGCGTCGTCGCCGGTCGCACGCGACGGATCGAACCGGCAGTGCCGGCAGTAGTCGCTCATCCGGTCGATGTACTTGCCGCTCGCGACGTACGGCTTGCTGGCGAGCAGACCGCCGTCGGCGTACTGGCTCATCCCGATCGTGTTGGGCAGCTCGACCCACTCGACCGCATCGACGTACACCGCGAGGTACCACTCGTGGACCTGCCGCGGCTCGACGCCCAGCAGGAGGGCGTACAGGCCGGTGACCATCAGGCGCTGAATGTGATGGGCGTAGCCGTGTTCCAGCGTCTGCCCGAGCGCCTCCGCCAGGCAGCGCATCGCGGTCTCGCCGGTCCAGTAGAAGGAAGGAAGGGGCTCCCGGGCGGCCAGCTCGTTGCTGGCGGCGTAGGCGGGCATACGGGTCCAGTAGATCCCGCGGACGTACTCGCGCCAGCCCAGGACCTGGCGCACGAATCCCTCGACGGAGGCCAGCGGTGCCCGGCCCTCGCGCCACGCTTCCTCCGCACGCGTCACGACCTCCCGCGGATCGAGCAGCTTGAGGTTGAGCGCCGCCGAGAGGTGCGCGTGGTAGAGCCACGGCTCGGCCGTCCACATCGCGTCCTGGTAGCGGCCGAAGAGCGGGAGCCGCTGCTCGACGAAGGCGTCGAGCGCCGCGAGGGCGTCGGTCCGCGTGACCGGCCAGCCGAAGGTCGCGAGCCGCCCCGGGTGATCCGCGAAGCGGAGGCCGACGAGGTCCAGAACCTCCGCGGTCATGGCATCGGGTGCGAAGCGCAGCGGAGCGGGGACCGGTCCGGGGCCCTTTGCACCGAATGCCCCGCGGTTGTCGGCGTCGAAGTTCCAGTGTCCGCCCACCGGCTCGTCGCCGTCCATCAGGACGCGGTGACGCCGCCGCATCTCGCGGTAGAAGTACTCCATGCGGAGCTGCCGGCGGCCCGCCGCGTGGCGCTCGAACTCCTCGACGCTGCAGAGGAAGTGGCGGTCGGTGCGGATCTCGAGCGGGATGCCGGCGGCTTCGGCCGCCGCGCGGAGCGCCTCCCGCACGCGCCAGTCTCCCGGCTCGGTCACGATCACGCGGCTCGGGCGGTGCTGTCGGAGCAGCGCGGCAAGCTCCGCGTCCAGGGAGCCGCGGTTGGCGGGGTCGTCGAGCCGCCGGTAGGTCAGCGGCAGCCGCTCTTCCTGAAGGGCCGCCGCGAAGTGCCGCATCGCCGCGAGGAACAGCGCCGTCCGCTGCTTGCTGGACCAGACGTGCGTTGATTCCTCGGGCACCTCGGCCATGAAGGCGAGGTCCTGCGCCGGGTCGAAGCCGTCCCAGGCCGACGCGCCGCGATCGAGCTGGTCACCCAGCACGACGACCAGGTGGCGCGGCCGGCCGGCACGGCCGGCTGCGCTCACTTCCGGGTCCGCACAGTGGCCAGGCCGCCGTCCACGCCGAACACCTGTCCCGTGATCCAGGACTGCGCGGGGTCGAGCAGCCAGGCGATCATCGCCGCGACGTCGTCCGGCTCCCCGAGGCGCCCGAGGGCGTGCAGCGCGGTCGAG
>JALOKP010000144.1 GCA_025456425.1 Acidobacteriota bacterium | reverse complement strand
CGCGGCCTGCCCGTGCGAGGACGGCTGCCCGGCCTGCGTCCACTCGCCCAAGTGCGGCTCGGGGAACAGCCCGCTCGACAAGCTGGGCGCGCTGGTCGTCCTGGGGATCGCAACGGGAGAGGTTGCGCCGCGCCCGGTCGAGCTGCCGGACGGCGCGGTCGCCTCGGCGCTGGCGACGCATCGCACGAAGGCCCACGGCGGCGTGCGCGGCGGGCGGGCCCTGCCGGACGACTTCTTCGCCGGCACGTCCGCTGGCGAGGGAGAAGCCCTGGCCGCGGATGACGCCAGCCGTAGGGGCCAGCCTCCGTGCCGGCCCGAATTCGCGGACGGCACGGTCGGGCCGGCACGGAGGCCGGCCCCTACGGTTGGCGAGGATTGGCCGGACGGGCTGCCGCTGCCCGCGGAGCTGCTGCGTCCCGCCGAAGGCCGCTGGGTCTTCTTCGACCTCGAGACGCTGCGCGGCGCCGACGAGGTCGGCGGCTGGGACCGGATCCGCGAGATGGGTCTGGCGCTCGCCGTCACGCTCGACGCGACGACCGGCCTCTTCACCACCTGGTTCGAGCGCGACGCCGACGCGCTGGCGGAGCTGCTGCTCGCCGCCGACCGCGTCGTTGGCTTCAACCTCGACCGCTTCGACCTGACGGTGCTCGAGGCTTACGCCGGCCCGCGCATCCGGCAGGTCCGGAGCCTCGACCTGCTGACGCTGGTCCACCAGCGCCTCGGCTTCCGGGTGAGCCTGGGCCACCTGGCCCAGGAGACCCTGGGCGCCCCCAAGCTGGCGGACGGGCTGCAGTCGCTGGCCTGGGTCCGGGAAGGGCGATTCGACCTGGTCGAGCCCTACTGCCGGGCCGACGTCCGGCTGACGGCGGCGCTCTGGGCCCACGGCCGGGCCCGCGGCCACGTCCTGTTCCGGAACCGGGAGGGGCTGCGAGGGAAGATCCCGGTCGGCTGGTGACGGGGCCCGCCCCCGGACCCGCCGCCCGGCGCCGCCCGGCGCGGCACGGCGGGCCGCCGCGTGCGATCATGACGCCGCTGTTCCAAGGAGGAAGCACGGTGGTCGTCATCCGTCACGAGCAGCGGGGCCCGGTCTGCGTGGTCACGCCTCACGGCGACATCCGCGTCGGCCCCACCGACGTGCAGTTCCGCGACCAGATCCGGGAGCTGATGGCCCACGGGAAGAAGCTCCTCGTCATCGACTTCTCGCGGGTCGAGTTCATCGACAGCACCGGTCTGGGGGATCTCGCGGGGTTGCGGGCGGCCGCGGTCAAGGCGGGCGGCAACGTCAAGCTGGCCGGGATGAGCAAGCGCCTGAACGACCTCCTGACCCTGACCCGGATGGACCTGGTCTTCGAGATCTTCCCGACCGCAGACGAGGCTGTCGCCTCCTACTGAGCCGACCGGCTCGCCGTTGACAGCGCGGCCCGCGCGGCGAGACCATCACCGCGCGATGTCCAAGGTCGCCGCGGTCCTGCTCCTGCTCGCGTTCCCGGCTCCCGGTCTCTCGGACGAGGCGGGCGCCGGGCCGTGCCGCCTGAATGGGCTGGCTGAACGATCGCGGATCGAGGCGATCGAGGTCGGAGTTGCGCGAGGAGACCTGCGATCGGCCGCCGCGGCTGCGCGCGAGCTGCAGGCGCTTTGTCCCGCGGAACCCGCTCCGAGTATCGTCCTGGCCCACGTGCTGCTTCGGGTCGGCCTGGGCGAACCGTCCCGTTCCGAAGCCCGCCGTGCGGTCGAGACCGACCCTGAGAGCGTCGCCGCCTGGTCCGCGCTCGCCTTCGTGCTGGAGCACGATCCCATCGGGCGGCGGCACTTCCCGGGAAGCGACCGGGCCGGCGCCGTCGCGGCCTGGCAGCGGGCGCGTAAGCTGGATCCGCTCGACGTGGACGCCGGCCTTGCGCTCGCCGAACTGCTGCAGCGCGATGCCGACGGGGCGATGTTCGGCGAGGGCGCGGAAGTCGGGGCCGCGATCACCGTCTACCAGGAGCTCCGGAGCACGACGGGAGATCGCCGAATCGATGCACCGCTCGCACAGGCCCTGGCCTTCGCCGGACGATACGAGGAACTCGTCGCGTTCACCGAGGGCGACGTGGATCCGGGCGTTCGTGCGGAGTGGCGGCTCACCGCCCTGGCGGGTGCCCGCGGAGCGAGGGTCGTGATCGCCGAGCTGGCGGCGTTGTCGAGGGAGGACCCCGAGGCCACGAGGTGGGCCGAGGAGGCCCTGGCTCTCCATCTGTCGGGCCTCGGGTTGTTCGATCAACTCGCGACGATCGGGGACTGGACGGTGGCCGAGACCGGCTCGCCCCTGCTCGCCGACTCGGCCCGGGTCGCGCTCCGCGCGCGCGAGGCGAGCGCCATCAAGGCCTCGCCGGACGACCCGGTCTCGATCTTCCGCGAGTTCCACCGCTCCCTTCACTCCCGGCGGGCGATGGACGATTTCTCCGCCCGCTGGTGGTCGCGCCGGACCTACGACGCGACGGCGAATGCGGGCCGTGAGGCGTTCGAGCGGCGGCTGATCGCCCTGGCGGAAGGGAAGGACCCGCGCCTGGTCGACATGCGTCCTTCCCACTTCGTGTGGTTCTGCGAGGCATCGGCCGCCTACGAGGTCGAGGGGTCCAAGGAGATCGGTTTCCGGGTCACCCGGAGGAACTACGGCGTCGAGGACGTTGGGTATCTCGTTCCGGAGCAGGGAGAACTCAGGGTCCTCGCCCTGACGCAGAGCGCGGAGCGGATGGCCGACCAGGCGCTCTGGGCCCTGGGGCGCGACGACCCGGCTGCGGCGCGACAGTGGCTCGACTGGGCGTGGGAAGACATCACCGGGAACGAGCGGAAACCGGGGGAGGAATCGTCCCTGGCCGCGTGCGCCGACGCCGATCCGGTCTTCTGCGATCCCTTCCTGCGCCTCTGGCCCTGCGGAGAGGGATGCCCCGTCGAGGAGATCCGGGCGGCCGCGGCCGCCTTGCTCACCACCCCGAGAACGGCGAAAAGAGCGGCGCCGATCCTCGAGGCGGCGTTCGAGAGGACGCAGGATCCTCTGCGTCGGACGGCCCTCCTCATCGCGCTCCGAGACGCGTCCTACTCCCTGGGCGAGGACGAGCGTACGGTCGAGATCGCCCGCCGCATCCTGGCGCTGCATCCGACGTCGCCCACTGCGCGACTGCAGGCATGCGTCGCGGCGATCGAAGCTGGCGACGCCGGCGGTCCGGCGCGCCGGGCGGAGCGGGAGCTGGCCGAGCACCCCGACGACATCGTGGCCCGACGCTGCCTCGTCCAGGCGCTGTCGTTCGCTGGAGACGGGCCGGGCTCGGTCCGCGAGGCGCGGAAACTGATCGCCGCCGTCGCGAGCCGCGACGAAGCCTCCGGCGTCGAATCCAGCGCGACGCTGGGGCCCGAGTTGAACAACGCGGCGTGGGCTCTGCTGGCGAGTGGCGGCGATCCGGCCGACGCCTTGATCCTGCTCAACGCCGCCACGGAACTCGGGGGCGAACTCAGCGGGGCGGCGCGGCACACCCGGGCCGTGGCCCTCGCCGAAGCGGGGCAGCTGGTCGAGGCCCGCGACACCACGTGGGATTACCTCGACGCCGTGGGGCTGGTCGATCCGGATCCTGACGCCTGGTACGTCTTCGGCCGGATCGCGGAGCAACTCGATCGCCCGGAGAGCGCTCAGGCGATCTACCGCCGCGTCGTTGCGGGGCCCGAGTCCGAGTTCCCTCGCGACTCGGCCGGGGCGCTGGCCCGGAGGCGGCTGGCGGCCCTCGACGGGCGGAAGGCCCCGGCCGCCCCCGGCGGGGGGGCCCCGGGGGCTCTCTCCACGGGCCCGTCCCCCGAGGATGACGATTCGGGTCCCCCCCGGTAGACTTCTCCGTTTCCCGCTCCCCGGGGACCTGACCCGAGGCACCCATGCCCAACCCGAGCCGCCGTCCGTGAAGCGACACCGAGCCCCTGCTGCGCCGTCCGGCGTGCTCCGTACCGCGCTCGCCCTGGCGGCGCTGGCCGCCGCGGCCTGCGGCGGCGGCGCCCCGCCCGAGGAGCAGCCCCCGGCCGACCTGGCCTTCGCGTCGGAGGAGGCGATCGGGAAGGACCGGGCCAAGAAGGACGAGATCCTCAAGACCGACGCCGACAGCGCGATCCCCGAGGAGCTGCGCGCCTCGTTCACGGCGCTGGAGTACTACCCCTACGACGCAGGCCTGCGCTTCGCCGCGAAGCTGCGCCGCTATCCCGACCCGCCGCCGATCAAGATCATTACCACGATGGGGAAGGAGCGGCCGGCGGTGAAGGCCGGCTACCTCGAGTTCACGCGCGACGGGAAGCGGCACCGCCTGCAGGTCTACAGCCTGCGCGACAAGGACATCCCGCGCGAGGACTGGGGGAACCTCTTCCTGCCGTTCCTCGACGCGACCTCCGGCCAGGAGACCTACGGCGCCGGGCGCTACCTGGACCTCGAGGCCCGCCCGGACGACTGGTACGTGATCGACTTCAACCAGGCCTACCATCCGCTGTGCGCGTACGGGCGCACGATCTACCGCTGCCCGCGCACGCCGGAGGAGAACCGCCTGCCGTTCCCGGTCCGCGCCGGCGAGAAGGGCTGGGTGGACCACGGGCCCGGCGAGACCGCCCCCGCGGCGGCCGCTGCCGCGCCCCCCGCGACGGACGAGAAAGGACACTGAGCCATGATCCCCGACAAGATCTTCGTGGTGGGTTTCATCGGGTCGCGCACCCGCGACATCGCCCAGGTGCTGGCCGAGCGCGTCGACCGCCCGCACTTCGACACCGACCAGGTGGTCGAGGCCGCGGCGCGGATGTCGCTGGCCGAGCTGTTCCGGAACGAGGGCGAGAGCGGCTACCGGCAGCGCGAGCGCCGCGCGGTCGTCTCGGTGTCGACCGGCCCGCCGGCGATCATCTCGACCGGCCACCGGACCTTCATCGACCGCGGGAACCGGCGGACGATGCAGCAGTTCGGCGTGGCGGTGTTCGTCGACTCGACGCTCGAGGAGTGCCTCAAGGACGCGCTCGATCACGGCCTGCTGCGGATCGACGACCCCAACAACGAGCGCTTCTCGACGCTCTACGAGGCGCAGCGCCCGGAGTACGAGAGCGCCGACGTGATCGTCGAGCCGATGGGGCGCGACCCGGAAGCGGTCGCCGACGAGATCATGCAGCGTCTCGAGGACCGCGTCTGGTCCGAAAAGCTGACCTGAGGCCCGGCCGATGAGCGGAGCGCATGACGCCCGAGGGCTGGGCTTCGGGAAGGTGCTGGGAGCGCTGTCGGGTGCGGCCGGCCTGGCCGTGCTGGGAGCAGTCGTCGCCGCGCAGCTCTCACCGACGATCGCGCGGAAGCTCCCGGTCTTCCCGTTCTTCGACACGATCGCGCGCTTCAGCACGCCGCCCGCGGCGGTGGTGGCGGCGGCGCTGGCCGGGGTGTTGCTGCTGGTGGCCGCCTGGGGCCTGTTCACTCGCCGGCGCTTCGTGACCTGGTACTTCCCGGCGGCGGGTTGGATCGGGTTCCTGGTGACGATCGCCGCGATGTGGCCGCGCGAGCGGCTCTGGGGGCTGGCCGAGTTCGGCCTGAAGGCGGCGCAGCAGTCGGGGCGGATCTCCTCCAAGGCCACCGTCTCCGACCTCGTCCGAGCCACGGTCCCGGGCTGGGTCTGGCCGGCGCTGATCCTGACGATCGTCCTCTGGGTCCTGCTGCTCGTGGCGGGGACGGTCTACCTGCGCCGGAACCGCGACCTCTACCAGGCGTGACGGCGGCCGGGGCGCGGGTATAATCGCTCCGGGTCAGTCAGTAAGTCGCCTTCAGGGAGGACCTGCCATGCGCCGCACCACGCTCGTTCTGCTCGCCCTCGCCGGGCTCCTGGCCGCGCCCGCGGCCCTCGCCCAGCACGACCACGACCACGCCATGCCCGCCGGGAAGCCGGCGAGCTCCACCTTCGACAAGCTCAAGTCGCTCGAGGGGACCTGGACCGGCACGGCCGGCCCCAAGGGGGGCGAGGCCTCGGCCTCGACCGTGACCTACAGGCTGACCGGCGGCGGCAGCGCGCTGATCGAGACGCTCTTCCCCGGGACGCCGCACGAGATGGTGACGGTCTACTACCTCGACGGCTCCGAGGTGCGCCTGACCCACTACTGCGCCGCCGGCAACCAGCCGACGATGAAGCTGGCCGGGAGCGACGGAAAGACCTTCCGCTTCGACTTCCTGTCGGGCACCAACATGAAGCTCTCCGACATGCACATGCACGCCGCCTCGCTCACCTTCGTCGACGCCAACCACATCGTCGCCGAGTGGACCGCCTGGCGCGACGGCAAGCCGGCCGAGGTCATGGTCTTCGACCTGACGCGTTCGTAGGGGCCGGCCTCCGTGCCGGCCCGCCCGGCAGACACGAACCCCATCGCACCTGAGGACCCCCGATGCCGACCCGTGCCTACGCGACCCACTCCGCCACGACCCCGCTCGTCCCATTCTCGATCGAGCGCCGCGAGCCGCAGGCCCGCGATGTCGAGATCCAGATCCAGTACTGCGGGGTCTGTCACTCGGACCTGCACTACGCCCGCAACGAGTGGGGCTTCACCAGCTACCCGCTGGTGCCGGGCCACGAGATGCTGGGACGGGTGACGCGCGTCGGGAAGGACGTGACCCGCTTCGCGGTCGGCGACCTGGCGGCCGTCGGCTGCCTGGTCGACTCCTGCCGCACCTGCCCGAGCTGCGCGCAGCACCTCGAGCAGTTCTGCCTGAACGGCCCGGTCTTCTCGTACAACGGGCCGGACGCGCACCTGGGCGGGATGACCTTCGGCGGCTACTCCGAGAAGGTCGTGGTGGACGAGGCCTTCACGCTGAGGGTCCCGAAGAACCTCGACCCCGCGCGCGCGGCGCCGCTGCTCTGCGCCGGGATCACGACCTACTCGCCGCTTCGCAAGTGGGGGGCGGGGCAGGGGAAGAAGGTCGGGATCGTCGGGCTGGGGGGCCTGGGGCACATGGGGGTCAAGTTCGCCCACGCCTTCGGCGCGCACACGGTCCTCTTCACCACCAGCGAGTCGAAGATCGCGGACGGCAGGCGGCTCGGCGCCGACGAGGTGGTCATCTCGAAGGATGCCGAGCAGATGGCCGCGCATGCCGGCAGCTTCGACATGATCCTCGACACCGTCTCGGCCGACCACGACCTGAACGCCCTGCTGGGGTTGCTCAAGCTCGACGCCACGCTGGTGCTGGTCGGCGCGCCACCCGATCCGCAGCCGGTGCGCGCGCTCAACCTGCTGCTGCCGCGCCGCCAGCTCGCCGGCTCGCTGATCGGCGGGATCGCCGAGACCCAGGAGATGCTCGACTTCTGCGGGAAGCACGACGTCGTCTGCGACATCGAGTTGATCCGGATGGACCAGATCAACGAGGCCTACGAGCGGATGCTGAAGAGCGACGTGAAGTACCGCTTCGTGATCGACATCTCGACGCTGTAGGGGCCGGCCTCCGTGCCGGCCCCTACAGGGTTTCCCAGCGGCGGGTCAGCAGGCGCGCCACGACGAACCCGCCGACGCCGACGGCCAGCAGCAGGCCGACCAGCCCAGGTCCTGGATCCACTTCGGCATGAAGAAGCGCGGCACCATGCTGCCGCCGATCGCCGACAGGATCAGGATCCCGATCGTCGAGACCGCGTGGGCCTGACGGCGGGTGCGGCTGGCGGCGGTGAGCGCCAGCGCCAGGCCGGCGGCGGCCGCGGCGGCGGCGACCGTGACGATCGCCCAGCCGGCGAAGTGGCCCGGCAGGTCGACCCCGCGCAGCAGCCAGGCGACGACGAAGATCGCGCCGATCTGCACGATCCCCATCAGCACCAGGAACAGGAACTTGGCCCGCAGCAGCGGCGCCAGGCCCGACGGGCCGGCCAGGATCCGGTCGAGGATCCCGGCGTCCTTTTCCTCGATCAGGTGGGCCGCGGTGCTGGCGCACGAGAGCATCAGGAACATCACCGCGATCGCGCCGGCGTAGTAGGCGATGCTGTTCTGCCCGGCCGACCGGCCGGTCACCTGCTCGAGCTCGACGATCGAGCCGAAGTCGCTCTCGGCCGCCTCGTTGCTGGCGTCGGCGTCCAGGGCGTCCTGGCGCAGCGAGGCGATCCCGCGCTCGAACTTCTCCTTCTG